>NZ_JBMDIJ010000001.1:0-341329 GCF_057808595.1 Pseudomonas sp. FG98 | reverse complement strand
GCGGCGATCCGATTGCCGGCGATGCGCCGCGCGGGCGGCGCTCGATCTTGAGGGCACTAAAGAACTATCGCCATGCACCTGGAAGCCACGACCAGGTTTCCTGCCAGGCAACAATCCTTGCCAGCCTCACCCCCGCGCCAACTGCCGCCGCAGTTCCGCCAGCACTGGCGCGGTGTCCGGGCGAACCCCACGCCAGATAAAGAACGCCTCCGCCGCCTGCTCGGCGAGCATCCCCAGCCCATCCAGCACCTTGCCCGCACCATGCTCTGCGGCCCACACGCAGAACGGCGTCGGCTCCTTGCCGTACATCATGTCGTAGCAGAGGGTCTGGCCCGGCACGATCAGGCTCGGGTCGATCGGCGGCAATTCGCCTGCGAGGCTGGCGGAGGTGGCGTTGATGATCAGGTCCACCGGCTCCTTCAACCATCCGAAGCCGCTGGCAGCCACGGGGCCGAGGTCGGCGAATTCGCGGGCGAGTTGCTCGGCCTTTTCCACGGTGCGGTTGGCGATCACCAGCGAGGCCGGGTTATGCGCCAGCAGCGGCTCGAGCACGCCGCGCACCGCGCCGCCGGCACCGAGCAGGAGGATGCGCTTGCCGGCCAGTTCGACCCCGGCATTGACCGTGAGGTCGTGAACCAGGCCGGCGCCGTCGGTGTTGTCACCCTGCAGGCTGCCGTCGGCCAGCTTGCTCAGGGTGTTCACCGCGCCAGCGCGGCGCGCGCGCGGGGTGAGGCTGTCGACCATGCGGAAGGCTTCTTCCTTGAACGGCACGGTGACGTTGGCCCCCAGGCCTTGCTTGAAGAAGCCCTGGGCGCAAGCCGTGAAGTCGTCGAGGGGCGCCAGCAGGGTGTCGTATTCCAGTTCTTCGCCGGTCTGGGCGGCGAACAGCCGGTGGATCAACGGCGACTTGCTGTGGCCGATCGGGTTGCCGAATACAACGTACTGGTCCATACACGCGCTTCCTGGATCACGCCCGGCGGCCGGGCAAACGGGGTGTGCACAATGGGCTCAGTGCCCGCTGTTGTCCAGACCCAGCCAGTCGCGATCCTGCAGGAAGTACTCGGTCAGGCGCGCCTCGGCACTGCCCGGTTGCGGCTTCCAGTCATAGCCCCAGCGCACCTGCGGCGGCAGGGACATGAGGATGGATTCGGTACGACCGCCCGATTGCAGGCCGAACAGGGTGCCGCGGTCGTAGACCAGGTTGAACTCGACATAGCGGCCACGGCGGAATTCCTGGAATTCGCGCTGCTCGGCGGTGTACGGCTCGGCCTTGCGGCGCTGGACGATCGGCAGGTAGGCGTCGATGTAGGCGTCGCCGATGGCGCGGATGAAGGCGAAGCAGGTGTCGAAGTCCCACTCGTTCAGGTCGTCGAAGAACAGGCCGCCGATACCGCGCGGCTCACCGCGATGCTTGAGGTGGAAGTAGCGGTCGCACCAGGCCTTATAGCGCGGGTAGACGTCAGCACCGAACGGCGCGCAGGCCTGCTCGGCGACCCGGTGCCAGTGGATGCAGTCTTCTTCATTGCCGTAGTACGGGGTCAGGTCGAAGCCGCCGCCGAACCACCACACCGCTTCCTCGCCTTCCTTCTCGGCGATGAAGAAGCGCACGTTGGCGTGGGAGGTCGGCACATGCGGGTTGTGCGGGTGGATCACCAGCGACACGCCGAGGGCTTCGAAGCCGCGGCCGGCCAGTTCCGGGCGGTGAGCACTGGCCGACGGGGGCAGGCCGTTGCCGAACACGTGGGAGAAGTTGACGCCGCCTTTCTCGATGACCGTGCCGTCGCCGATCACCCGGGTCCGCCCGCCGCCGCCGGCTTCGCGGGTCCAGGCGTCCTCGACGAAACGGGCGCCGCCGTCCTCGTTTTCCAGGGCGGCGCAAATCCGGTCTTGCAGGTCGAGCAGGTAGGCCTTCACGGCCTCGGTGCGGCTAGTCATCGGGTCACCTTGCAGCGGGTAGGGGGGCCGACCCAGGCGGACCGGCGCAAAATTCGGCGCACAGCATACCACCGTGCATGTGCCCTCCGTAGTTGACGGCGATCAAGCAAAAGGCGTCCGATAGCCGCTTTCCCCCGATGTCTCAGGAGAGTGCAAATGGCCCAGCGTATCCAGTTCAGCCAGCATGGCGGCCCCGAGGTGCTGACCTTGGTCGAGTTCGAACCGACCACCCCGGCGCCCGGCCAGGTTCGCGTACGCAACCACGCAATCGGTGTGAACTTCATCGATACCTATTTCCGCGGTGGCCTGTATTCGCCGCCGTCGCTGCCATCCGGCCTGGGTACCGAAGGTGCCGGGGTGGTCGAGGCGGTGGGCGAGGGCGTCAGCCGCTTCAAGGCGGGCGACCGCGTGGCCTATGCCGGCGGCCCGCTGGGTGCCTATAGCCAGGTGCATACCTTGCCGGCGGATAACCTGGTGGCGCTGCCGCAGGCGGTCAGCTTCGAAGACGCTGCGGCGGTGATGCTCAAGGGCCTGACCGTGCAGTACCTGCTGCGCCAGACCTACGACGTGCAGCCGGGCGAGATCATCCTGTTCCATGCGGCGGCGGGTGGTGTGGGCTCGCTGGCCTGCCAGTGGGCCAAGGCCATCGGTGCCAAATTGATCGGTACCGTGAGTTCGGCGGAAAAGGCCGAGCGGGCCAAGGCCCTGGGTGCCTGGGCGACCATCGACTACAGCCATGAAGACGTGGCCCAGCGCGTGCTGGAACTGACCGACGGCAAGAAGTGCAAGGTGGTGTATGACGGCGTGGGTCAGGACACCTGGCTGACCTCGCTGGACTGCCTGGCGCCGCGCGGGCTGATGGTGAGTTTTGGTAATGCCTCGGGGGCGGTGACCGGGGTCAACCTGGGGATCCTGGCGCAGAAGGGTTCGCTGTACGTGACCCGGCCGACCCTGGCGAGTTATGCCAATAACGCGGAAAACACTCAGAAGATGGCCGACGAGCTGTTTGCGATGATCGCCAGTGGCAAGGTCAAGGTGGATATCCAGCAGCGTTATCCGCTGGCTGAGGCGGCTGCGGCGCAGATCGAGCTGTCGGCGCGGCGGACGGTGGGGTCGACTGTGTTGATTCCCTGATTTTTTGCGGTGGGGCTGATGGCCTCATCGCTGGCAAGCCAGCTCCCCCAGGGCCGGTGTATGCAGTACCTGTGGGAGCTGGCTTGCCAGCGATAGGGCCATCAGCCCCAACGAAGATCAGCCTGCCCGAACCACATCCCCAGTGGCCAGGTCGCGAATCACACTCGGATTCCTGCGCCCACCCAGCGCCCCACCCAGCACCAGATCCAGCTGGCCATGGAAATACTGCTCCACCCGCAGCCGGCTCTTCGCCGCCGGGCGCCCGGCCGGGTTGGCGGAAGTCGATACCAGCGGCCCGACCAGCGAGCACAGGTCGCGCACCAGCGGGTGATCGCTGACCCGCAGCGCCACGGTGTCATGCACCCCGGTGATCCACTCCGGCAGCAGTCCCTGGTGCGGCACCAGCCAGGTGTTCGGCCCGGGCCAGGTGCTGCTCATGCGGTCGATCCAGACGTCCGGGAAGTCTTCGAAGAGAAAGTCGAACTGGCGGATATTGTCGGCAATCAGGATCAGGCCCTTGTTCACCGAGCGCGATTTCAGCGCCAGCAGGCGGTCCACCGCTTCTTCGTTCCATGGGTCACAGCCCAGGCCCCAGACCGCTTCGGTCGGATAGGCGATGACCGCTCCGGCCCGGATTTCCCGCGCGGCTTGTTGCGCACGCCAACTGTTCACCATTTGTGTCACTCCGCTTGTAGGCTGGTGCGCAGTTTACTTAGCCGGAGCGGGCAAACCAACGCCCGGCTTCATTGCACACCCGGCCGTCCAGCTCCAGGTCGGTGAGCGCCGCCAGTACCTTGGCCAGCGGTTGACCGCTGGACAGGGCCAGGGCCTCGCTGGTCTGCGGCGCAGCGATCAGCAAGGCGAGCAATGGATGCGCCGGTTTATCCACAGGCGCGGGCGACAGGTTCTGCCAGCCGCGCAGGCTTTCGAGGATCTGTTCGATGCTTTCCACCAGCAGGGCGCCATCGCGGATCAACTGGTGACAGCCCTTGGCTCCGGGATGGTGGATCGAGCCGGGAATGGCGAAGACCTCGCGCCCTTGCTCCGCCGCCAGGCGCGCGGTGATCAGCGAGCCGCTGGCAAGACTGGCCTCGACCACCAGCACCCCCAGGGACAAACCACTGATGATGCGATTGCGGCGGGGAAAGTTGCCAGGCAACGGGCCAGCATCGAGGGGAAACTCGGAAACCAGGGCACTGCCTTGTTGCAGCATTTGACGTGCCAGGCTGCGGTGCCGCTGTGGATAAAGTTTTTCCAGACCGGTGCCGAGCACGCCGATGGTCGCCCCGCCGACCTCGATTGCCGCTTGATGTGCGGCGCCATCGATGCCCAGGGCCAGGCCGCTGGTGATGACAAACCCGGCCTTGGCCAGGCTCCGGGAAAACCCGGCGGCGGTACTCAAGGCAGGCGGCGTGGCACGGCGGCTACCGATGATCGCCAGTTGCGGTTTATCCACAAGCGCGGGGTTGCCGGCGACGAACAGCAGGGGCGGTGGGTCGGGGATTTCTGCAAGCAGCGCTGGGTAGGCGGGGTCGTCCCACATCAGCAAATGCTGGCCGGGATGCTCTAGCCAGCGCATTGCAGCGGCAGCACCGTCGCGCACTGCGGCGCTGCGCCGGGACTCGTGGGCCGCCTGCGGCAGACCCAGCGCCAGCCAGGCCGAGGCCGGGGCACTGAGCGCCGACGAGGCACTGCCAAAGGCCTCGATCAATTTGCAGAAGCGTCGCGAGCCGACCTCGGGCAAGCGTTGCAAGCGCAGACGCGCTTCCAGTTCGGCGGGCGGACAGGTGGGAAATTCAGCGCAAGACATAAGACCATCCTTGATCTTGTGGCGGCCATCCACATTTCAAAACCTGTGGATAACTCTGTTGATAATACTTTGACAACTCTCGTCGAAAGCCGGTTTTCCAACCCTAGCCGACCTTTTCACAGGTGCCGAATGCGCCGAATCCCTTTATTATGTGCGTTCATGTTTGTCACCCAACGCACAGTGCAGCTCATACGCCTATGGCCATTCTGAACATCCTCGAATTCCCGGACCCGCGCCTTCGCACCATCGCCAAACCGGTGACGGAAGTGGACGACGCCATCCGCCAGTTGGTGGATGACATGTTTGAAACCATGTACGACGCCCCGGGCATCGGCCTCGCCGCCACCCAGGTCAACGTGCACAAGCGCGTGGTGGTCATGGACCTCAGCGAAGATCGCAGCGAGCCGCGGGTGTTCATCAACCCCGAGCTGGAAGAACTGACCAACGACATGGGCCAGTATCAGGAAGGCTGCCTGTCGGTGCCGGGCTTCTACGAGAACGTCGACCGTCCGCTGCAAGTCCGGGTCAAGGCCCTGGACCGCGACGGCAAGCCCTACGAGCTGATCGCCGAAGGCCTGCTGGCCGTGTGCATCCAGCACGAGTGCGACCACCTCAACGGCAAGCTGTTCGTCGATTACCTGTCCACGCTCAAACGCGACCGCATCAAGAAGAAGCTGGAAAAGCAGCACCGCCAGCAAGCTTGATCCTCCTCACTCCTGAAGGCTTGCTCCGGCAAGCCTTTTTCTTTTAAGCGAGCACTGCATGCGCATCGTCTTCGCGGGCACCCCCGAGTTTGCCGCCGAACACCTCAAGGCCCTGCTGGCCAGCCAGCACGAAATCATCGCCGTCTACACCCAGCCGGACCGCCCGGCCGGTCGCGGGCAGAAGCTGATGCCGAGCCCGGTCAAGCAATTGGCTGTGGATAACGGCATCCCGGTGCTGCAACCGCCGACCCTGCGCAACGCCGAGGCCCAGGCCGAACTGGCGGCGCTGGCGCCGGACCTGATGGTGGTGGTGGCCTACGGCCTGATCCTGCCGCAAGTGGTGCTGGATATTCCCAAACACGGCTGCATCAACAGCCACGCCTCGCTGCTGCCACGCTGGCGTGGTGCCGCGCCGATCCAGCGCGCGGTAGAAGCCGGCGATGCAGAAAGCGGCGTGACCGTGATGCGCATGGAAGCCGGCCTCGACACCGGGCCGATGCTGCTCAAGGTCAGCACCCCGATCAGCGCCGATGACACCGGCGGCAGCCTGCATGACCGTCTCGCCGAACTCGGCCCGCCCGCTGTACTCGAGGCCATTGCCGGCCTCGACGCCGGCACCCTGCAAGGCGAAGTGCAGGATGATGCCCTGGCCACTTATGCACACAAGCTGAACAAGGACGAAGCGCGCCTGGACTGGAGCCGCCCGGCCGATGAGCTGGAACGCCTGGTACGCGCCTTCAACCCGTGGCCGATCTGCCACAGCACCCTCAGTGGCGAAGCGTTAAAAGTGCTTGCCGCCAAGACCGCCGAAGGCAAGGGCGCGCCAGGTGAAATCCTCTCCGCCAGCAAGGACGGCCTGATCGTCGCCTGTGGTGACGGCGCGCTGTGCCTGACCCGCCTGCAACTGCCCGGCGGCAAGGCGCTGAACTTCAGCGACCTGTTCAACAGCCGCCGCGAGAAATTCGCCAGCGGCACGGTGCTCGGCCAATGAACCCGCGTCTGGCTGCCGCCCGCGCCCTTGCTGCCGTGCTCAGCGGCAAGGCTTCGCTGAACAGTTCCCTGCCGGCGCAACTGGACAAGGTCGAGGCCCGCGACCGCGGCCTGACCCAGGACCTCGCCTTCGGTACCGCACGTTGGCAGCCGCGCCTGTCGGCCCTGGCCGAGCGCCTGCTGCAAAAGCCGTTCAAAAGTGCCGATGCCGATGTGAATGCGTTGATGCTGGTGGGTCTGTATCAACTGTTCTACACCCGCGTGCCCGAGCACGCCGCCATCGGCGAGACCGTGGGCTGCGCCGACAAGCTGAAGAAGCCGTGGGCCAAGGGCCTGCTCAACGCCGTGTTGCGCCGCGCCCAGCGCGAGGGCAACGAGCTGCTGGCGGAAATGGAGCGCGACCCCGTGGTGCGCACCGCCCACCCGCGCTGGTTGCAGAAGTCGCTGAAGGCCTTCTGGCCGGAGCAGTGGGAAGCCATCTGCGCGGCCAACAATGCCCATCCGCCAATGATCCTGCGGGTCAACCGCCGCCATCACAGCCGCGACGCCTACCTCGATCTGCTGCGCCAGGCCGGCATCGAAGCCGCGCCGTGCCAGTACAGCCGCGACGGCATCCTCCTCGCCGAAGCCAAGGACGTGCGTGATCTGCCCGGCTTCGCCGAAGGCTGGATCAGCGTGCAGGACGAAGCCGCGCAACTGGCCGCCGACCTGCTCGAACTGGCTCCCGGCCAACGGGTGCTGGACGCCTGCTGCGCCCCCGGCGGCAAGACCTGCCACCTGCTCGAAGCCGAGCCGAAACTGGCCGGCGTGGTCGCCATCGACCTGGAAGCCAAGCGCCTGACCCGCGTGCGCGAGAACCTCGACCGCCTCGGCCTCGACGCCCAGTTGATCGCCTGCGACGCCCGCGACACCGCCAGTTGGTGGGACGGCAAGGGCTTCCAGCGCATCCTCCTCGACGCGCCGTGCTCGGCCACCGGGGTGATCCGCCGTCATCCGGACATCAAGCTGACCCGCCAGGCCGACGATATCGCCGCCCTCGCCAGCCTCCAGGGCGAACTGCTCGACGCCCTGTGGCCGACCCTCGAAGTCGGCGGCATGCTGCTCTACGCCACCTGCTCGACCCTGCCCACGGAAAACACCGAGGTGATCGCGGCGTTCCTTGCCCGCACCCCCGGCGCCCGCGAGCTGGACCTGGCCACCGACGCCGGCATCCGCCAGCCCCACGGTCGCCAGTTGCTCGCCCAGGAGGGCGGGCATGATGGTTTCTACTACGCCAAGCTGATCAAGATCGCCGCCGCACGCGGTCAATAAGAATAGGGAAGGGGACAGCGGATGAAGATCATCATCCTCGGCGCGGGGCAGGTCGGCGGCACGCTGGCCGAACACCTGGCCAGCGAAGCCAACGACATCACCGTGGTCGACACCGATGGCGACCGCCTGCGCGATCTTGGCGATCGCCTGGATATCCGCACCGTCCAGGGCCGGGGCTCGTTCCCGACCATCCTGCGCCAGGCCGGCGCTGACGATGCCGACATGCTGGTGGCGGTGACCAACAGCGACGAGACCAACATGGTCGCCTGCCAGGTGGCCTACACCCTGTTCCACACCCCGACCAAGATCGCCCGGGTGCGCGAGTCGGCCTACCTGACCCGCGCCGGCCTGTTCGACAACGAAGCCATCCCGGTGGACGTGCTGATCAGCCCGGAACAGGTGGTGACCCACTACATCAAGCGCCTGATCGAACAGCCCGGCGCCCTGCAGGTGATCGACTTCGCCGAGGGCAAGGCGCAACTGGTGGCGGTCAAGGCCTACTACGGCGGCCCGCTGGTGGGCCAGCAACTGCGCCAGATCCGCGCGCACATGCCCAACGTCGATACCCGCGTGGCGGCGATCTTCCGCCGTGACCGGCCGATCCTGCCGCAGGGCGATACGGTGATCGAGGCCGACGACGAAGTGTTCTTCATCGCCGCCAAGGAAGACATCCGCGCGGTGATGGGCGAGCTGCGCCGCCTCGACGAAACCAACAAGCGCGTGGTGATCGCCGGTGGCGGGCAGATCGGCGAGCGCCTGGCCGAGGCCATCGAAAGCCGTTACCAGGTGAAGATCATCGAGATGAACGCGGCGCGCTGCCGTTACCTCTCGGACAACCTCGACAGCACCGTGGTCTTGCAGGGCAGCGCCTCGGACCGCGACCTGTTGCTGGAAGAGAACATCGCCGACGCCGACATCTTCCTGGCCCTGACCAACGACGACGAAGCCAACATCATGTCGTCGCTGCTGGCCAAGCGCCTGGGCGCGCGCAAGGTGATGACCATCATCAACAACCCGGCCTACGTCGACCTGGTGCAAGGCGGCGAGATCGATATCGCCATCAGTCCGCAGCTGGCCACCATCGGCACCCTGCTGGCCCACGTGCGCCGTGGCGATATCGTCAGCGTGCACTCGCTGCGCCGGGGTGCGGCGGAAGCCATCGAGGTGATCGCCCGGGGCGATGCCAAGTCGAGCAAGGTGGTGGACAAGGCCATCGAAGACATCAACGTGCCGCCGGGCACCACCATTGGCGCGATCATCCGCGACGAGAAAGTGCTGATCGCCCACGACGACACGGTGATCCGCAGTGGCGACCACGTGATCCTGTTCGTTGTGGATAAAAAGTACATCCGCGATGTGGAGAAGCTGTTCCACGTCGGCCTGACGTTCTTCTAAGGAGCGACACCATGCGCGAATCGCTGGAAAAGATGCTGGCCAAGGGTGTGGATAACCCGTTGCTGCGCTTTGGCCTGGGCAAGTCGTGGCTGGATGAAGGCAATGGCGCAGAGGCGGCGGTGCATCTGGCGCGGTGCGTGGAGCTGGATCCGAAGTATTCGGCGGCGTGGAAGCTGCTGGGCAAGGCCTGGGTGGCGGCTGGGGATAACTCGGCGGCGCGGGAGGCCTGGGAGCGGGGGATCGCGGCGGCTCAGGCCCATGGAGACAAACAGGCCGAGAAGGAGATGGCGGTGTTTCTGAAGAAGCTGGACAAGGCCGGTAACTGAGTTGAATTCATCGCTGGCAAGCCAGCTCCCACAAGGTCCGCGTCGCACGCAATACCTGTGGGAGCTGGCTTGCCAGCGATGAGGCCCTTAGTACCAGCGAGCTTCGCCAGCCGGGCGCTTCTTGAAGCGCTTCATGCTCCACATGTACTGGCTCGGATAGGCCCGCACATACTTTTCCACAACCTGGCTCATGGCCGCTGCCGAGGTTTCAGTGTCGGTGCTGTACATCGCTTCCGGCGCCGCTTCGAGGATCACCTTGAAGCCACTGCCATCCGGCAGGCGCAGGGCATGCAGGAACACCCCCACCGCCTTGCCGCCCGCCAGCATGTTCGGCACGAACTTGCTGGTCAGCGCTTTCGTGCCCAGGAACGGCACGAAGATCCCCGCCGATTCCGCCGGCTCCGGATCCGCCGGAATGCCCACCTGACCACCCTTGCGCACTTCCTTGATGATGCTGAGGATGCCTTCCTTGGTCGACGGCGCAACGCGGTTGCCCAGTTGCACACGCTGCTCGCGCAGCAGGTCGTCCACCGCCTTGAGCTTCGGCGGGCGGTAGAAAATGATCGGTTTGCACTGGCTGCAATAGAAGTGGTTGAGCACTTCCCAGTTGCCCAGATGGCTGGTGATGCCGACCACACCCTTGCCCGAGGCCAGGGCTTCCTGCAGCACTTCCAGGCCCTCGACTTCGCGCACCAGGTCGATCGAGCGCTGCGCCGGCCAGATCCAGGCGCAGGCGCTTTCGGTGAAGGACTTGCCGATATCCATCAGCGTGCGCCCCACCAGCTTCTCGCGTTCGACCGGGTCCATCTCCGGGAAGCACTTGGCCAGGTTGATGCGCACCACTTCGCGGGAGCTGTTCGGGACTTTCCACATGATCCAGCCGATGGCCGCGCCAACACGCTGCACCGCGCCCCAGGGGAGCTTGGCAAACAGTCGCAGCGCCCCGACCATCAAGGCGCCCTTGAATTTATCCACAGGCAGGTTCCTCCATTCACAAGCCGGGCATTGTAACCGTCAGCGCAGCAGGGCGGCGTATCGATCGCAATCGGTGGTGTGGTCCATGACCATGCCGGTGGCCTGCATGAAGGCGTAGCAGATGGTCGGGCCGACGAAGGTGAAGCCGGCTTTCTGCAGGGCCTTGCTCATCGCCTTGGCTTCGTCGGTGACCGCTGGCACGTCACCTCGGCCCGCGAAATGATTGATCTTCGGCGCGCCGCCGACGAAGGACCAGAGCAGCGCCGCCGGGTCTTCCAGCGCCAGCCAGGCCCGCGCATTGCGCCGCGCGGCGTTGAGCTTGAGGCGGTTGCGGATGATGCCGGGGTCGAGCATGCGCTCTTCGATTTCCTCGTCGCTCATCTCGGCCAGCCGTTGCGGATCGAAGCCGAACAGCACCTCGCGATAACGCTGGCGTTTCTTCAACACCGTGATCCACGAAAGTCCGGCCTGGAACCCTTCGAGCAAAAGCATCTCGAATAGCTGCCCCGGGTCGCGTTGCGGCGTGCCCCACTCGTGGTCGTGATAAGCCTGGTACAGCGGATCGTCGGTACACCAAAAGCAACGTGGCATAAAGCACCATGGGTAGAGGCCGGGGCGAATCGGGTTATACTCCCGCTCTTTATATTCGCAGCCCTAGAAACAGGTGAATTTCGTGAGCCAGCCTACGCCAGCCGTGCGTACCTTCCAAGACTTGATCCTCGCGCTCCAGCAGTACTGGGCCGAGCAAGGTTGTGTGGTGCTTCAGCCCTACGATATGGAAGTGGGCGCCGGCACTTTTCATACCGCCACGTTTCTGCGCGCCGTAGGCCCTGAGACCTGGAACGCCGCCTATGTCCAGCCAAGCCGCCGTCCGGGCGATGGCCGCTACGGCGAAAACCCCAACCGCCTGCAGCACTACTATCAGTTCCAGGTGGTCCTGAAGCCGAACCCGGCGAACTTCCAGGAACTGTACCTGGGCTCGCTGAAGGCCATCGGTCTCGACCCGCTGGTTCACGACATCCGTTTCGTCGAAGACAACTGGGAATCGCCGACCCTCGGCGCCTGGGGCCTGGGCTGGGAAATCTGGCTCAACGGCATGGAAGTCACCCAGTTCACCTACTTCCAGCAGGTCGGCGGCATCGAGTGCCTGCCGGTCACCGGCGAGATCACCTACGGTCTCGAGCGCCTGGCCATGTACCTGCAGGGCGTCGACTCGGTGTATGACCTGGTGTGGACCGACGGTCCGTTCGGCAAGGTCACCTACGGCGATGTGTTCCACCAGAACGAAGTGGAGCAGTCGACCTACAACTTCGAGCACGCCAACGTCGAGAAGCTGTTCGAACTGTTCGACTTCTACGAGAGCGAAGCGAACCGCCTGATCGAGCTGGAGCTGCCGCTGCCGACCTACGAAATGGTCCTCAAGGCCTCGCACACCTTCAACCTGCTGGACGCCCGCCGCGCCATCTCGGTAACCGAGCGCCAGCGTTACATCCTGCGCGTGCGCACCCTGGCCCGGGCCGTGGCCCAGAGCTACCTGCAAGCCCGTGCCCGTCTCGGCTTCCCGATGGCGACCCCCGAATTGCGTGATGAAGTGTTGGCCAAGCTGGAGGCTGCGGAATGAGTGCTCAAGATTTCCTGGTTGAACTGGGCACCGAAGAACTGCCACCGAAAGCCCTCGCCCCCCTCGGCGACGCCTTCCTCGCCGGTATCGAGAAAGGCCTGCAGGCCGCCGGCCTGAACTACAGCGACAAGACCGTCTACGCCGCGCCGCGCCGTCTGGCCGTGCTGATCCGCAACCTGGATACCCAGCAGCCGGACCGCAGCATCAACGTGGACGGCCCGCCCCGCCAGGCCGCCTTCGATGCCGAAGGCAACCCGACCCAGGCCGCCCTGGGCTTCGCCAAGAAGTGCGGCGTCGACCTCTCCGAGATCGACCAGAGCGGCGCCAAGCTGCGCTTCTCCCAGCACATCCCGGGCAAGGCCACCGCCAGCCTGCTGCCGACCATCGTCGAAGATTCGCTGAACGACCTGCCGATTCCCAAGCGCATGCGCTGGGGCGCGCGCAAGGAAGAGTTCGTGCGGCCGACCCAGTGGCTGGTGATGCTGCTCGGTGATGAAGTCATCGACTGCACCATCCTCGCCCAGAAAGCCGGTCGCGAATCCCGCGGCCACCGCTTCCACCACCCGGAAAACGTGCGCATCAGCGCCCCGGCCAACTACCAGGAAGACCTGCGCAAGGCCTACGTCCTGGCTGATTTCGCCGAGCGTCGCGAACTGATCGCCAAGCGTACCGCCGAGCTGGCCATGCAGCAGGAAGGCACTGCCATCGTGCCGCCGGCGCTGCTGGACGAAGTGACCGCGCTGGTCGAGTGGCCGGTGCCGCTGGTCTGCTCGTTCGAGGAGCGTTTCCTCGAAGTGCCGCAGGAAGCCCTGATCACCACCATGCAGGACAACCAGAAGTACTTCTGCCTGCTGGACGTCGACGGCAAGCTGCTGCCGCGCTTCATCACCGTGGCCAACGTCGAGAGCCGCGATCCGAAGCAGATCATCGAAGGCAACGAGAAGGTCGTGCGTCCACGCCTGACCGACGCAGAGTTCTTCTTCAAGCAGGACAAGAAGCAGCCGCTGGAAAGCTTCAACGAGCGCCTGCAGAACGTGGTCTTCCAGGCCCAGCTGGGCAGCGTGTTCGACAAGGCCGAGCGGGTTTCCAAGCTGGCCGCGTACATCGCCGGCAAGCTCGGCGGCGACGCCCAGCGCGCGGCGCGCGCCGGCCTGCTGTCGAAGTGCGACCTGGCTACCGAGATGGTCGGCGAATTCCCTGAGATGCAGGGTGTTGCCGGTTACTACTACGCGCTCAACGACGGCGAGCCGGAAGACGTCGCCCTGGCCCTGAACGAGCAGTACATGCCGCGCGGTGCTGGCGCCGAGCTGCCGTCGACCCTGACCGGTGCGGCCGTGGCCATCGCCGACAAGCTCGACACCCTGGTCGGTATCTTCGGCATCGGCATGCTGCCGACCGGCTCCAAGGACCCCTACGCCCTGCGTCGTGCGGCCCTGGGCGTACTGCGCATCCTGATCGAGAAACAACTGGACCTGGACCTGACCGGCGCGGTGACCGTGGCCGTCGAGCAGTTCGGCGCCAAGGTCAAGGCCGCCGGCCTGGCCGACCAGGTGCTGGAGTTCATCTTCGACCGCCTGCGTGCGCGCTACGAAGACGAAGGCATCGACGTTGCCACCTACCTGTCGGTACGTGCCCTGAAGCCGGGTTCGGCCCTGGACTTCGACCAGCGCGTGCAGGCCGTGCAGGCCTTCCGCAAGCTGCCGGAAGCCGAGGCCCTGGCCGCGGTGAACAAGCGCGTGTCGAACCTGCTGAGCAAGTTCGAAGGCACCATCGCCAGCCAGGTCGAACCGAAGTACTTCGACAACGCCAACGAGTTCTCGCTGTACTCGGCGATCCAGCAGGCCGACCAGGCTGTGCAGCCGATGGCTGCCGCACGCCAGTACACCGAGTCGCTGGCCCGTCTGGCCGCCCTGCGCGAGCCGGTGGACGCGTTCTTCGAAGCGGTGATGGTCAATGCCGAGGACGCCAATGTGCGTGCCAACCGTTATGCCCTGCTCAGCCGCCTGCGCGGCCTGTTCCTGGGCGTGGCCGACATCTCGCTGCTGGGGTAAGCCTTGAAACTGCTGATTCTCGATCGTGACGGGGTGATCAACCAGGACTCCGACGCCTACATCAAGTCGCTGGAGGAGTGGATCCCGATTCCCGGCTCGATCGAGGCCATCGCGCAGTTGAGCAAGGCCGGCTGGACGGTGGCAGTGGCCACCAACCAGTCCGGCATCGCTCGCGGCTATTACCCGCTGTCGACCCTAGACGCCATGCACGCCCGCCTGCGCGAGCTGGTGGCGGAGCAGGGCGGCGAGGTCGGCCTGATCGTCTACTGCCCTCATGGCCCGGATGAAGGCTGCGCTTGCCGCAAGCCCAAGCCGGGCATGCTGCGGCAGATCGCCGGGCATTACGGCGTCGAGCTGACCGGCGTGTGGTTCGTCGGCGACAGCAAGGGTGACCTGGAGGCCGCGTTGGCCGTCGATGCACAACCGGTTCTGGTACGTACCGGCAAAGGTGAGAAGACCCTCGCCAAAGGCGTACCGACGGATACACTGATTTTCGACGACCTGGCCGCCATCGCCAGAGAACTTATCCACACCTGACGCGTCCGCCCTTGCGGGCGCGTTCTTACTTCAGGCGGGCACGCCCGCAACGGTACACGCTGCTATGTCGATCCTGCAGGCGATCAGAATTTTCCTGTTCTATGTGCTGCTGGGGACCAGTTCGCTGCTCTGGTGCTCGCTGAGCTTCTTTGTTGCACCGTTCCTGTCGTTCCCCGTGCGCTATCGCTTCATCAACGTCTACTGGTGCCGCTTCGCGCTGGTGCTGGTGCGCGTGTTCCTCGGCATCAAGGTCAAGGTGACCGGCGCCGAGAACATCCCTGAGCGGCCTTGCGTGATCGTCTCCAATCACCAGAGCACCTGGGAAACCTTCTTCCTCTCCGCCTATTTCCAGCCCTTGAGCCAGGTGCTCAAGCGCGAATTGCTGTTCGTGCCGTTCTTCGGCTGGGCCATGGCCATGCTGCGGCCCATCGCCATCGACCGCGACAACCCGAAAGTCGCTCTCAAGCAGGTGGCGGCCAAGGGCGACGAACTGCTCAAGCAGAACGTCTGGGTGCTGATCTTCCCCGAAGGCACCCGCGTGCCATTCGGCCAGATCGGCAAGTTCTCGCGCAGCGGCGCGGCCCTGGCGGTAAACGCCAACCTGCCGATCCTGCCGATTGCCCACAACGCCGGCAAATACTGGCCGAAGGAAGGTTGGGGCAAGCGTTCCGGCACCATCGAGGTGGTCATTGGCCAGCCGATGTGGGCCGAGGGCAGCGGTCCACGGGCCATCGCCGAGCTGAACGACCGTGCCGCCGCCTGGAACGAACAGACCCAGCGCGACATGGGTTCACTGCCGCCGCAACAGGCCGCCAGCGAAACCGCCTCGGTAGCCTGAGCGTTCTGTGGATAACTTGTTGACAATATTTGGATGACTCGCGAAAAGTGACTGTAACTTGCTGATCCTCATACATATTTCTGTGTATGAAGGCTTCATGTAAATCGTGCATAAGTTTTTTCGCGGAATAAAAAAACCGGCTTTTACGCCGGTTTTTTTGTGCCTGTTATTCACACCTTGTCGATATCCACGTCGCGGGTCTCCTTCAGGCAGAACAAGCCGACCACCAGACTGACACCGGTGATCAGGATCGGGTACCAGAGCCCGTAGAAGATATCCCCGGTGTACACCACCAAAGCGAACGACACAGTGGGCAGGAAGCCGCCGAACCAGCCGTTGCCGATGTGATAGGGCAGGGACATCGAGGTGTAGCGGATACGGGTCGGGAACAGCTCGACCATCACCGCCGCCAGCGGGCCATAGGTCATGGTGGCGATCAGGATCATGGCCACGATCAGCAGCACCACCATCGGCTGGTTGACGCTGCCGGCATCGGCCTTGGCCGGATAGCCGGCCTTCTCGATTGCCCCACGCATGGCGGCTTCGTCGAAGCCGTCGATGCGCTGCTCACCGATGGTCACCGCCACCGCACTGCCGGCCGGCAGCGACTGCGAGCTGTACGGCAGGCCCTGCTTGACCAGGAAGGTCTTGACCTTGTCGCACGGGCTGTCAAAGCGCGCTTTACCCACAGGGTCGAACTGAAAGGTACAGCCGGCCGGGTCGGCCATCACCACGATGGGGGACTGGCGGCTGGCGGCGTCGATCTGCGGATTGGCGTAATGGCTGAGCGCCTTGAACAGCGGGAAGTACAGGACTGTCGCCAACAGCAGGCCGGTCATGAGGATCGGCTTGCGCCCGATGCGGTCCGACAGCCAGCCGAAGAAGACGAAGAACGGCGCGCCGATCACCACGCTGATGATCAGCAGGGTGTTGGCCTGGGCCGGGTCGACCTTGAGCATCTGGGTCATGAAGAACAGCACGTAGAACTGCGCGGTGTAGAAGGTCACCGCCTGCCCGGCGTTTATGCTGAACAGGGCGGTCAGGACCACCTTGAGGTTGGGCCAGGAGGTGAACGACTCGCGGATCGGCGATTTGCTGACCTTGCCTTGGGCCTTCATTTTCACGAAGGCCGGCGACTCGTGCATGCTCATGCGGATCCAGGTGGAGATCGCCAGCAGGACGATGGACAGCAGGAACGGCAAGCGCCAGCCCCAGGTTTCGAACTGGTCGCCGCTGATGTAGCGGCTGGCGAGGACCACCAGCAGCGACAGCAGCAGGCCGAGGGTGGCAGTGGACTGGATGAAGCCGGTGTGGAAACCACGCTTGCCGGGCGGTGCGTGCTCGGCCACGTAGGTCGCCGCGCCACCGTACTCACCGCCCAGGGCCAGGCCCTGGAGCATGCGCAGCACCACCAGGATGATCGGCGCGGCAATGCCGATGCTGGCGTAGGTGGGCAGCAGGCCGACGGCGAAGGTCGACAGGCCCATGAGGACGATGGTGACCAGGAAGGTGTACTTGCGTCCGATCATGTCGCCCAGGCGGCCGAACACCAGCGCACCGAAGGGACGGACCAGGAAGCCCGCGGCAAAGGCCATCAGCGCGAAGATGAACGCCGTGGTGTCGTTGACCCCGGCGAAAAACTGCTTGCTGATGACCGCGGCCAGGGCCCCGTAGAGAAAAAAGTCATACCACTCGAAAACCGTCCCGAGGGATGACGCGAAAATGATCTTGCGCTCTTCACGGCGACTGCTGGCCGTCGTGGTTGCGCCCTGTTGCTGGAGGGTGTCCGACATCGTGCTGTCCTCGGCCCCTTGTGGGGGCACAGTGATTATTGTTGTTGTCCACTGTCGACACCGGTCGACTGCTGCCGGTGTCACTGTTGCGCGCCGCCCGGGCAAGGCTCAGGGCGTCGTTATCGTTGCTCGGTCACTGCGGTTGCCGCTGGCCTCGTGGCCCTGGCGAATCAGTTGCGCGGCCTTCTCCGCGATCATCAAGGTGGGGGAGCAGGTATTGCCGGAGACGATGTTCGGCATGATCGAAGCATCGGCGATGCGCAGGCCAGGGATGCCATGCACGCGCAGTTGCGCGTCCACCACATCCAGCGGACCGTTGCCCATGCGGCAGGTGCCCACCGGGTGGAAGATGGTGGTGCCGATCTGGCCGGCGGCTTTTTGCAGTTCTTCCTCGCTGGTCAGCGCGGCGCCCGGCAGGTATTCCCTTGGCGAGAACGGCGCCAGGGCAGGGGAGGCGACGATGGCGCGGGTCAGGCGGATGGCCTGGGCGGCGACCTTGAGGTCTTCGGCTTCGCTGAGGTAGTTGGGGTCGATCAGCGGTGCCACCGCCGGGTCGGCGGAGCGGATATCCACACGCCCGCGGCTGGCCGGGCGCAGGTTGCACACCGAGGCGGTGAACGCGGCGAAGCGGTGCAGCGGCTCGCCAAAGCGGTCCAGCGACAGCGGCTGCACGTGGTATTGCAGGTTGGCCGAGGTCTGTTCCGGGCCGGAGCGGACGAACGCCCCCAACTGGCTCGGCGCCATCGCCAGCGGGCCGCTGCGGTCGTAGAGGTAGCGCAGGCCCATGCCCATCTTGCCGACCAGGCTGTTGGCGACCTGGTTGAGGGTGCGCACGTTATCCACCTGGTAGATCAGGCGCAGTTGCAGGTGGTCCTGGAGATTGCCGCCGACGCCCGGCAACTCGTGCTGCACGCCGATGCCCAGGCGTTCCAGCAAGGGCCTGGGGCCGATGCCGGAGCGCTGCAGGATGCCCGGAGAGCCGACGGAGCCAGCGCATAGCAGGATCTCGCGACGGGCCATGAAAGCTTGCCACTGACCTTCCCGGCGCCCCCGCACCGCCACTGCACGGCCGTTCTCAAGGATCACCCGATCCACCTCGACACCGGTGAGCACATCGAGATTGGGGCGGTTGGCGATCGGCCGCAGGAAGGCCTTGGAGGCGTTCCAGCGCACCCCGGCTTTCTGGTTGACCTGAAAGTATCCACAGCCCTGGTTGTCGCCACCGTTGAAGTCATCGACGCTGGCGATGCCCTGCTGCGCTGCTGCCTCGCGGAACGCATCGAGGATGGGCCAGGAATAGCGCTGCTGTTCCACCCGCCATTCACCTTCGCCGCCATGCACTTCACCCGTCCCGGCGAAGTGCCGTTCGCTGGCCTTGAACAGCGGCAGCACGTCCTTCCAGGCCCAACCCGGATTGCCTTGTTCGGCCCAGCGGTCGTAATCACCGGACTGCCCGCGCATGTAGATCATGCCGTTGATGGAGGAGCAGCCGCCGAGCACCTTGCCCCGTGGATAACCCAGACTGCGGCCGTTGAGGCCGGGCTGGTTCTCGGTCTTGAAGCACCAGTCGGTGCGCGGATTGCCAATGCAGTAGAGGTAGCCCACCGGGATGTGAATCCAGGGGTAGTTGTCGCGGCCGCCGGCTTCGAGCAGGGCGACGCGGCAGGAAGGGTCGGCGGACAGGCGATTGGCCAGCAGGCAGCCCGCAGGGCCGGCACCGACGATGACGTAGTCGTAGGACAGATCGGCTGATGGCATTTCAAACCTCGCGCCTGATTTTTATTCTTGTCTTCCTTCAGTGTTGTTGATTAATTTCGAGTTGAAAACGAGAGATTTCACTCAACCGTTGTGCGTTTTAACACAGCGCCGGCGCGACCAGCGATTAACGGGAACAGCATGTTCGACTGGAATGATCTGCGGTTTTTTCTTGAACTCCAGCGCAGTGGCCGCCTGCTCACGGCAGCCAAGCGCCTCAACACCACCCACAGCACGGTGGCCCGGCATATCGAAAATATCGAGGAGAGCCTGGGCACGGCGTTGTTTGTCCAGCATGCCCAGGGTTATGAACTGACGCCCTCCGGGCAAGCCCTGCTCAAGCATGCGGAGGCGATGGAGAATGTCGCGCTGCTGGCGCAGGAGGAGATCACCCAGGCCATCACGCCGCTGGGCAAGATCCGCCTGGGGGTGACCGAAGGCATCGGCATCGTGTTTTTCACCCCGCGCATGGGTGGGCTGTTCGAGCGGTATCCGGGGCTTGAAGTGGAGCTGGTGGCGGTGCCGCGCTTCGTCAGCATCATCAACCGCGAGGCGGAAATCAGCATCCACCTGGAGCGGCCCAACGCCGACCTGCTGATCACCCGCAAGCTCACCGACTATCGCCTGGCGCTCTACGCCAGCCGCGACTACCTGGCCCGGGCGCCAGCATTGAACAGCCGCGAGGACCTCGCCCGGCACAGCTGGATCGGCTATGTCGACGACCTGCTGTTCAGCCAGGAGCTGCTGTTTCTCAACAGCTTCTGCCGGGCGCCGAACGTGGTGTTCCGCAGCACCAGCGTGATTGCCCAGCAACACGCCGCGCGGGCGGGGCTGGGCATCGCCGTGTTGCCCAACTACATGGCCCGCCACGACCCGGAGCTGGTGCGCATCCTGCCGAGTGAAACCATCCAGCGCAGCTACTGGATCAGCACCCGTCGCGAACTGCACAAGTCGGTGCGCCTGCGGGTGGTGTGGGACTACCTGCTGGCGCTGTGTGCGGATGAGCAGGATGAGTTACTGGCCGAGTAGGGTGTTGCCGGCCAGCAGCAGCGCCGCACCAATCCCGACGATGGCAAAGGCCTGCTGCAGACGCGGCCCGGCCAGGTGATGGGCAACCTGGCGACCGCCCAGCAGGCCGAGCAGGGCGCCCACGGCAAAAGGCGCGCCCACCGTCCAGTGCATCACGCCGCTGAGGCTGGCGGTCAGCACGCTGCCGGTGGAGACCAGCGCGATCACCGCCAGGGAGGTCGCGACCATGCTCTTCATATCCAGATTGGTGTAGCGCCCCAACGCGGGGATGATGACGAAGCCGCCACCGACGCCGAGCACCCCCGACAACAGTCCGCTGAGCATCCCGGTGAAGGCCAGTGCGCGGGCGCAGGGCAGGGTCCAGCGCAGGCGCCCTTGCAGCGGGTTGAGCACGCACGGCTGCAGCTTGCGGTTGGCGCAGGGCGACTCGCCACGCAGTTCACGCCTTGCCTTGAGAAATATCCGTGCGCAGGCATAGACCAGTACTACAGAGAACACCAGAGCCAGTGGCACATTCGGCAGGCGGTGGGCCAGCCACAGGCCGAACGGCGCCGTCAGCAGCCCCAGCGCAGCGATGAAGAAGGCGGCGCGGTAGCGCACCAGCCCCTGGCGCCAGCCAAGGATCGCCCCCAGCGCAGCCGCCAGCCCCACCGCCAGCAAGCCGACTGGCGCGGCCTCGACCATGGTCAGGCCCAGACCGAATACCAGCAGCGGCACCGCGAGGATCCCGCCGCCCGCGCCGGTCAAGGCCAGGATCAAACCGACGATGGCACCCAGCACGCCACCTAGCAGATCGTGTTCCATCACGAGCGTGCCTCACGCGTCATTGGCATCGGCTTGGCCAGCCATTCCCGGCCCTTGAGCATGCCGCGCCAGTACAGCGGCGGCAGCACCCGTGCCTTCAGCCACCAGGCCAACCGGGTCGCTTTGCGACCGTCCAGCAACCAGCGGGGGAAGCTCGGCGCCAGCTTGCCGCCGTAGGTGAATTCGGCGAGGACGATCTTGCCGCGGGCGACGGTCAACGGACAGGAGCCGTAGCCGTCGTAAGCCATCAGGGTGGGCAGGCGACCGAGGGCCACCAGCACGTTGTTGGCTACCACCGGAGCTTGTTTGCGTGCGGCAGCAGCGGTCTTGGCATTGGTGGTGTTGATCACGTCTCCCAAGCCGTGGACGTTGGCGAAGGTGCGATGACGCAGGGTTGCCGGATCGACATCGAGCCAGCCCGCCGGGTCAGCCAGGGGACTGTTGCGGATCACCTCGGGAGCGATCTGCGGCGGTACGACATGGAGCATGTCGAAGGGCTGGACCAAGGTTTCCGTCGTGCCGTCGGCCAGGGTACGGAGGAAGGTCGCGCGCCGGTTCGGGCCATCCACCGCCATCAAGCGATGGCTGTAGTTCAGCTCGATGCCGTAGCGATCCACATACTCCATCAGCGCCGGCACATAGTCGGCCACGCCGAACAGCACCGCACCGGCGTTGAAGAATTGCGCCCGGACGGTACCGAGCCGACCGTTACGCAGCCAGTGATCGCAGGACAGGTACATGGCCTTCTGCGGTGCCCCGGCGCATTTGATCGGCATTGGTGGCTGGGTGAACAGGGCGCGGCCTTCGCGCAGGTTCCTCACCAGCTCCCAGGTGTAGGGCGCCAGGTCGTAGCGGTAGTTGGAGGTCACGCCATTGCGGCCCAGGGTTTCTTCCAGGCCGTCGATGGCCTGCCAATCGAGCTTGAGGCCGGGACAAACGATCAGTTGCTGGTAGCCGATCTCCCGGCCATCGGTGAGGGTCACGCGCTGGGCTTGCGGCTCGAAGCAGCGGACCGCGCCCTTGATCCAATGCACGCCGGCGGGAAGGGTGGAGGCCATGGTACGGGCGGTGCTCGGCGCCTTGAAGACACCGGCGCCGACCATGGTCCAGCCGGGTTGGTAGTAATGCACCTCGGCAGGATCGACCAGGGCGATATCGAGGGAGCTGTCGCGGGCCAGCAAACTGGAGGCGACGGCGATTCCGGCAGCACCGGCGCCGACGATCAGGACGGTGTGCCGGGGAGTGGCAGCAGGCATGGGTACATCCTTCTTTCTAATAATGATTCGAAGCGTTTCACAGGGCGTTGAGCGGGATCTTCAGATAGCTGACGCCGTTGTCCTCGGGCTCGGGAAACTGGCCGCTACGCATGTTGATCTGCACCGAGGGCAGCATCAGCACCGGCATCTCCAGGGTGGCGTCGCGGGCCTGGCGCATGGCGGCGAAGTCGTCCTCGCTGATGCCGTCATGGATGTGGATATTGCTGGCGCGCTGTTCGGCCACCGTGGTCATGTAGCGCAGCTCGCGGCCACCCGGCAGGTAGTCGTGGCACATGAACAGCCGGGTCTGGTCGGGCAGGGCGAGGATGCGCTGGATGGAGCGGAACAGGGTGCGCGCGTCGGCGCCGGGGAAATCGCAGCGAGCGGTGCCGTAGTCGGGCATGAACAGGGTGTCGCCGACGAAGGCCGCTGTCTCGCCATCCTCCTCAACGAGGAAGGTCATGCACGCCGGAGTGTGTCCGGGGGTATGCAGGGCCCGGGCCTTGAGGTTGCCGATGGTGAAGGCCTGGTCGTCATCGAACAACATGTCGAACTGGCTGCCGTCACGGGCGAAGCCGGGGCCGGCGTTGAACAGGGTGCCAAAGGTTTTCTGCACCTGGGTGATCTGGCTGCCGATCGCCAACTGGCCGCCCAGGTTCTTTTTCAGGTACGCCGCCGCCGAAAGGTGATCGGCATGTACGTGGGTTTCGAGGATCCATTGCACGCTGGCGCCCAGTTCACGGACTCGCTCGATCAGGCGGTCGGCGCTATGGGTGTCGGTGCGACCGGACTTGGGGTCGTAGTCGAGCACGCTGTCGATCAGGGCGCAGTGCCGGGTCTGCTGGTCCATTACCAGGTAACTGATGGTCCAGGTCGCGCTGTCGAACAGTGCTTCCACATAAAGATTGCCGCCGATGATCATGGTCTTGTTCTCCAGACTGTTTGGCTGGCGCCAGCACGCGGGCTTGCCAATGGTTGCCCTGGCTTTTTCAAGATATGTGCCACGCCGTCTATAGCTGAAAAGCTCCGGTTTCATTGAGTCTGGATCATTCGGCTGACAGCGACTGCCACGGCGGATGGCAGGTCGGTGGCAGACTTTGGCAGTCTTTGGCAGTGCCCGGGTTTCGGTTAAGCTGCCCTGCGCGTTTTGCCAGGTACCCTCATGTCCAGCCTTTCCCATCCCGCCATCCAGGCGCTGGTGTCCTACCTCGAACACGATTCCCTGCCCTCGATCGTGCTCGATACCGACTACAACATCCTCGCTGCCAATGCCGCGTATCAGCGCCAGTTCGGTGGGGGCGCGGTGGGCGCCAAGTGTCATCGTGTCTCTCATCGCTACGCCGTGCCCTGTGACCAAGCGGGCGAGGTCTGCCCGATGCGCAAGGCGCGGGAAAGCCGTGTAGCCGAGCGCATGTTGCATGTGCATCACACGCCTCGCGGCCCCGAGCATGTGGATGTGGAACTGCGGCCGATCCTTGACGAGCACGGGCTGGTCATCGCCTTCGTCGAGCGGATGAACCGCATCACCCTGGCTTCGGCACAGCCGCAACAACAAGGATTGGTTGGCCGTTCGGCAGCCTTCAAGGTGGCGCTGGAGGGACTGAAACGGGCCGCGCCGGCGCAGATTCCGGTACTGCTGCAGGGCGAGTCGGGGACGGGCAAGGAGCTCTTCGCCAAGGCCCTGCACATGGGCAGTCCACGTGCCGACGGTCCATTGGTCGTAGTGGATTGCACCGGGCTGACCGAGTCGCTGTTCGAGAGTGAGCTGTTCGGCTACGAGAAAGGCGCCTTCACCGGCGCGCTGCAACGCAAGACCGGTCTGGCGGAGGCGGCTCATGGAGGAACGCTGTTTCTCGACGAGATTGGCGAAGTGCCGCTGGCGATGCAGGTCAAACTGCTACGGCTGATCGAGTCGGGCAGCTTTCGTCCGGTGGGGAGCCTGAGGACCGTGCACTCGGATTTTCGGCTGGTCTGCGCGACACACAAACCACTGCGGGAGATGGCCGTTGCCGGGACCTTCCGTGAAGACCTGTATTACCGCATCAGTGGTTTTCCGATTCGCTTGCCGTCTCTTCGCGAGCGGGCGGAGGACTTGCCACTGCTGATCGAGACCTTGCTTCAACGCATGGTTGGCACCAGTGCGCCGCAGATCGACAAGCAAGCGTTGCGGCTGCTGCAGGCCTATCCCTTCCCAGGCAACATTCGGGAGCTGCGCAATGTGCTGGAACGGGCACGGCTGTTTGCCGATGACGGGGTGATTCAAAGCCAGCATCTCCCGCCCGAGATTGCCGGGGAGGGTATAGGGGTCAATGTGCGGCGCGGTGGCCTGGATGAACGTGCGCGGCTGGCCCATGCGCTGGAGAGTTTCGATGGGTCGCGTAGTGCGCTGGCGCAGCAGTTGGGGATCAGCGAACGGACGCTTTATCGTCGGCTGAAAGCGCTCGGGCTTTGAAGTGTTTCACGTGGAACACTTCAGAACTGAATGGTTGGCTGTTGGGTAAGGCGCATAAAAAAGGCCAACCTCGAAGGGTTGGCCTTGTTCAGCGCGTTACCTGAGTTACATCAGAAGTCCAGGTTGGCAACCGACAGCGCATTGCTTTCGATGAACTCACGGCGTGGTTCCACCGCGTCGCCCATCAGGGTATTGAAGATCTGGTCGGCAGCGATCGCGTCTTCAATGGTGACCTTGAGCATGCGGCGCACGGTCGGGTCCATGGTGGTTTCCCAGAGCTGATCCGGGTTCATCTCGCCGAGACCTTTGTATCGCTGGATGGTGTGGCGCTTGGTGCTTTCGGTCATCAGCCAGTCGAGACCTTCCTTGAACTCGCTGATGGCCTTCTTGCGCTCACCACGCTGCACGTAGGCACCTTCTTCCAGCAGCGAAGCGAGCTGCGCGCCGAGGGCGGTGACGGTGCGGTAGTCGTTGCTACCGAAGAAGTCACGGTTGAAGGTGACGTAGCTGGCCAGACCGTGGGAGGTGATTTCCACTTCCGGCAGCCAGATATTGCGCTCGCGATCTTCGCGCAGGCTGGCCTTGTACAGCAGGCCAGACTTCTCGACGGTGCTCAGGCGCTCCTGGAACTTGCCCAGCCATTCCTGCATTTTGGCCTGGTCGGACAGTTGTTCCACGGAGACGGCCGGCAGGTACAGGAAGTGCTCGGTCAGCTCCAGCGGGTACAGACGCGACAGACGCTTCAGGGTTTTCATCACACCGCGGAATTCGTTGACCAGGGTTTCCAGCGCGGGGCCGGAAACGGGCGGGGCGGATTCGTTGAGGTACAGGGCAGCGTCTTCCAGGGCCGACTGGGTCATGTACTCTTCCATGGCCTCGTCGTCCTTGATGTACTGCTCCTGCTTGCCTTTCTTGACCTTGTACAGCGGCGGCTGGGCGATGTAGATGTAGCCGCGCTCGATCAGTTCGGGCAACTGACGGAAGAAGAAAGTCAGCAGCAGGGTACGGATGTGCGAACCGTCGACGTCAGCATCGGTCATGATGATGATGTTGTGATAGCGCAGTTTCTCGATGTTGTACTCTTCGCGGCCGATACCGCAGCCCAGCGCGGTGATCAGGGTGCCGACTTCCTGCGAGGAGATCATCTTGTCGAAGCGGGCTTTCTCGACGTTGAGGATCTTGCCCTTCAACGGCAGGATCGCCTGGGTCTTGCGGTTACGACCTTGCTTGGCCGAGCCACCTGCGGAGTCACCCTCCACCAGGTAGAGTTCGGAGAGGGCAGGGTCCTTCTCCTGGCAGTCGGCCAGTTTGCCCGGCAGGCCGGCGATATCCAGCGCACCTTTGCGGCGGGTCATTTCCCGAGCTTTACGTGCTGCTTCACGGGCGCGCGCTGCGTCGATCATCTTGCCGACGACGGCCTTGGCTTCGTTCGGGTTCTCCAGCAGGAAGTCGGAGAAGTACTTGCCCATTTCCTGTTCGACTGCAGTTTTCACCTCGGACGAAACCAGCTTGTCCTTGGTCTGCGAGCTGAACTTCGGATCCGGTACCTTGACCGAGATGATCGCGGTCAGACCTTCACGGGCATCGTCACCGGTGGTCGCGACCTTGTTCTTCTTGGCCAGACCTTCCTGCTCGATGTAGGCGTTCAGGTTACGGGTCAGCGCGGAACGGAAGCCCACCAGGTGGGTACCGCCATCACGCTGAGGAATGTTGTTGGTGAAGCACAGCAGGTTTTCGTTGAAGCTGTCGTTCCACTGCAGGGCGATCTCGACGCCCACGCCATCGTCACGCTGGACGTTGAAGTGGAAGACCTGGTTCACCGCCGTCTTGTTGGTGTTCAGGTACTCGACGAACGCACGCAGGCCACCTTCGTAGCGGAAGAACTCTTCCTTCGCGGTGCGCTCGTCCTTCAGCATGATGCCGACGCCAGAGTTCAGGAAGGACAGTTCACGAATCCGCTTGGCCAGGATGTCCCAGCTGAAGTGGATGTTCTTGAAGGTTTCTGCCGAAGGCTTGAAGTGGATCTGTGTACCGGTGGTTTCGCTTTCACCAACGATCTTCATCGGCGCTTGCGGAACACCGTGAACATAGACCTGCTCCCAGATCTTGCCGCTACGGCGAACGGTCAGGGTCAGCTCTTCAGAAAGGGCGTTAACAACCGAAACACCTACACCGTGCAGACCGCCGGATACCTTGTAGGAGTTATCGTCGAACTTTCCGCCAGCGTGGAGGACGGTCATGATGACCTCGGCGGCGGAAACCCCTTCCTCTTTATGCACATCGACCGGAATGCCGCGACCGTTGTCGCGCACGGTGATGGATTCGTCTGGGTGAATGATTACGGTGATGTCGTCGCAGTGGCCGGCGAGGGCTTCGTCGATCGAGTTGTCGACCACCTCGAACACCATGTGGTGCAGGCCGCTGCCATCATCGGTGTCGCCGATATACATACCGGGACGTTTGCGTACGGCATCAAGCCCTTTCAGCACCTTGATGCTGGAGGAGTCGTACGTTTGATTTTCGCTCATGCCTTCACTCCCGATGGTCGTGGGTCTGGGTGATACGGCCCTGTTCCACGTGGAACAAAGCAACCGGCGTATCCGTCTGCCAGCCTTCCCTCAGTAATTCGTGGTCTACACAGGTGATAAATACCTGGCAGCGTAAGTCTTCCAGCAAGCGGCACAGTGCACGACGGTGTTGCTCATCCAGTTCGGACGGCAGGTCATCTACCAGGTAAATACACTGACCGCGGCGCGCCTGGCTGACCAGGTGTCCTTGGGCGATACGCAGCGCGCAGACCACCAGCTTCTGCTGACCGCGGGACAGGACATCCGCGGCATTGTTGGCGCCCAGTCGGAGGCGCAAATCTGCGCGTTGCGGACCAGCCTGGGTATGTCCCATCTGCTGGTCACGTTGAAGAGAGGCCGCGAGCACATCGTTCAGCTCCCGGTCCTTATCCCACCCTCGGTAGTAACTGAGGGTCAGGCCTTCGAGATCCAGAAGTTCACCAAGGATCTGTTCGAAGACAGGCTTCAACGCTTTGATGTAATTACGGCGATATTCGTCGATTTCAGCACTGGCCAGAGACAATTCACGGTCCCAGGCCGCTTGCGAAACGGCGTCAAGTGTACCATGCCGCAGCCATGAGTTTCGCTGCCGCAGCGCCTTCTGCAATCGCTGCCAGGTCCCCATGAAGCGAGGTTCCACGTGGAACACACCCCAATCGAGAAACTGCCGGCGGATCTTCGGCGCGCCTTCCAGCAAGCGAAAACTGTCCGGGTTGATCAGCTGCAGCGGCAGGATTTCTGCCAGTTGCGCGGTACCGCGGGCGTTCTGCCCATCGATACGAATAGTGAAATCTCCCTGGCGTTCCCGGGATACACCGAGATTGCTCGAGGCGCCATCGCCCAGCGCTACCTGGCCGAACACGGTGCAGACGGCTTCTTCGTACTGAATGACCGGGTTCAGGCGAGTGCTACGGAACGAGCGCGCCAGCCCCAACAGATGAATGGCTTCCAGCACGCTGGTTTTGCCACTGCCGTTGGCACCGTAGAGGATGTTGATACGCGGGGAGGGGGAGAAGGTCACCGGGTGCAGGTTACGCACCGCGGTGACAGAGACACGACTGAGGGACATCTGGAATTGTCTGGAAAGATTACAGACGCATCGGCATGACAACGTAGGAGGAGTCGTCGTTGTCCGCTTCCTGCAGCAGGGCGCTGCTGTTGGAATCAGACAGGATCAGACGAACCTGCTCGGTGGTCATGACGCCCAGCACGTCCAGCAGATAGCTGACGTTGAAGCCGATTTCCAGCGATGCACCGTTGTAGTCGACGCTGATTTCTTCTTCTGCCTCTTCCTGCTCCGGGTTGTTCGCCTGGATCTTCAATTGGCCAGCCGCCAGTTGCAGACGAATACCACGGTACTTCTCGTTGGACAGAATCGCAGTACGGCTGAAAGCTTCGCGCAGGGCCTGGCGATCACCCAACACCAGCTTGTCACCGCCTTTCGGCAGAACGCGCTCGTAGTCAGGGAACTTGCCGTCCACCAGTTTCGAGGTGAAGGTGAATTCGCCGGTCGTCGCGCGGATATGGTGCTGACCCAGGACGATGCTGACAGTGCCATCCGGCTCGGTGAGCAGACGTGCCAGCTCCAGAATACCTTTGCGCGGCACGATGACCTGGTGACGATCGGCCTGGCCGATGTCGGCGCTCATCGAGCACATCGCCAGACGGTGACCGTCGGTAGCAACGGCGCGCAGGGTGCCTGTGGATACTTCCAGCAACATGCCGTTCAGGTAGTAGCGCACATCCTGCTGGGCCATGGCGAAGCTGGTGCGTTCGATCAGACGACGCAGGCGGCTTTGCTCCAGGGTGCAGGTCAGCGAACCAGGGCCTTCTTCCACGGTTGGGAAATCGTTGGCTGGCAGGGTCGACAGGGTGAAGCGGCTGCGACCAGCCTTGACCAGCAGTTTCTGCTCGTCGACCTTGATGTCGATCAGTGCGTCGTTCGGCAGGCTTTTGCAAATGTCCATCAGCTTGCGCGCCGGAACAGTGATCTCGCCCGGTTCAGCCGGTTCTTCCAGTTGGACGCGGCCAACCAGTTCCACTTCCAGATCGGTACCGGTCAGCGACAGCTGCTGCCCCTGGACTACCAGAAGTACGTTGGACAGTACCGGCAAGGTCTGGCGGCGCTCGACGACGCCTGCGACCAGTTGCAGGGGTTTCAACAGGGCTTCGCGTTGAATGGTGAAATGCATGGTCTAGTCCCTTGCCTTGAAAAGCTGCGCTGACATCAGGTCGTCAGGGTCCGCAGCAGGTTCTTGTAATCCTCGCGGATATCCGCGTCGGATTCCTTGAGTTCATTGATCTTGCGGCAGGCGTGCAACACGGTGGTGTGATCGCGGCCGCCGAATACGTCGCCGATCTCCGGCAGACTGTGGTTGGTCAGCTCCTTGGACAGTGCCATGGCCACCTGACGCGGCCGGGCCACCGAACGCGAACGACGCTTGGAGAGCAGATCGGAAATCTTGATCTTGTAGTACTCGGCGACGGTACGCTGGATGTTATCCACACTGACCAGTTTGTCCTGCAGCGCCAGCAGGTCCTTCAGCGATTCGCGAATCAGCTCGATGGTGATATCGCGGCCCATGAAGTGCGAGTGTGCGATGACCCGCTTGAGCGCGCCTTCGAGTTCGCGAACGTTGGAGCGGATGCGCTGGGCGATGAAGAACGCCGCGTCATGCGGCAGCTCGACTTTGGCCTGGTCGGCCTTCTTCATCAGGATCGCTACGCGGGTTTCCAGTTCCGGCGGCTCGACTGCGACGGTCAGGCCCCAGCCGAAGCGGGACTTCAGGCGTTCTTCCAGGCCTTCGATTTCCTTCGGATAACGGTCGCTGGTGAGAATCACCTGCTGGCCGCCTTCGAGCAGGGCGTTGAAGGTGTGGAAAAACTCTTCCTGGGAACGCTCCTTGCGGGCGAAGAACTGGATGTCGTCGATCAGCAGCGCATCGACCGAGCGGTAGAAGCGCTTGAATTCGTTGATCGCATTCAGCTGCAGCGCCTTGACCATGTCCGCGACGAAACGCTCGGAGTGCAGGTAGACAACCTTGGCATTCGGGTTCTTCTTGAGCAGGTGGTTACCCACAGCGTGCATCAAGTGAGTCTTACCCAGGCCTACGCCACCATAAAGGAAGAGCGGGTTGTAACCATGCTTGGGATTGTCGGCAACCTGCCAGGCAGCGGCGCGGGCCAGTTGGTTGGACTTGCCCTCGACGAAGTTCTCGAAGGTGAACGTGCGGTTCAGGTAGCTGGTGTGCTTGAGCGCACCTTCCACCTGCACGGTACGTTGCTCGGAACGGCCATTCGCGGAAGCAGGTGCACTGGCCGGCGCTTCACCGCCCATGGCATCGAAGCTTTCCCGAGAGGGTGCTTCTTCTACTACAGGATCGACAGCGACCGGCTTCTGGTGGACCGGCTCGCTGACCGCAGGTGGCGGAGCCTGTACGGCCTGTGCAGCGGCAGCCTGTGCCTGGGACGCCGCCACGGCAGCAGCCAGCGGCGCATTGGGCGCAGCACGAGGTGCCGAGCTACGACGGCTGCCTATTAATAAGGAAAGCGCCGGCACGGACCCGTTGCCGTGTTCGCCGAGCAGTTCGAGCAAGCGGCCCAGGTACTTTTCATTGACCCAGTCGAGCACGAAGCGGTTGGGCGCGTAGACGCGCAACTCGTCGCCTTCGGCTTCGACTTGTAGCGGACGGATCCAGGTATTGAATTGCTGGGTAGGCAGCTCTTCGCGCAGAAGCTCCACGCACTGCTGCCAAAGTTCCACTGACACGGATATCCCCTGAGTTTGAAAGCCGGTGAGGGCCGGTGAGGCAAAAACAAGCCGCCATTGTACCGGGCACCCGCACACTTATCCACACGCGGGAGACGCTAGAGACACGATAAATCAGTCATTTACTGACCAAAATACAACGCTACCCGTGTGAATAAGCTCTGTGGATAACCGCCCATGAGCTCTATGCACAACCCAGGGTTCAACCCTGTGGAAAACTCACCTGTTGATAACTGTCTATTTTATCCACCGCTTTTCCGCCTGCCCGGCACAAGCAAAGCACCGTTTCCCGACAGGGTTATGAATCTCTGTACAGTACGTGAAATAAGGCCTACAGGATGTTATCCACAGAAATCGTCGAGCTAAGATTCATAAGTTCTTCAGAAAAGCTTTAAATACCTTTCCTCTTTTTTTCTATGTTTAACCGCGATGACCCTGGTGAACCTGCCCGGTACGAAGCTCGCGCCGGTTTTTCCCTCTATAAGGAAAAGCTGGTTGGAAATTGACCTATGGACTTGCTTTCTCTAGAATCGCCGGTCTCTTAAAACGGGGGCCATTCCGGCCCGTTGTCACGAACCAGGTAACACGCCATGAAACGTACTTTCCAACCAAGCACCATCAAGCGCGCTCGCACTCACGGTTTCCGTGCTCGTATGGCCACCAAGAACGGCCGTGCCGTACTGTCCCGCCGTCGTGCCAAAGGCCGTAAGCGCCTGGCAGTTTGATTTTTCGGCATAGGTGGTGAGTCAGGACTTCAGTCGGGATAAACGTCTACTGACACCCCGACACTTCAAAGCGGTCTTTGACTCTCCATCAGGCAAGGTGCCCGGCAAGAGTCTCTTGCTCCTTGCCCGCGAGAACGGACTCGATCACCCCCGGCTGGGCCTGGTGATCGGCAAGAAAGCCGTGAAGCTTTCCGTTCAGCGCAATCGCTTGAAGCGTTTGATGCGCGATTCGTTCCGTCGCCACCAGGAAATCCTGGCCGGCTGGGACATTGTCATCGTAGCGCGCAAAGGCCTTGGCGATATAGAAAACCCGGAATTGCACCAGCATTTTGGCAAGATCTGGAAGCGCCTCGCTCGTAGTCGGCCCTCTCCAGAGGTCAAGACCGAATCCGTAGGGGTGGACCGTCCAGATGCGTAAACTGGCCCTCGTTCCGATCCAGTTTTACCGTTATGCCATCAGCCCGTTGATGGCCAGTCATTGCCGTTTCTACCCAAGTTGCTCCTGCTATGCGTACGAAGCCATCGAAACACATGGTCTCTTGCGTGGCGGGTGGCTGACCGTTCGTCGGCTGGGTCGTTGTCATCCCTGGAATGCAGGCGGTTTTGATCCGGTTCCGCCCGTTCCTTCTTCCCGTACTTCTTCGATAGCCGAGTAATCATGGATATTAAACGCACGATCCTGATCGCCGCCCTGGCAATCGTGTCCTATGTCATGGTCCTCAAGTGGAACCAGGACTACGGCCAGGCTGCCTTGCCGAATCAGAATGCTGCCTCCAGCACCATCGCGTCGTCCGTACCGGGCAGCCCGACTGCCGGCACCGCCAACGCCGATGTACCTAGCCTCAATGGCCAGCCCACTCCGGCCGAGCAGGCCCCGGTTGCTGTCAGCAAGGATCTGATCCGGGTCAAGACCGACGTCCTCGATCTGGCTATCGACCCAACCGGTGGTGACATCGTCCAGTTGACCCTGCCGAAGTACCCGCGTCGTCAGGACCATCCGGAAATTCCGTTCCAGCTGTTCGACAACGGTAGCGAGCGCGTTTACCTGGCCCAGAGCGGCCTGATCGGCGCAAACGGCATCGACCGTGCCAGCGGTCGTCCGCTGTATGCCGCCGAGCAGAAAAGTTATCAACTGGCCGACGGTCAGGAGCAACTGGTCGTCGACCTGAAGTTCAGCGATGCCGGCGTCAACTACATCAAGCGCTTCACTCTGAAGCGCGGTGAGTACGACCTGGCTGTCAGCTACCTGATCGACAACCAGAGCGGCCAGCCATGGTCGGGCGCCATGTATGGCCAGCTGAAGCGTGACGCCAGTTCCGATCCTTCTTCGTCGACTGCCACCGGTACCGCCACCTACCTGGGTGCTGCCCTGTGGACAAGTTCCGAGCCCTACAAGAAAGTGTCCATGAAGGACATGGACAAGGGGCAACTGAGCGAAAACGTCACCGGCGGCTGGGTTGCCTGGCTGCAGCACTACTTCGTGACCGCCTGGATTCCTGAAAAATCGGGTAACAACCAGGTCACGACCCTCAAGGACTCCCAGGGTAACTACGTCATTCGCTACATTGGCCCGGCTACCAGCGTCGCTGCCGGCACCCAAGGCGAAATCAGCAGCACCCTGTACGCCGGTCCGAAGATCCAGAGCCACCTGAAAGAGTTGTCCCCAGGCCTGGAACTGACTGTCGACTACGGCTTCCTGTGGTTCATCGCCCAGCCGATCTTCTGGCTGCTGCAACATATCCACAGCCTGCTGGGCAACTGGGGCTGGTCGATCATCGTCCTGACCATGCTGATCAAGGGCCTGTTCTTCCCGCTGTCCGCCGCCAGCTACCGTTCGATGGCGCGCATGCGTGCCGTGGCCCCGCGTCTGGCCCAGCTGAAAGAGCAGTTCGGTGACGATCGCCAGAAGATGTCCCAGGCGATGATGGAGCTGTACAAGAAAGAGAAGATCAATCCGCTGGGTGGCTGCCTGCCGATCCTGGTGCAGATGCCGGTCTTCCTGTCGCTGTACTGGGTGCTCCTGGAAAGCGTCGAGATGCGTCAGGCGCCGTGGATGTTCTGGATCACCGACCTGTCGATCAAGGATCCGTTCTTCATCCTGCCGATCATCATGGGCGCGACCATGTTCATCCAACAGCAGCTGAACCCGACGCCGCCGGATCCGATGCAGGCCAAGGTGATGAAAATGATGCCGATCATCTTCACCTTCTTCTTCCTGTGGTTCCCGGCTGGTCTGGTGCTGTACTGGGTTGTGAACAACTGCCTGTCGATCGCACAGCAGTGGTACATCACCCGCAGCATCGAGAACGCGACCAAGAAGGCCGCAGCCTGACGGATTAGCCAGCTAATCTGTGGATAAACGCCCCACTTGTGGGGCGTTTTGCTATCTGACGTTTTTGTTCCGAGGCCATCTACATGAATTCCCGCCGCGAAACCATCACCGCCATCGCTACCGCCCAGGGCCGTGGCGGGGTGGGCATTGTGCGTATCTCCGGGCCATTGGCGGGTCAGGCCGGCCAGGCCATCACCGGCCGCAACCTGACTCCGCGCCACGCCCACTACGGCCCGTTCCGCAGTGACGACGGCCTGGTCCTCGATGAAGGCATTGCGCTGTTCTTCCCCGGGCCGAATTCGTTCACAGGCGAAGACGTGCTGGAGCTGCAGGGCCATGGCGGACCAGTGGTGCTGGATATGCTCCTGCAGCGCTGTGTACAACTCGGCTGCCGCCTGGCGCGTCCGGGCGAGTTCAGCGAGCGCGCCTTCCTCAACGACAAGCTCGACCTGGCCCAGGCCGAAGCTATCGCCGACCTGATCGAAGCCAGTTCTGCACAGGCCGCACGCAATGCCCTGCGCTCGTTGCAAGGTGAGTTTTCCCGTCGTGTGGATAACTTGACCGAGCGCCTGATCAGCCTGCGCATCTACGTGGAGGCGGCAATCGACTTCCCGGAAGAAGAAATCGATTTTCTTGCCGACGGTCATGTCCTGGGCATGCTCGACCAGGTTCGCGACGACCTGGCTTCTGTAATGCGTGAAGCCGGGCAGGGCGCCTTGTTGCGCGACGGCATGACGGTGGTCATCGCCGGACGACCGAATGCCGGCAAGTCCAGCCTGCTGAACATGCTTGCCGGCCGTGAGGCCGCGATCGTCACCGACATCGCCGGCACCACCCGGGACATCCTTCGCGAACATATCCACATCGACGGCATGCCGCTGCACGTTGTGGATACCGCTGGTCTGCGCGACACCGAGGACCATGTGGAAAAGATCGGCGTGGAACGCGCCCTGAAGGCCATCGGGGAGGCGGACCGGGTGTTGCTGGTGGTCGACGCCACGGCACCGGAAGCCAGCGATCCTTTCGCTCTGTGGCCGGAATTCCTCGATCAGCGGCCACGGCCGGACAAAGTCACCCTGATCCGTAACAAGGCCGACCTTACCGGCGAATCCATCGGTATCGAGGAAAGCGAGGATGGCCACGTCACCATCACCCTCAGTGCCAGGGCGCCGGACATGGGTCTGGAGCTGCTGCGCAATCACCTGAAGGCTTGCATGGGTTATGAACAGACGGCGGAAAGCGGCTTCAGCGCTCGTCGACGCCATCTGGATGCCCTGCGCCAGGCCAGCGCCAGCCTGGAGCATGGTCGTGAACAACTCACCCTGGCCGGTGCCGGGGAACTGTTAGCCGAGGATCTGCGCCAGGCGCAGCAAGCGCTGGGCGAAATTACCGGTGCCTTCAGCTCCGACGACCTGCTGGGTCGTATCTTCTCCAGCTTCTGCATCGGCAAGTAAGCGTTCTTATCCACAAGCGGGCCTTATCTGATCGGTCCGCTTGTCGAGCCAGCATCCCTTCTCCTTTCTCCACAGACGAAAACACCGGCACTGCTCCGGAGGCTTTCGCCTGTCCGCTCGTCCACAACGGCGAAATAAGCCCTGTGGAAAACCTGCCCTTAGCTCCGTTGATAACTAGGCTTCTGACCTGAAGATAATTTCGCCTGTGGGTAAAGAAGTATTTAATCCACAGGTTCAAGGCGCTTATCCATAGCCCTCATGACCACTGAAGCACAGGGTTATGAATCTCTGTACATCACGTAAAACAAGGGCTGTATAACTTTATCCACAGATAGGTCGGGCACTAAGAATAAACATAAAAACAAAGCTTTTATAAATCTTCCTTTCGTTATTTCTATTGCCGGCCATTCATCCACAGGCTGGTTAAATTTTGTGCAAAAGGTTCCTTTAGGAGGGGGGAAGTCCCTATACTTGGCAGCTATCCCTTTTACATTCCCGAAACAGGCACGAGGTGCGTGGTGGATTTCCCTTCCCGTTTTGAAGTGATCGTCATCGGCGGCGGCCATGCCGGTACCGAGGCTGCGCTTGCATCAGCACGCATGGGCGTGAAAACCCTGCTGCTGACCCATAACGTGGAAACCCTCGGGCACATGAGCTGCAACCCGGCCATTGGTGGCATCGGCAAGAGCCATCTGGTCAAGGAGATCGATGCGCTCGGCGGTGCCATGGCACTGGCTACCGACAAGAGCGGCATCCAGTTCCGTGTGCTGAACAACCGCAAGGGCCCGGCAGTGCGGGCGACCCGTGCCCAGGCTGACCGCGCCATCTATAAGGCGGTGGTCCGCGAGATCCTGGAAAACCAGCCGAACCTGTGGATATTCCAGCAGTCCTGCGATGACCTGATCGTCGAGCAGGACCAGGTACGCGGTGTGGTGACCCAGATGGGCCTGCGCTTCTTCGCCGATTCCGTGGTGCTGACCACCGGCACCTTCCTCGCCGGACTTATCCACATCGGTTTGCAGAACTATTCCGGTGGTCGCGCCGGCGATCCGCCCGCGATCGCCCTGGCTCACCGCCTGCGTGAGCTGCCGCTACGGGTCGGTCGCCTGAAAACCGGGACCCCGCCACGTATCGACGGGCGTTCGGTAGATTTTTCGGTGATGTCCGAACAGCCAGGCGACACACCGATCCCGGTGATGTCGTTCATGGGCTCGAAGGAGATGCATCCGCGTCAGGTCAGTTGCTGGATTACCCACACCAACGCGCGGACCCACGAGATCATTGCCTCCAACCTCGACCGTTCGCCGATGTATTCCGGCGTGATCGAGGGCATCGGCCCGCGCTACTGCCCGTCGATCGAGGACAAGATCCACCGCTTCGCCGACAAGGAAAGCCATCAGGTGTTCATCGAGCCGGAAGGTTTGAACACCCATGAGCTGTACCCGAACGGGATATCCACATCCCTGCCATTCGATGTGCAGTTGCAGATCGTCCGTTCGATCCGCGGTATGGAAAACGCCCACATCGTTCGCCCGGGCTACGCCATCGAGTACGACTATTTCGATCCGCGCGATCTGAAATACAGCCTGGAAACCAAGGTCATCGGTGGTCTGTTCTTCGCTGGCCAGATCAACGGCACCACTGGCTACGAAGAAGCCGGTGCGCAGGGGCTGCTCGCCGGAACCAACGCCGCACTGCGTGCTCAGGGCCGGGAAAGCTGGTGCCCGCGCCGTGACGAGGCCTACATCGGCGTACTGGTCGACGACCTGATCACCCTCGGCACCCAGGAGCCGTACCGCATGTTCACTTCGCGCGCCGAATACCGGCTGATCCTGCGCGAGGACAACGCCGACCTGCGCCTGACCGAAAAAGGTCGCGAACTGGGTCTGGTCGATGACCAGCGTTGGGCAGCCTTCTGCGCCAAGCGCGAAGGCATCGAGCGTGAAGAACAACGGCTGAAATCCACCTGGGTGCGCCCGGACACCGAGCAGGGCAAGGCCATTGTCGAGCGCTTCGGCACTCCGTTGAGCCATGAATACAACCTGCTCAACCTGCTCAGCCGGCCGGAAATCGACTATGCCGGCCTGGTTGAAGCCACTGGCGGCAGCGATGCCAGCGAGCAGGTCGCCGAACAGGTCGAGATCAAGACCAAATACGCCGGTTACATCGACCGGCAACAGGAAGAAATCGCTCGCCTGCGCGCCAGCGAAGATACCCGCCTGCCAGACGACATCGAGTACAGCTCGATTTCCGGTCTGTCCAAGGAAATCCAGGGCAAGCTCGGTCAGACCCGGCCGGAGACCCTGGGCCAGGCGTCGCGTATTCCCGGTGTGACCCCGGCGGCGATCTCCCTGTTGCTGATTCATCTGAAGAAACGCGGCGCTGGCCGCGGTCTGGAGCAAAGCGCTTGAGTTCTATGGTCACCGCAAAACATGCAGAAGAGTTGTCCACAGGTGCGCGCCAGCTCGGTCTCGAACTGAGCGCTGCCCAGCAGGAGCAACTGCTTGCCTACCTGGCCCTGCTGATCAAATGGAACAAGGCCTACAATCTCACCGCCGTGCGTGATCCGGACGAGATGGTGTCCCGTCATCTGCTGGATAGCCTGAGCGTCATGTCGTTTATCCACAGCCCGCGCTGGCTGGATGTTGGCAGCGGCGGTGGCATGCCCGGGATTCCATTGTCTATCCTGCATCCGGACAAGCAGGTGACGGTGCTCGACAGCAACGGCAAGAAAACCCGTTTTCTGACCCAGGTGAAACTGGAGCTGAAACTGGACAACCTCACGGTTATCCACAAGCGGGTAGAAGAGTTCCAGCCAGCGCAGCCGTTTACCGGGATCATTTCCCGTGCCTTCAGCAGCATGGAAAACTTTACTAACTGGACGCGGCACCTGGGGGATTCCCAAACGCAGTGGCTGGCAATGAAAGGACTGCATCCGGCCGATGAGCTGGTAGCATTGCCGGCAGATTTCAAAGTGGACAGCGAGCAGGCCTTGACCGTACCCGGTTGCCAAGGCCAGCGCCATCTGCTGATACTGCGCCGCACGGCATGACTGGGAACACAAGCAAGAATGGCTAAGGTATTCGCGATCGCGAACCAGAAGGGGGGTGTGGGTAAAACCACGACCTGCATCAATCTCGCGGCGTCGCTTGTAGCGACCAAGCGCCGCGTGCTGTTGATCGACCTCGATCCACAGGGCAACGCCACCATGGGCAGTGGTGTGGATAAACATGTCCTGGAACATTCGGTCTACGACTTGCTGATCGGCGAGTGCGATCTGGCTCAGGCCATGCACTTCTCCGAGCACGGTGGTTATCAACTGCTGCCGGCCAACCGCGACCTGACTGCCGCCGAGGTGGTCCTGCTGGAAATGCAGATGAAGGAAAGCCGCCTGCGCAACGCGCTGGCGCCGATCCGCGAGAACTACGACTACATCCTCATCGACTGTCCGCCCTCGCTGTCGATGCTGACGCTGAACGCGCTGGTCGCCTCCGATGGCGTGATCATTCCGATGCAGTGCGAGTACTACGCACTGGAAGGTCTCAGCGACCTTGTGGATAACATCAAGCGCATCGCCGCCCGGTTGAACCCGGAGCTGAAGATCGAAGGCCTGCTGCGGACCATGTATGACCCGCGCCTGAGCCTGAACAACGACGTGTCCGTGCAACTCAAGGAACACTTCGGCGAGCAGCTCTACGACACCGTCATTCCGCGCAACATCCGCCTGGCCGAGGCGCCGAGCTTCGGCATGCCGGCACTGGCCTACGACAAGCAATCCCGTGGCGCCCTGGCTTACCTGGCCCTGGCCGGCGAACTTCATCGCCGTCAGCGCCGTCAATCTCGCACTGCACAAACAACTTAAGGAATCCGCATGGCCGTCAAGAAACGGGGTCTCGGACGTGGGTTGGATGCACTGTTGAGTGGTCCGACCGTCAGCGCGCTCGAAGAGCAGGCTGTAAAGGTCGACAAGAAAGAACTGCAACACCTGCCGGTGGAACTGATCCAGCGTGGCAAGTACCAGCCGCGCCGCGACATGGATCAGCAGGCACTGGAAGAACTGGCCCAGTCGATCAAGGGCCAGGGCGTCATGCAGCCGATCGTGGTGCGCCCGATCCCGGGTGATCGCTACGAAATCATCGCCGGTGAACGCCGCTGGCGCGCGACCCAACTGGCCGGCCTGGACAGCATCCCGGCAATGGTTCGCGATGTGCCGGACGAAGCGGCGATCGCCATGGCGCTGATCGAGAACATCCAGCGCGAGGACCTCAATCCGGTCGAGGAAGCCATCGCTTTGCAGCGCCTGCAGACCGAGTTCCAGCTGACCCAGCAGCAGGTCGCCGACGCAGTCGGCAAATCGCGGGTGACCGTGGCCAACCTGCTGCGCCTGATCTCGCTACCGGAAGTGATCAAGACCATGCTGTCCCATGGCGATCTGGAGATGGGGCACGCTCGCGCACTGCTCGGACTGCCTGAAGAACAGCAGGTTGATGGGGCGCGACACGTTGTCGCACGAGGCTTGACCGTTCGTCAGACCGAAGCCCTCGTCCGCCAGTGGCTCAACGGTAAACCTGAGCCGGTCGAAACTGCCAAACCTGATCCGGACATTACCCGTCTGGAACAGCGTCTAGCCGAGCGTTTGGGCTCCTCCGTACAGATCCGCCATGGAAATAAGGGCAAGGGTCAACTGGTAATTCGCTACAACTCGTTAGATGAGTTGCAGGGCGTACTAGCCCACATCCGCTGAAACAATTCCCTTTGTAGCGCGCAGTCGGAAATCACTACCCGGCAGTTGAATAGGGGTTAATCCGCCCCTATACTCTGCGCGCATTTTGTCGGCACAAATTATGCCAAGTCATAGTTGACTGGTTGGCCGACTTCAGGGGAGCAGTTTTGATGGAAACCCGCACGCCAAACCGCCTGCCTTTCCATCGCTGGGCGGTTTTCCCGGTACTGCTGGCCCAATGTGTCGTGTTTCTGTTGGCAGCTTTGGCTTTGTGGCAGTGGCGCGGGACAGTCAGCGGATATTCAGGCCTCTGCGGAGGACTGATCGCCTGGCTACCGAACGTGTATTTCGCCTGGAAGGCTTTTCGGTTCACCGGGGCCAGGGCAGCGCAAGCCATCGTCAAGTCGTTCTACGCAGGCGAGGCGGGCAAATTGATTTTGACGGCGGTGCTGTTTGCACTGACGTTCGCAGGAGTGAAGCCATTGGCGCCATTAGCAGTATTCGGCGTCTTCTTGCTGACCCAACTGGTCAGCTGGTTCGCGCCCCTGCTGATGAAAACAAGACTTTCGAGACCTTAGGGCGTTTGAGGCAAACATGGCAGAAACAACGGCTTCGGGCTATATCCAGCACCACTTGCAGAACCTGACCTTCGGTCAACTTCCAGACGGCGGCTGGGGCTTTGCCCACACCGCAGCAGAAGCCAAGGCTATGGGCTTCTGGGCGTTCCACGTGGACACCCTGGGTTGGTCGTTCGGCCTGGGCCTGATCTTCATCCTTCTCTTCCGCGCTGCGGCGAAAAAAGCGACTGCCGGCCTGCCCGGCGGCCTGCAGAACTTCGTTGAAGTGCTGGTCGAGTTCGTCAACGGCAGCGTGAAGGACTCCTTCCACGGCCGCAGCGCGGTGATCGCCCCGCTGGCCCTGACCATTTTCGTCTGGGTCTTCCTGATGAACGCCATCGACCTGGTACCGGTCGACTGGATTCCACAGCTGGCGATCCTGATCTCGGGTGACCCGCACATCCCGTTCCGCGCCGTTTCCACCACCGACCCGAACGCCACCCTGGCCATGGCCTTCTGCGTGTTCGCCCTGATCATCTTCTACAGCATCAAGGTCAAGGGTCTGGGCGGTTTCATCGGCGAACTGACCCTGCATCCGTTCGGCAGCAAGAACATCTTCGTTCAGGCCCTGCTGATCCCGGTCAACTTCCTGCTCGAGTTCGTCACCCTGATCGCCAAGCCGATCTCGCTGGCACTGCGTCTGTTCGGCAACATGTACGCCGGCGAGCTGGTGTTCATCCTGATCGCGGTGATGTTCGGCGCCGGCCTGCTGTGGCTGAGCGGCCTGGGTATCGTCCTGCAGTGGGCGTGGGCTGTGTTCCACATCCTGATCATCACTCTGCAAGCATTCATCTTCATGATGCTCACCATCGTCTACCTGTCGATGGCTCACGAAGATAACCATTAAGACCGCCTGGCGTGTCTGATGACCCTCTTGTCGGTTTGAGAGAGGGTCGAAAAAGTCCGCAAGGGCATCGTTGTACCAAACGATTTTGTTTTACCGCTTCAAACTAAAAAACCTAACCAATACGACGTAAAAGTCGGGAGGAAAGATGGAAACTGTAGTTGGTCTTACCGCTATCGCTGTTGCTCTGCTGATCGGCCTGGGTGCTCTGGGTACCGCCATTGGTTTCGGCCTGCTGGGCGGCAAGTTCCTGGAAGGCGCTGCTCGCCAGCCAGAGATGGTTCCAATGCTGCAAGTTAAAATGTTCATCGTTGCCGGTCTGCTCGACGCCGTAACCATGATCGGTGTTGGTATCGCTCTGTTCTTCACCTTCGCGAACCCCTTCGTTGGTCAAATCGCTGGCTAATCACTCGTTTCTACGAGTGGATTGGTGTGATAGACGAAGAACGAGCGAGGTGTTGGCGTGAACATTAATGCAACCCTGATTGGTCAGTCCCTTGCGTTCTTGATTTTCGTGGTTTTCTGCATGAAGTTTGTATGGCCTCCGGTCATTGCAGCTCTGCAGGAACGCCAAAAGAAGATCGCGGACGGACTGGACGCTGCCAACCGAGCAGCTCGCGACCTGGAGCTGGCCCAAGACAAAGCGGGTCAGCAACTGCGCGAAGCTAAAGCTCAAGCAGCCGAAATCATCGAGCAAGCCAAGAAGCGCGGTGCTCAGATCGTCGAAGAGGCCCGTGATCAGGCCCGCGTCGAAGCTGACCGTGTGAAGGCTCAGGCTCAGGCCGAGATCGAACAGGAAATTAACGGCGTCAAAGACGCGCTGCGCGCCCAAGTGGGTAGCCTGGCCGTTGGCGGTGCTGAAAAGATCCTTGGCGCCACAATCGATCAAAACGCGCATGCGGAGCTGGTTAACAAACTGGCCGCTGAAATTTAAGCGAGGGCGATCATGGCAGAACTGACCACGTTGGCCCGACCTTACGCTAAGGCTGCCTTTGAGCATGCCCAGGCCCAGCAGCAACTGGCCAATTGGTCAGCCATGCTCGGCCTGGCTGCTGCGGTGTCGCAAGACGGCACCATGCAGCGCCTGCTCAAGGCCCCGCGACTGACGAGCGCACAAAAGGCCGCCGCGTTTATCGACGTGTGCGGTGACAAGTTCGATGCGCAAGCACGTAATTTCATCCACATTGCCGCGGAAAACGACCGTCTCCTGCTTCTGCCGGAGATCTCGGCGCAGTTCGAGCTGTACAAGGCTGAACTTGAAAAATCCGTGGACGTGGAAGTCACCAGTGCTTTTGCGTTGAACCAAGAACAGCAAGACAAACTCGCCAAGGTTCTCAGTGCACGGCTCAGCCGGGAAGTGCGCCTGCATGCGACGGAAGACGCCTCCCTTATCGGTGGTGTTGTGATCCGCGCCGGCGACCTGGTAATCGATGGCTCGGTTCGCGGCAAGCTCGCGAAACTGGCCGAAGCATTGAAATCTTGAGTTTGAAGGGGCAGCAGAGCAATGCAGCAACTCAATCCTTCCGAAATTAGTGAAATCATCAAGGGCCGCATCGAGAATCTCGATGTAGCCTCCCAAGCCCGCAACGAAGGTACTGTCGTCAGCGTTTCTGACGGCATCGTGCGGATTCACGGTCTGGCCGACGTCATGTACGGCGAAATGATCGAGTTTCCTGGCGGCGTCTACGGTATGGCCCTCAACCTGGAGCAAGACTCCGTTGGTGCGGTAGTACTGGGCGCGTACGACACCCTCGCTGAAGGCATGAGCGCCAAGTGCACCGGCCGCATCCTGGAAGTTCCTGTTGGTAAGGAACTGCTGGGTCGCGTCGTTGACGCACTGGGCAACCCAATCGACGGCAAAGGCCCGCTGGGCAACACCGAGACCGACGCGGTCGAGAAAGTTGCTCCAGGCGTGATCTGGCGTAAGTCGGTAGACCAGCCTGTACAGACTGGCTACAAGTCCGTCGACGCCATGATCCCTGTCGGCCGTGGCCAGCGCGAGCTGATCATCGGTGACCGTCAGATCGGCAAGACCGCCATGGCCATCGACGCCATCATCAACCAGAAAGACTCCGGTATTTTCTGCGTTTATGTCGCTGTCGGCCAAAAGCGTTCCACCGTTGCCAACATCGTTCGCAAGCTGGAAGAAAACGGCGCCCTGGCCAACACCATCGTGGTTGTTGCCAGTGCTTCGGAATCCGCCGCACTGCAATTCCTGGCGCCATACGCCGGTTGCACCATGGGCGAGTTCTTCCGTGACCGCGGTGAAGACGCACTGATCGTCTACGATGACCTGTCCAAGCAGGCCGTTGCCTACCGTCAGATCTCCCTGCTGCTGCGCCGTCCACCAGGACGTGAAGCGTACCCAGGTGACGTGTTCTATCTCCACTCCCGTCTGCTGGAGCGCGCATCGCGCGTTTCCGAAGAGTACGTCGAGAAGTTCACCAACGGCGCTGTCACTGGCAAGACCGGTTCCCTGACCGCACTGCCGATCATCGAAACCCAGGCTGGCGACGTTTCGGCGTTCGTTCCGACCAACGTGATCTCGATCACCGACGGTCAGATCTTCCTGGAATCGGCCATGTTCAACTCGGGCATCCGCCCTGCAGTGAACGCCGGTGTTTCGGTATCCCGTGTGGGTGGTGCCGCTCAGACCAAGATCATCAAGAAGCTGTCCGGTGGCATCCGTACCGCTCTGGCTCAGTACCGTGAACTGGCGGCATTCGCCCAGTTCGCTTCTGACCTGGACGAAGCTACCCGCAAGCAACTCGAGCACGGTCAACGTGTTACCGAGCTGATGAAGCAGAAGCAATACGCTCCTATGTCCATCGCTGACATGGCGCTGTCGCTGTATGCCGCTGAGCGTGGGTTCCTGACCGACGTTGAAATCGCCAAGATCGGCAGCTTCGAACAAGCGCTGATTGCTTACTTCAACCGTGATCACGCCGACCTGATGGCGAAGATCAACGTGAAGGGTGACTTCAACGACGAAATCGACGCTGGCATCAAGGCCGGTATCGAGAAGTTCAAGGCCACCCAAACCTGGTAAGCCGCAGCGGGGGCTTCGCAGCCCCCGCTTGCTAACCTGATAGGTGTTACATGGCAGGCGCAAAAGAGATTCGCAGTAAGATTGCGAGCATCAAAAGCACGCAAAAAATTACCAGCGCCATGGAAAAAGTGGCGGTCAGCAAGATGCGCAAGGCTCAAATGCGCATGGCTGCTAGCCGTCCTTACGCGGAGCGCATCCGCCAGGTGATTGGTCATCTGGCCAACGCCAACCCGGAATACCGCCACCCGTTCATGATCGAGCGCCCTGTGAAGCGCGCCGGTTATATCGTGGTGAGCAGTGACCGTGGTCTGTGCGGTGGCTTGAACACCAACCTGTTCAAGGCCCTGGTCAAGGACATGGCGGTAACCCGCGAACAAGGCGTCGAGATCGACCTGTGCGTGATCGGCAGCAAGGGTGCGGCTTTCTTCCGCAGCTTCGGCGGTAACGTCGTTGCAGCGATCAGCCACCTGGGCGAAGAACCGTCGATCAACGATCTGATCGGTTCCGTCAAGGTCATGCTGGACGCTTACCTGGATGGTCGTATCGACCGCCTGTCCGTGGTATCGAACAAGTTCATCAATACCATGACGCAAACTCCAACGGTCGAGCAGTTGGTACCGTTGGTGGCAACCCCGGATCAAGAACTCAAGCACCACTGGGACTACCTCTACGAACCTGACGCCAAGGAGCTGCTGGACGGCTTGATGGTGCGTTACGTGGAGTCGCAGGTCTACCAGGCGGTGGTCGAGAACAACGCAGCTGAACAAGCTGCCCGGATGATCGCAATGAAGAACGCCACCGACAACGCCGGTGATCTGATCAGCGAATTGCAGCTGATCTACAACAAGGCGCGTCAGGCTGCGATCACCCAAGAGATCTCGGAAATCGTCGGCGGCGCTGCCGCGGTTTAACGGTTCAAATATTCAGAGGATCCAGCTATGAGTAGCGGACGTATCGTTCAAATCATCGGCGCCGTCATCGACGTGGAATTTCCACGTGACGTCGTTCCGAATGTCTATAGCGCGCTGAAAGTTCAAGGCGCAGAAACCACTCTGGAAGTTCAGCAGCAGCTGGGCGACGGCGTGGTTCGTACCATTGCGATGGGTTCGACCGAAGGCCTGAAGCGCGGTCTGGACGTTGTCGACACCAAGGCTCCTATCTCCGTACCGGTCGGTAAAGCGACCCTGGGCCGGATCATGGACGTCCTCGGCAACCCGATCGACGAAGCTGGTCCGATCGGCGAAGAAGAGCGTTGGGGTATCCACCGCGCCGCTCCTTCCTTCGCTGACCAGGCAGGCGGCAACGACCTGCTGGAAACCGGCATCAAGGTTATCGACCTGGTCTGCCCGTTCGCCAAGGGCGGTAAAGTTGGTCTGTTCGGTGGTGCCGGTGTCGGCAAGACCGTAAACATGATGGAACTGATCCGTAACATCGCCATCGAGCACAGCGGTTACTCCGTGTTCGCCGGTGTGGGTGAGCGTACTCGTGAGGGTAACGACTTCTACCACGAGATGAAGGACTCCAACGTTCTCGACAAGGTAGCGCTGGTCTACGGTCAGATGAACGAGCCACCAGGAAACCGTCTGCGCGTAGCGCTGACCGGCCTGACCATGGCCGAGAAGTTCCGTGACGAAGGTAACGACGTTCTGCTGTTCGTCGACAACATCTATCGTTACACCCTGGCCGGTACCGAAGTATCCGCACTGCTGGGCCGTATGCCTTCCGCAGTAGGTTACCAGCCGACCCTGGCTGAAGAGATGGGCGTTCTGCAAGAGCGCATCACCTCCACCAAGGAAGGTTCGATCACCTCGATCCAGGCCGTATACGTACCTGCGGACGACCTGACCGACCCGTCGCCAGCGACCACCTTCGCCCACTTGGACGCCACCGTCGTACTGTCCCGTGACATCGCTTCCCTGGGTATCTACCCAGCGGTAGACCCACTGGACTCGACTTCCCGTCAGCTGGACCCGCTGGTGATCGGCACCGAGCACTACGAGACCGCTCGTGGCGTTCAGTACGTTCTGCAGCGCTACAAAGAGCTGAAGGACATCATCGCGATCCTGGGTATGGACGAGCTGTCCGAGACCGACAAGCAACTGGTTGCCCGTGCTCGTAAGATCCAGCGCTTCCTGTCCCAGCCGTTCTTCGTGGCAGAAGTCTTCACCGGTTCTCCAGGCAAATACGTTTCCCTGAAAGACACCATCGCTGGCTTCAGCGGCATCCTCAAAGGTGACTACGACCACCTGCCAGAACAAGCGTTCTACATGGTCGGCAGCATCGACGAAGCGATCGAGAAAGCCAAGAAACTGTAATCCCGGCGCCCCGAAAGGGGCGCTAATCAGGTCGAGGCAAGCAAATGGCTATGACAGTCCATTGCGATATCGTCAGCGCGGAAGGAGAAATCTTCTCCGGTCTGGTCGAGATGTTGGTAGCTCACGGCAACCTGGGTGATCTTGGTATCGCCCCAGGCCACGCGCCGCTGATCACCAACCTCAAGCCGGGTCCGATCACGCTGACCAAGCAGGGCGGCTCGCAGGAGGTGTACTACATCTCCGGTGGTTTCCTTGAGGTCCAGCCAAGCATGGTCAAGGTTCTCGCCGACACCGTGCAACGTGCTGGTGACCTGGATGAAGCCCAGGCTCTGGAAGCAGTGAAAGCTGCTGAAAATGCCCTGAATGCAAAAGGCGCGGACTTCGATTATTCGGCCGCCGCCGCCCGTCTGGCCGAGGCCGCAGCCCAGCTGCGTACCGTCCAGCAACTTCGCAAGGGCCGTTGATTCGGTCATCTGCGAAGCGATTGAGTTAAAGGGTAGCCTCGGCTACCCTTTTTCTTTTTCCGCGTTTTTCTTCCGGTCACAGTGCTGACCACCCAGGATTGGTAGCCAGTCAATGTCTCTCGATATCGTTATTCTCGCTGCGGGCCAAGGCACGCGCATGCGTTCCGCCTTGCCCAAGGTACTTCACCCGGTCGCCGGCGATTCCATGCTCGGCCACGTTATCCACAGCGCCCGCCAGCTCCAGCCACAGGGCATCCATGTGGTGATCGGCCATGGCGCCGACCTGGTGCGTGAACGCCTGGCGGCGGACGATCTGAATTTCGTACTCCAGGACAAACAGCTCGGCACCGGCCATGCCGTGGCCCAGGCGCTGCCGGCACTGAGCGCCGACACCGTGCTGATCCTCTACGGCGATGTGCCCCTGATCGAAGTCGAGACCCTGCAGCGCCTGCTGGCCAAGGTCAACGACCAGCAACTCGGCCTGCTTACCGTGACCCTCGACGACCCGACCGGGTACGGCCGCATCGTCCGCGATGCCGCTGGCAAGGTCACTGCCATCGTCGAGCACAAGGACGCCAGCGATGCGCAGAAAGCCATCCGCGAAGGCAACACCGGCATCCTCGCCGTCCCGGCTGCGCGCCTGGCCGACTGGCTGGGTCGCCTGTCCAACGACAACGCCCAGGGCGAGTACTACCTGACCGACGTCATCGCCATGGCCGTGGCCGATGGCCTGGTGGTCGCCACCGAGCAGCCGCTGGACCCGATGGAAGTGCAGGGCGCCAACGACCGCCGGCAGCTGGCCGAACTGGAGCGTCATTATCAGTTCCGCGAAGCCCGCCGCCTGATGGCCCTCGGCGTGACCCTGCGCGATCCAGCCCGCTTCGATGTGCGCGGCGAAGTTACCGTCGGCCGCGACGTGCTGATCGATATCAACGTGATTCTCGAAGGCCGGGTGGTGATCGAGGACGACGTGCAGATCGGCCCGAACTGCGTGATCAAGAACAGCACCCTGCGCAAGGGCGTGGTGGTCAAGGCCAACAGCCATCTGGAAGGCGCAGTGATGGGCGAGGGCAGCGATGCCGGTCCGTTCGCTCGCCTGCGTCCGGGCAGCGTGCTGGACGCCCGTGCCCATGTGGGTAACTTCGTCGAACTGAAGAACGCCCACCTCGGCGAGGGCGCCAAGGCCGGCCACCTGACCTACCTGGGCGATGCCGAGATCGGCGCGCGCACCAACATCGGCGCCGGCACCATCACCTGCAACTACGATGGCGCGAACAAGTTCAAGACCGTCCTCGGCGAAGACGTGTTCATCGGCTCGAACAACTCGCTGGTCGCCCCTGTGGATATCGCTGCCGGCGCCACTACCGCTGCCGGTTCGACCATCGTCCAGAATGTCGACGCCGGCCAGCTTGCCGTGGGCCGTGCGCGCCAGCGCAATATCGACGGCTGGAAGCGTCCGGAAAAGATCAAGAAGAGCTGAGATATTCACAGCGTGACAAAAGGCCGACCTGCTCTGTGCATAAGTCGGCCTTTTTCATTTCTGAAGTCGACTGTGGATAAACCAGCCATGTGGACAGTGTTATCCACATCGCCTTTTATCCAATTGTCGCTTGACCAAATGAAAGCTTTAGGTTTTGATCTGCACCATTATCTTTCGAATCGAAACTTAACTCCGAATGTCGAAACGAAATACTCCGCAACGCCGTCATAACATCCTCGCCCTGCTCGCCGAACGCGGCGAAGTCAGCGTGGATGAACTGGCCAGGCGTTTCGAAACGTCCGAAGTGACCATCCGCAAGGACCTCGCCGCCCTCGAAGCCAACGGCCTGCTGTTGCGCCGCTACGGTGGCGCGGTGACCATGCCGCAGGAGCTGATCGCCGATCAGGCCCAGCCCGTCTCCCTCTACAAGCAAGCCATTGCCCGCGCCGCCGTGGCGCGGATCCGCGAGCATGCGCGGATCATCATCGACAGTGGCAGCACCACCGCCGCGATGATTCCCGAACTGGGCCTGCAACCCGGCCTGGTGGTGATGACCAACTCCCTGAATGTCGCCCGCGCCCTCAGCGAACTGGAACACGAGCCGGTGCTGCTGATGACCGGCGGCACCTGGGACCCGCATTCCGAGTCCTTCCAGGGCCAGGTCGCCGAGCAGGTGCTACGTTCATACGATTTCGACCAGTTGTTCATCGGTGCCGATGGCATCGATCTGGTCCGCGGTACCACCACCTTCAACGAGTTGCTCGGCCTGAGCCGGGTCATGGCGGAGGTGGCGCGGGAAGTGATCGTGATGGTCGAGTCGGACAAGGTCGGGCGCAAGATCCCCAACCTCGAGCTGCCGTGGAGCAGCATCAACACCCTTATTACCGATGAACGCCTGCCCCATGAGGCACGCGAACAGATTGAAGCCCGCGGCATCAACGTGATTTGTGCCGCTATCAGCCAGGAGCATTGACCTATGTGTGGAATCGTTGGCGCCGTCGCCGAGCGCAATATCACCGCCATTCTGATCGAAGGCCTCAAGCGCCTCGAATACCGCGGCTATGACAGCGCCGGTCTGGCCGTCTACACCCAGCAGGGCACCCTTGAGCGCCGCCGCCGTATCGGCAAGGTCAGCGAACTGCAGGCTGCCGTAGCCGCCGACCCGCTGGTTGGCCAACTGGGTATCGCCCACACCCGTTGGGCCACCCACGGTGCGCCGACCGAGCACAATGCCCACCCGCACTTCTCGGGCGACGAGCTGGCCGTGGTGCACAACGGCATCATCGAGAACCACGAAGTCCTGCGCGAGAACCTCAAGTCCCTCGGCTACGTGTTCAGCTCGGAAACCGACACCGAAGTCATCGTGCACCTGCTGCACCACACCCTTAAGACCATTCCCGACCTGGCTGATGCACTCAAGGCCGTGGTCAAGCAGCTGCACGGCGCCTATGGCCTGGCTGTGATCAGCGCCAAGCAGCCGGATCGCCTGGTTGCGGCGCGCAGCGGCAGCCCGCTGGTGATCGGCCTGGGCCTGGGCGAGAACTTCCTGGCATCCGACCAACTGGCCCTGCGCCAGGTCACCGACCGTTTCATGTACCTGGAAGAAGGCGACATCGCCGAGATCCGCCGCGAGCAGGTGAGCATCTGGGACGCCAGCGGTGCCCCGGTGCAACGTGAAACCGTGCAGTACCACGAAGGCGCGGAAGCCGCCGACAAGGGCGCCTATCGCCACTTCATGCTCAAGGAGATCCACGAGCAGCCGACCGTGGTCCAGCGCACCCTGGAAGGCCGCCTGGGCGCGGACCATGTCATGGTCCAGGCTTTCGGTCCGAAAGCGGCCGAGCTGTTCGCCAAGGTGCGCAACGTCCAGATCGTCGCCTGCGGTACCAGCTACCACGCCGGCATGGTCGCTCGTTACTGGCTGGAAGAGCTGGCCGGTATCCCGTGCCAGGTCGAAGTCGCCAGCGAATTCCGCTACCGCAAGGTGGTGGTGCAGCCGGACACCCTGTTCGTTTCCATCTCCCAGTCCGGCGAAACCGCCGACACCCTGGCCGCCCTGCGTAACGCCAAGGAACTGGGCTTCCTCGGCAGCCTGGCGATCTGCAACGTCGGCATCAGCTCGCTGGTGCGCGAATCCGACCTGACCCTGCTGACCCTGGCCGGCCCGGAAATCGGCGTTGCCTCGACCAAGGCCTTCACCACCCAGCTGGTCTCGCTGATGCTGCTGACCCTGGCCCTGGGCCAGGTGCGTGGCACCCTGGGCGCCGGCGTCGAAGCCGAACTGGTCGAGCAACTGCGCCGCCTGCCGGTTCGCCTGGGCGAAGCCCTGGCGATGGACGCCACTATCGAGAAGACCTCCGAGCTCTTCGCCGACAAGCACCACACCCTGTTCCTCGGTCGCGGTGCGCAGTTCCCGGTGGCAATGGAAGGTGCCCTCAAGCTCAAGGAAATCTCCTACATCCACGCCGAAGCCTACCCGGCCGGCGAACTCAAGCACGGCCCGCTGGCGCTTGTGGATAACGACATGCCGGTGGTCACCGTCGCGCCGAACAACGAACTGCTGGAAAAGCTCAAGTCCAACCTGCAGGAAGTCCGCGCCCGCGGTGGTCAGCTGGTGGTCTTCGCCGACGAACAGGCGGGCATGAGCAACGGCGAAGGGACTCACGTCATCGCCATGCCGCATATCGCCGATGCCCTGGCGCCGATTCTCTACACCATTCCGCTGCAACTGCTGTCGTACTACGTTGCCGTGCTCAAGGGTACTGATGTGGATCAGCCGCGCAATCTGGCGAAATCGGTGACGGTCGAGTAAGTGTGGTTTCCGACAATTAAGCCCGTGGATTTAGAGAATTAAAACTGTCGCTGGAGAATTAAAACTGTCGCAGGAGTCGGTGAGCCCTTCCTCATCGCCTCCTGCGAGGCCCGTCGCCCGGCTTCCTGCCCCTTTCCTGTTCCCACTGAACCTGGCCAGCCATGCTGTTGCGCATCCAACCTGATGAATCGCTCCGTTCCTACCTTGAAAGACATTTTTTCCTACAGGTACAAAATCCTGGTTTAAATAATCTTAAAAAGCTCCGTCTGCGTTCATCAAACTGGTATAGCTGGGAGGTGAAACAGATTGCAGATTTTATGGGGTGGCGAGGTTGTTACGGATTTAATAAGCTGGTGCATATGCACACCTCTTACCCTTTCCGAAGCGTGTTGACGAAAGACTTTTCGTATTCAGGCTCAGAGTTCTTATTTTCTTCTCACTGCTTTGATTCCTTTGAAAACACCCTTTCTTATTGTCCATTGTGCGTGAATGAAGATATCCAGCTGCTAGGTTACTCTTACTGGAGACGTCTTCATCATCATGTAACAGTTTGCGCTAAGCATAATGTCCATTTGATCTCCCGCTGCCAATTCTGTGGGCAGCCGTTCTGTCGCGATGGTCACCCTCCCCACGTGATGTGGAGCGGCTGTGCTGGGCGTAGCCTGGGCGACGCGAAACCCAAGGAAAACAAGGATCCGCTGGCTCTGCGGTTGGCCCAATTTTTTGAAAGAATCTGCGCCCTTGGGCATCACCTTCCCGCGGAAACGGCTCTCCATCTGCTTCACGAAAAGCTCAAAAAAAATATCGATTTTGAAGTTATCTGCCCGCGCTTAAGAGACGATACCAAGGAACTCATACAAGAAATTCGGTCAGGTTGGCGCTTATCATACGAGGTTATCTTGGTTAATGGGCGGGCATATGAATTGCTTGATGCCTTAGCAGTCGTGTACGAAAGCTTTGATAAATTTCTGGATGATTGCTTGTTTTTAGAGCCTATCCCGGTATCGATAGACTCCTATTGGAGTACTTATAGGGTTCGTAGTCATGACTTTGACCACTATGTAGAGGAAGACTATCGTCTTGGAGTAAATTCTTGGACATGCATTGATATTAAAGAGCTCTTACGTTACCCATTCCAGGATTATTATCGGCCAGTGATCTATCCGGGTTGCAACCCTCCTCTTCCTCGAGGTAAAGGGCGTCAACTTAAACCCGAGAAGGCACGGGAATCACTCCCGGCTGCTCCTCGACTTGGAGCAGATGGATGGGGTCCTGTGACCCCGAGCATGCCCGCCTTGGGAATCGACAACACTTTGGGCCCCTGTTCCCTTGTCCCAGACCACAGAGGAACGCGAAGCAGTGAAGCAGATTGAGCCGGCGTTCCGAAGCCAGCAGACCAAATCCTCTAGGTGAGAGCTCGATGCACGGGTTGAGCGCATCTTGAATCAAGCGCAGATTTTCCCGGACCACTTGATCCGCAGCCGCGGTTCATCAGGCGACCGCCAGGCATGGTTAGCTATACTTGGCCTTCAGATCCTGTGACTGCGTGGCTCGGAACCTATCATGAGTTCTCAGAAACCTGTACGGCCGACCCAGCAACGCGAGTCCGCCATGCTGGCCAAGGGAAAGACACGCATTCTGCAGAGCGGGGATTGGCTAACCGTTCAACAGGTTGCCGAGCTCGCTCAGTTGAACCCAGATCTAAAGTGTTCCCAGGTGGGTGAATGGCGGCGTGCGGGGAAAGTTTTCGCCCTCCAGCATGAAGGCATCGACTACTTCCCTATCTACGCTTTCGACCCCGCGGAAGGTTACTGCCCTCGACCCGGCTTGATCCCTGTCATCGCTACGCTGGCTGCCAAAAAGGATGGCTGGGGGATGGCGTTTTGGTTTGGCTCGTCGAACTCCATCCTCGGGGGGCGGATGCCAAAGGACGTTCTGAAGGACGAGCCTGAACTGGTGCTGGACGCTGCCGAGTATGAGGTAAGCGACTCTCCCTTCTAGTTACGGGATCGGGATACCTGTTTCAGCTCGGTAAACGGTGCCCACCGGATCGTGGCGTCAATTCGCTTATATCGCCGCAGCAACCCGAAGTGCCAATTCAGTCCGATTAGTCACTTTGGCTTTGCGGAAAAGCGCGTGGATCTGGTTGCGTACGGTGTTAGGACTCGACCCCAGCTCGCGGGCGATTTGCTTGTTACTGATGCCGCTGGCTACCAGCTTCAATATCTCAAGCTCCCGGGCGGTGAACTGGTACCAGTCCAGTTCCTCGTTTTCCTGGGTTTGTGGAGCAACGTAGGCCGGCGTCTTGGACGAGTGCAGCTCATTGGCTTGCCGGACCAGGTCAGCCACGATGGCCTTGATGGTCTCCACATCGCTCCAGCGCTTGGTCGAACTGATCACCGCGAATAGGAGGTGGTTGTCGCTGATCGGAGTGGCATCAATTGCAAAGCGCCTGCCCAGCGTTGGCTCCTGCAGGAACAGGCGGCGGCCGATGCAGGTGCATTTTCCGAGATCGATCAATGAGGGAGCTTTGACTGCGGCCCAGAGGGCGACGAGGGAAGCGCAATGGCTCTGCAGGGTTTCTGGCTCTTCGTGGATTTCGCCTTGCAGGAGGAGTAACTGTTCGAAGTGAACCGCTGGGCCATTCACCGAGGCGATACCGACAGCAACGCAGTCCACATCAAGGTCCGACAGTGGTGGCGATTCGATGCTTTTACCAAGCACTTCCCAGCCGTTTTCGAACTTTTCCATGTTCCGCTCTCCGTGCCGTCATGAGCGCACCAGAAGCCTGAAAGCAGGCTTCTGATAAGCATATTTTTCTCGATTATATGGGCAAACGGATACCCCCGCGACAGGTGCAGGCTCAGTAAGGTCGGGTTAGCAACATCCACTTACAGAGGAGCAGCAGGCCGCTGCCTGGGCGCCTTCAAACGGTGCCAGCCCCTTGGTCACCTTCGGGTCTCTCAATGCCGGCGTATTGCAGTCGAACAGCACCGCTTCGGCCAGTGGCGGCTCGTTCACGCTGCGCAGCCCGAGGAACGAACCTTCATAGGGTGCCCGCATCATGAGGTCGTAGGTCTTGGCACACACCGCGACCCGCTCCCCGCGCCGATACACGTGGCCATCGTCGTCACGGACTTCGCTCCACGGCCCCCGGTACATGACGGCCTGACCCAGCTCCCAGCAAGGCCCTTGCTTGCCATTGTAGGCCTGGACCGTGCACATCCGGACTTCAGCATCACCGATCCTGTCGATGGCTTCAGAGGCCGTCGCCGACCAGTGCAGGGTTATCCCGTGGAAACCCGCGCGTTCGAAAGCAGCAATGACGGCGGTCTCGGATGGAATCCTGAGCGGTGCACCGGCCGGCGCCGAGCGGACGTTGTGCAGGGACGCCAATGGCTCGTCGCTCACCAGGACCCCGCAGATAACGGAGCCGGTCAGGCTGAGTGCCCGGAAGGCCTCGGCCAGCAGTTGCTGTTCGGCTTCGGCGCTGACCCGGTTCAGGGTGAAGTCCATGACGATCCGGCTGGCCCAGCCTGTGGCTACGGCAGGAGAACGCTCGATCCCGAAGCGCAGCTTTTCCTCCAGGGCGAGGTAGCCGTCGATGTCGCGCAGCACCGCGCCTTGGAGCAGCGTCTCGATCACGCCGGCATCGCGGGACAGGTCCGGCAGCGCCAAGAGTCGAACGGCACGGGAATTGGCGACCAGCGCTCTGCTTTTGCGCAGGGATCTCGGTTCTTGGTCTGCGATGAGCAGTTCGCCACGGAAGGCATCGGCGCACATGGCGAGCAGATCGGAGTACGCGCCGCCCCACCAGAGCGTGCGCGGTGAGTCGGCGCCATTGGCCTCACGGTCGAGATCGTCGCCTACCACGGACGCGATGTGCATCAGCTCCCGCTGCCAGGGTTCCAGCCTTGTGGCTGCGGTATCAAGCATGTTCATTGGCGGCGAGGTCCAGGGTGTCCAGGTGGTGGCGGAACTCGGTACGTGCCGGCAGATCCGCAGCGAAGCGTTCGAGATAGCGCTGAATGGGTTGGGAGGAGCGAACGAACCGGTCCTGGCACACCTTCAGCGTTTCCATCGTGGTTTCGGTGAAGTGCAGTCCATGCTCGCGCAAGGTCCGCAGCCATTGGCGATCGAACGCCCATGGGTAAGCACCGATCTCCAGGTTGGTCTGGGCGAAGGTCAGGTAGCCGCGCTGGCGGATGTTGATGGCCTTGAGGTCCACGTCCTGCAGGCTGTCGTAGAAGATCACCGTGTTGGGCCGGGTGACTTCGCAGAAGACTCGCCACAGGTCGCGCATGGACGGGCTGGTCTGGTCGTCCACCACCAGGTTCACGTATTCCCCCGCCGGCACCCAGCGGAAGATGCTGGCGATACTGGCTTGGAACACGTCCTGATGCAGCAGGTTGAGCGCCTGGTCAGTGGCCACGGTGTGCAGCTCGGCGTGGTGCCGGTCCGACAGCAGCCGCTCGATGCCCATCCACTGCTGATACAGGCCATAGCGCTTGCCGCTGTAGCGTCCGTCCACCGAGCTGCCGATGACGATAGACGGGCGCACGACGAGGAACGGAATGCCGCATTCAGCCACGACCCGCTCGGCAGCGCGCTTGGTCAGGGTGTAGTTGGTCGGATCCTTGGCAGGCTCGCTCAGCGCGGTTTCGGGTACGGGTGCACCGGAGTAACCCGCCGAGTACGCGGTGGATACGAAAATGAAGAAGCTCACACCGGCCCGCTTGGCCGCGATGGTCAGCCTTTCGGTGAAATCGACGTTCATTGCCTGCAGGGCGTCGTTGTCGAAGTAGTCCAGGCACCCAGCGCAGTGAACGATGGTGTCCACCTTGCCCGCGCGCAGGGTGTTTTCCAGCAACTCGACCGTGGCGGTTTCGGCGCCTTGCCAGTGAACCGTGGTGATCTGTCCGGCAGCGTCGTCCGGGTTTTTGCCCAGGGCGAACAGCTCGCGCTGGACCTCCTCGGGAATGCTGCCGGTTTCCACTTCGCGGCGGGACGGCAGGATCAGATGATCCGCCCATCCATCGCTGAGCATCTGGGCGGCCATCAAGGCTCCCAGGAAACCGGTACCGCCAGTGAGGAAGACACGCCCTCCATGGCGTGCGGTCTGGAGAGGCGTGTTCATCGGGCTCCTCCGCTTGCCACGTTGGGCACCGTGGTAGTGGGCAACGCGCCTTGAATCATCGCCTGGTCAGGCACGCCGCCGTAGGACAGCAGTTTCTGATCGACGATGACGATCGGGAATGCGCTTAGGCCGTGGGCCATGAACAGCTCGGACACCTGCTGAGCCAGCGCTCCTTCGGCTGCATTCAGCTCGGAGGTGATCTTCGGCAGGATGGTTTGTGCCGTGGTCACGGTGACGGTCAGCACCGGCCAGTCGAGCTTGGCAGCAGCCAGAGCCGCCTGCGCAGCTTTCTCGATCTGCTCATCGACTTCGTTTGTACCGGGCATGCAGCAACTGGCGGAGAGCACCACTACGGCATCGTTGCCCAGCGCGCGTTTGACCTGGGCGATATCTGCGTCCGAGGCCTTGTTGAAGAAACCGAACATGTCTTGTCCCTCTTGATTGAGTGGTTACAGCACGAGAGCGACGGCCAGGCCCAGCGCCAGGGCGCAGAGAACGACGGTCAGGGTGTGGGCTATCACCAGCGGGAGTCTGAAAAGCCTGAACAGCAGCATCACCTCGGGCGGGCTGGTGCCGATCGCGGCCACGAGGAAGGTCACCAGCGGTCCGACCGGGAAGCCCTTCTCGATCAACGCGAAGCCGATGGGCAGTGCTGCGATGGGCGAGATATAGAGCGGCACGCCGACCAGGGCGCAGGCGAGATAGAGCCAGGCGGCCGGCAAGCGATCGACGAGGCCCATGAGCATGTCCTTGGGCACGGCGCCGTAGATCAGGCCGCCGATCAGCAGGCCGACCAGCAGGTACGGCGCTACGGTGCGCAGTTCCTGTTTGGCGGCCAGCCAGGCGAAGCGGCTTGCCGGTTGCCAGCCCGGCCAGGCGGCGACTTTCTGCCCCAGGAAGGTTGCGCTGCTCTGTGGCGCCGGGGTGATGGTGACGTGCCTGGCCATGCCCAGGCGGCCTGCGATCACGCCGGCAGCCGAGGTCAGGGCAAGGCCAGCGATGATGAACACCGCCCCAGGGATGAAACCGACGGTCAGGAACAGCAGGATGAAGACGCCTTCGTTGACCACCGGGGACGCCACCAGAAAGGCGAAGCTCGGAACGAAACCCACCCCCGCCCTGAGCATGCCGCTCAGCACGGGAATGGTTGAGCACGAGCAGAACGGGGTAATCACGCCGCCCACGCTGGCGGCAAAGGCCGAACGCCAGCCAGATGAGCCAAGCAGCGAGCCTTGGGTCGCCTGAAAGGGCATCTTCTGCTGCAACATCACCACGGACCAGGTGACCAGCAGGAAAAGCCCGATGAGCAGGGCACCATCCATGAGCAGGAACTCGAAGAAGGCGCGAACACCCTGCGCTAAGGTCGTGTTATCGGACATACAAGCTCCGCCGTTACTGATGGGCGGGCTGGAACAACGCTTAGGCGTTGGCCAGCCCTGCGTTCAAGGACGGGGTACCGCCGTAGGTCTGCATCGACTCGATCAGGGCGGCAGTTACCACCGGGTCGAAGTCGGCCTTGTCGAGGGTCTCGACGTAGGTATCCAGCGCCTCGATGCGGATTTCGTCGATGTCGGTCTTCAGGTCGCCCAGCGATAGGGAAGCGCAATCGATGTTCAGGCGGTCGCAGAGGAAGTGGCAGCCGGTGCTGACCATGCTGAACAGCTCAGGCATGACGCGGTGGTGAGCCCATTTCAGGCTCTCGTGGACGCCTTCCGGATCCTGGGCGATCAGACTGCGGATGCGCGCCAGGCCGATTTCCAGGTGCTCCAGCTCGTCGTCGAGGATCTTGTTGGCCAGTGCTGCGGTGTCCGGGTCGCCCTGACGCACCAGGGTGCGGTACAGCACGATGGCCATGGTTTCGGTCATCAGGTCCTGGATCACCAGGCAGGCCGCCAGGTCCTTGTTCTGCACGGCGGTGCTGAAGTGCCGACGGATATTGAACCACTGCGGTTCGACGATCTCGCGCATGACGTTGTAGTCGTGGCGCTTGCCCAGACTGGCCAGCATCTGGATGTGCTTGGACTCTTCGTGGGCCTGCTTGACGGTCTCGATCTTGCTCTCGGTGTCCGGCATCAGCGGGACCATTTCCGAGTAGTTTTCCACCGCCATGATCTCGCCTGCGATCGCGTTCGAGGCGATGTAGGCCAGCAGGTTGAAGTAGCCGTCGCTCTTGTTGTGCTCGGTGCCGAGCACTTCGCGGCGGCTGATGGAGCGCAGGTCGATCGGGGCGTGTGAAGTTGGCTGAGTGCCGACAGATGCTTCTTGCATTTCTTGTCCTCCCATTAGGCTTCAAGGGCATTCCCTTGCCGCGACAATTGTCGGGAGGCTGCTGGCGCCGAGCCATAGTACATAGCTTCTATTCAAAGCCCAGGCCGCTACCCCCTACCATGAGTCAGATCACGACGCATCGGTCACTCGGTGCGTTTCATGGAAGAAGCTGGGGAACATGATGAAAACAAGAACCTGGGCAGCCCGGCACGTTGGTGTGCCTGCGCTGTGGATGCTGGGGGCGTTGCTCTGCCTGTCTGGCTGTAACCGCGAAGCAGAACCGAAGGCTGACACCAAGTCGATGCGCGTCAGCGTCGTCGGTGCCAGCACTATCGCGCCACTGATCAGCGAGCTGGCCAAGGCCTATGAGCAGGAGCATCCGGGCGTTCGCATCGAGGTGCAGGCAGGCGGAAGTGCACGCGGCATCATGGATGTGCGCAGCGGTACCGCCGTGCTTGGCATGGTCTCTCGCGACCTCAAGCCCGATGAGCAGGATCTTGAGCATGCACTGATCGCCAAGGACGGCATCGGCATGATCGTCAACAAGAGCAACCCGGTTGCCGGGCTGAGCAAGGAGCAGGTCATCGGGATCTACACCGGCCAGATCACCAACTGGAAGGAAGTAGGCGGCGACGACGCGCCCATCACCGTGGTGAGCAAGGCCGAAGGCCGCTCCACGCTGGAGATCTTCAGCAGCTTCTTCGGCATTCCCTACAAGGACATCAAGGCCCACGTCATCATCGGCGACAACCAGCAGGGGATTCAGACCGTTGCTGGATCGCCTGCCGCTGTGGGCTACGTCTCCATCGGCTCGGCGGAATACGAAGCCGGGCAAGGCGCGGCCATTCGCCTGATCCCCATGGGTGACCAGGTGCCTTCGACCGCTTCCGTGGCTTCGGGGCAGTATGCGATCAGCCGTGACCTGAACCTGGTCTACAAGACGCCGCTGAATGAGCAGGTCCAGGACTTCGTGGCCTATGCGCAATCGAAGCAGGCCGAGGACTTCGTCACGCGGATGTACTTCATCCCGGTCGTGAAATAACGGCCGGCGTTGCTGGCGAGGGCCGCTTCATGACACTACCTATCGTTGAGTCGATCTCACCGCCGCCGTCGGCGCTGCGCGGATGGGCGTTCTGGTCGGCAATGACCATGCTGGCCTTGCTCGGGGCGGCGATCGTGTTCCTGATCGTCGCGTTTCTCCTGGGTGAAGCGCTCCCGCTGATCAGCAAGGGAGGTTTCACCCGGTTCTTCACCGACGAAGGCTGGTGGCCGAGGGATGCCAGTTTCAATATGACGCCGATGGTCGTGGCCAGCCTCTACCTGACGGTCGGGGCGCTGCTGGTGGCGACGCCGTTGAGCCTGGCGATATCGCTGGTCACCACGTTCAAGGCACCCACCGGACTGGCGCGGTTGATGCGCAATCTGGTGGAGCTCAGTGCGGCCGTGCCGACGGTGGTCTACGGCCTCTGGGGCGTGAGTGCCATCGTGCCGATCATCAACCTGTGGAGCCCTCCGGGGGCCAGCCTGCTGGCCGGTGTTCTGGTGGTGGCACTGATGATCATCCCGACCATTACCGTCCTGACCCAATCAGCCCTCCAGACGGTCCCGGTCGCCTATGTGCAGGGCGCTGCGGCACTGGGTGTTTCCGAGAATCAGACCCTGCTGCGCATTGTCGTGCCGGCGGCGAGGCAAGGCATTTTCTCCGCCATGGTGCTCGGCGCGGCCAGGGCCATTGGGGAAACCATGGTGGTCCTGATGGTTTGCGGCAATATCGTGCAGGTCCCCACCTCGTTGTTCGAGCCCGTTCGGGCGCTGACGGCCAACATTGCGCTGGAGATGCCCTACGCCATGGGCGATCACCGGGCCTCGCTGTTCGTGGCTGGCTTGCTGATGTTGCTGCTGGTCAGCGTGCTGGTGGCGGCCGGCGAATGGGTTGGCCGGCGTCAGCGGGAGATGGGCGTATGAAGTCGATCAGCTTGGCCCGACTCAAGGAGTTGGCCTGGACGGTATTGCTCTACGGCCTGGCCCTCGGGGCGATCGCGATGCTGCTGTGGCCGTTGCTCACGGTGTTCGGCCACGGCCTCCAGGTTTTGAGCTGGGAGTTCCTGTCGTCCAGTCCGGTCGATGCCGGTCGTGGCGGCGGAATCGCGCCGATCCTGGTTTCGACGCTGGGCATCGTGTTGGTCAGCCTGGCGGCCGCGTTGCCACTGTCGTTCGGGGTGGCGGTGATGCTGACCGAAGGATTCAAACCCGGCGGCTGGCCTGCAACGGTTGTGCGCTGCAGCCTCGACATCCTGGCCGGCGTACCGTCCGTGGTGTTCGGGCTCTTCGGTCTCAGCCTGTTCTGTAGGCAGCTGGGGCTGGGTTATTCCATCCTGGCCGGTGGCCTGACCCTGGCCTGCATGATCCTTCCGACCCTGGCCCGCTCGCTGGCGTTTTCGCTGGAAGCGGCGGCCACCGCTCATCGTGCGGGTGGTGCGGCACTGGGGTTGTCGCGGCAGGCCGTGCTGTTGCGGGTGATGGTGCCGGTGGCGCTACCGGGGATTTGCGCCGGGATCGTGCTGGCGCTGACCAGGGCCCTGGCCGAAACGGCGGTCTTGCTGTTCACCAGCGGTTACTCGGACCGGATGCCGGAGTCCTTGCTCGACTCGGGGCGCAGTGTCTCGGTGCATATCTACGATCTGGCCACCAACGTACCCGGCGGCACGCCGAACGCCTATGGATCGGCCCTCGCGCTGCTTCTGCTCCTGGCACTGCTGAGTTTCGCAGTGCATGCCCTGACCCGGTGGATGCAGCGGCGCATGACTGGCACAACGACAGGGAGTTACTGACCATGACCAACAAGACCGGGGCGGCAACGCTCGAATCCTCGCTGCGAGCCGTGCCCAGCATCGCTGGCACCGTTACGCACCTGAATACCGCGGCCGAAGGGTATATCGAGATTCAGGACCTGGCGGTGAGCTACGGCAAGCGGGTGGTGGTCGAGGGGGTGAACCTGCGGGTACCGCGAAACTCGGTCACGGCGCTGATCGGTCCTTCCGGCTGCGGCAAGTCCAGCTTGCTGCACTGCCTGAACCGCCTCAACGACCTGGTTCCCGAGTGCTCGGTATCAGGTTCGATCAGCTTCAGCTGGATGGACGGCAAGCGCCTGTTGAAGGACCCGACCCAGTTGCGCCGCCAGGTCGGCATGCTGTTCCAGCGGCCCAACCCGTTTCCCTTCTCCATTCGCAAAAATCTTGAGTTCGCGCTGCGGCAGCATGGAATCAAGGCGCGGGACGAGATCGATGCGCGGATCGAGGCGTCGCTCAAGGAAGTGGGCCTGTGGGATGAGGTGCATGACCGCCTTGATGGCCCGGCACTGGCGCTGTCTGGCGGGCAACAGCAGCGCCTGTGTCTGGCCAGGGCGCTGGTGCTCGGGCCGGAGGTGCTGCTGATGGATGAGCCTTGCAGTGCCCTCGACCCTATTTCGACGCAAACCATCGAGGCGCTCATCTCAAGCCTGTCGCAGCGGCGAACCATCGTCCTGGTTACCCACAGCCTGAGTCAGGCCCGCCGGGTTGCCGATCAGGTGGCGGTGTTCTGGAAGGTCGAGGGCGTGGGACGGCTGATCGAATGCGGCAAGGCGCGGGAGGTGTTCGAGCGGCCCCGTCATGAACTGACCCAGGCCTATCTTCAATTCGCCTGAACCGAGCAGTTGGCGTGGCAGGACGCCATGGTACATCGGTTCCATTGTGGGCAAAGCGCGGCGATTTCTACCATGGCCGCATGAACACTATCTCTGCTAAACCCGTGCAACACCCGACCGCGAGAGTGAAAACCCTCCCGCTTCATGTCCATGATGTGCTCAAGCATGCGGCAAGGGTGCACGCCGCAGCGAAAGTAACTTCCATCGCTCTCGATGGCGCCGTCCAACGTCAGACCTACGCGGATCTGGCCGATACCGCTCGTGATTGCGCCGCGCAACTCCATGCCCTCGGGTTCCAGCCAGGCGATGCGCTCGTCAGCTTTGGCCTGAGCTCGCTCGATCAGATGGCCTGGCTTTACGGGGCGCTCGACCAAGGTGTGGTCACTCACCTGCTCAACCCCCAGCATTGCCCCGAAGACCTGGGGCTCTTCCTTCAACAGATCCGTCCGAAGCTGGTGCTGCATGACGCCGCTACGGCCGGCGCGGTTCAGGCTTTTCAGGGGCTGCTGCCAGGCTCTGCGGTGCGCGCGATGACCCATCGCAACGCCGAGGGGGCGGTTGGCTATGTGTCGGCACAGTTTCCGGAGGACAGCCTTTCCCACGTTTGTTACTCGTCCGGCACCACCGGCACGCCGAAGGTCGTCGAATACACGCACCGTTCGACGCTGCTGCACACTTGGGCTTGCGCCTTGCCGGACGCCATGGGCCTGACCGGCGCCGACCGGGTCATGCCGCTGATGCAAAACTTCCATGCCAGCGCCTGGGGCGCTCCGTTCGTGTGCCCGATGGTGGGCGCCGAGCTGATTCTGGCTCCGCCAACCCGTGATCCGGCCCAATGGTTCCAGTGGATCGAAGAGCATCAGGTCACCGTGTTGGGTGCGGTGTCGGCTCACTGGCTGGCGCTTGCTCGCTACATGCAGGCGACCGGGCAGCGTTTCAGCACGTTGCGGCGGACCGTTGTCGGAGGAACCCGCCTGCCGTTCGAGGTGGCGTATTTCATTCAGGAGCGACTGGGCGTCGAGGTGTGTCACGCCTGGGGCATGACCGAGACCTCGCCGCTGGCCACCATCGAACGGTTCGATAGCAGAGCGACGGCCTTGGGACATGGCCAGCCGGTGTTCGGCATCGAGCTGGCGGTGCGTGGTGACGATGCGGAATGCGCGGCCGAGGGCACCGGCGAGCTCATGGTACGTGGGCACTGGGTAGCCATCGGCGCCGAGCAGGACGACTGGCTGGCGACCGGCGACTTCGCGACTCTTCAGGTCGATGCGCGGCTCGATGTCAGCGATCGGCTGAGCGACTCGCTGCTGGTCGGTGGCGCTCCCCTCAGTTCCGCCCTGGTCGAGCACCGCGCCAGACAGGTGCCGGGTGTCGCGGATGCGGCGCTGGTGATCTGCGAGCCGGGCAGCGGCCGCAGCGTTCTGGCCTGGGTCGCGGCGCCTGATGCAGAGCCCGATACCGTTGTTGCCGAACTACAGGCGGTGTTGGCGCAAGCCTTCGAGGGCTGGTGCCCGAACCGGTGCACCGTCGTGGATGCGCTCCCCTACACCGCCTCGGCGAAGGTCCAGAAACACCTCCTCAAAGCACAAATCGCTCCCAAGAACGAAAGCGATGTTGCCCCAACCCTTCCTTCACGTGCTGATGCCTGACTTATGACGCAAATATCGAAAACCGCAGCGGTAGATTCTGTTCATACGAGCGGGCTGAAGAGCTCGCTGCCCCTGGAACGGTACGTGACCTGGGTGGTGGACCATCGGCGGTGGGTCATCGCCATCGTGCTGGCGCTGTCGGCGTTCTTTGCGTTCTTTGCCGCCAAGCAGCAGGTCATCATCAACCCGGCGGCCGTGGTGCCGCAGAGCCACCCGTACATCAAGGCGACCAACACCATCGAGAAGATCTTCGGCTCGAAGTACCTGGTGGTGATCGGTCTTACCCCGACCCAGGGCGACGCCCTGCAGCCCCAGGTGCTGGAGGCGGTGAAGCGCATCACCGACAAGCTCTATGCGGCGCCGTCGGTCACCAAGCAGACGCTGCTCAGCTTGTCCTCGCGGCAGGCCAAGAGCATTCGCGGCAACGCCGACGGTTTCGAGGCCAGACCGCTGTTGGGTGACCAGTTGCCGTCCGGTGCGGTGCAGATCGAGGAGCTGAAGGCTGCGATCAACGCTAACCCGGTGTATCGGGATACGGTGATCTCCAGTGACTGGCGCACCGCGACGATCATGCTGGAGCTCAAGGAGAACCCCAACGGCTTCGGCGCGATGCTGTCCGATGTCCACCAGATCCTGAGCCAGGAGAACACGCCGGGCATCGAGATCTCCATGAGTGGTAACCCGGTGTTCCTGCATCAGGCGGAGGTCTTTGCCGACCGGATCAACTGGCTGTTCCCGATCGCGGTACTGGTTATCGGCCTGCTGCACTACGAAGCATTCCGGACCCGCCAGGGGCTGATCCTGCCGCTGGTGACGGCGCTGCTGTCGGTAGTCTGGGGTGTTGGGATCATGGGGTTGATGAAGGTCCCGATGGACATCTTCAACTCGCCGACGCCGATCCTGATCCTCGCCGTGGCGGCGGGACACGCGGTGCAGTTGCTCAAGCGCTACTACGAACGCTTCATCGAGCTGGTGAACGGTCAGCAGATGGACCCTGTGGTGGCCAACCGGCTGGCGACGATCCAGTCGCTGGCGGCGGTGGGCCCGGTGCTGGTGATCGCTGGCGGTGTGGCGGCCCTCGGGTTCTTTTCGCTGGTGGTGTTCGAACTGGAAACCGTGCGGGCATTCGGCATCTTCACCGGCATCGGCATCCTGGCGGCCGTGCTCCTGGAATTCACCTTTACCCCGGCAGTGCGAGCCGGCCTCAAGCCGCCATCGGCCGCGCAGATCGATACCGAGACTAAACCTCGGATCTGGGATCGCCTAAGCGCACGCATCGCTCACCTGGTGGTGACCCCTCACAGCCGGCACTGGATTCTCGGCGGTTTCGTGGTGCTGATTGGCGTGGCGGTTGCCGGCTGGCCGCTGGTGCATGTGGATAACTCCAGCAAGAGCTTCTTCTCGGATTCGCTGCCCCTGCAGCGTGATGACAACCTGCTGAACAGTCAGACCGGCGGGACCAACGTGCTCTACGTGATGGTCGATACCGGCGAAGCCGACGGAGTGAAGGACCCTCGGGTACTGGATGCGATCCGCTACCTGCAGGCGGACGCGGCGAAGCGCCCGATCGTGGGCAAGACGCTGTCCATCGACGACTTCCTCCAGCGCATGCACGAAGCGGCGTCGGGCGACACGGGAGCGGTGACGCCACTTCCCGATGACCGCGAGCTGATTGCCCAGTACCTGTTCCTCTACTCGATGTCAGGGGATCCGGAGGACTTCTCGGCCCACGTCGATTACGAGTACCGGCGGGCAAAGATCGCGATCATGTTGCGCACCAACAGCAACGCCGAGATCGATCACCTGGTGAACGAGCTGCGCCAGGTCGCGAGCGAGCATTTCCCCGGCAATGTCACCGTGTCGTTCGGAGGTGAGGTCGCGCAGACCCTGGCGGTCACCGATGTGATGGTGCACAGCAAGCTGCTCAACATCGCCCAGATCCTCGGCGTGATCTTCGCGGTGTCGGTGATCGCGTTCCGCTCGGTGATCGCCGGCCTGCTGGTGCTGTCGCCGCTGCTGGTGGTGCTGTCGCTGGTGTTTGGCGTCATGGGCTACTTCGGTGTGCCGCTGAACATCCCCAACTCGCTGATTTCGGCCATGGCGGTTGGTATCGGCGCCGACTACGCGATCTACCTCATCTACCGCATCAGCGAATACACGGCCCAGGGCAAGGTGTTGCCCGAGGCCGTGGAAATGGCGATGAAAACCGCCGGCAAGGCCTGCCTGTTCGTCGCCACCGCCGTGGCCGGGGGTTATGCCGTCCTCATGTTCTCCTACGACTACAAGGTTCATATGTGGCTTTCTACCTTTATCGTGCTGGCGATGCTGGCGAGCGTTCTCGCAACCCTGACCCTGATCCCGAGCGCCATCCTGGCCTTCAAACCCGGCTTCATCTTCCAGCGCCGCTCCGGTGACCGTGGCGCCGTGCTGCTGATCATCCTGGCGGCCATCGGCTTCCTGACGTATTCGCAGGTCGGCTGGTCTGCGGAACTGGAGGCGAAAGAGATCATGGAGCGCAACGCGGCGGTCACCCGCTTCAGCACCTCCAAGGCCGATGCCGAGTTCGTGCTGCAGACCAAGGACGGCAGCCAGCGGACCCGCAAGTCCAACATGGCCTCGAAGCTTCAGGACAACGGGCAGGACACCATGCGCCTGGTGCGCTTCGAAGCGCCTGCGGATATTCGCGGAACCACCACCTTGCTGGTCGAGCGGACTGCCCAGGACGACGAGATGTGGGTCTATCTGCCAGCGATGAAGCGGGTGCGCCGTCTGGTAGCTTCGAACAAGAAGGACAGCTTCATCGGTACCGACTTCAGCTACGGCGACGTGATGGGCCACAAGGTCAGTGACTGGAAGCACACCCTGCTCAGGCAGGAGACCCGTGACGGCGTCGAACACTACGTCATCGAGTCGCTGCCCGCCGAGGACAGCGTGCGCACCAACTCTGGCTACGCGAAGCGCCTGACCTGGATTCGCAAGGACAACTTCGCGACCACCTATGTGGAGGCGGCCGACGTCAGCGGGGAGCCGTACAAGCAGTTCTCCTTCACTGATATCCAACTGGTGGATACCGCCAACGGCAAGTGGCAGCCCATGAAGACCGAGGGCAAGAACCTGCAGAGCGGTCACACCACCACCATCACCTTCTCCAACTTCAAGGTGGGTGAGGCGTTGAGCGACAGCCTCTTCTCGGCGAACAACATGGCTTCGCGCTAAGGAGAGGACATGAGCGGGTCTTTTTCCCCCGGCTGGTGGGCTGGCGCGGTCGTGCCCCTGGTTTTCTCGGTGGGCGCCTTCGCCGATGTGCCTGAAGTCACCGGTGAAGTTGCGGCAGGGGTTTGGTCATCGAACCGGATGCTGGATGACCGCCACACGATTTCCTCCAATCGCGCCAAGCTCAAACTCGACTGGCAAGCCAGCGAGAGCCTGAGCTTCAGCAGCGAGGTCTGGGCCCTGTCGTCCCCTGAGCGGCTGGACGGCAGGCGGGAGGATGCCGGGGTCAACGAGTTGTATGTGAAAAGCAGCGAAACCCTGTGCGCCCCTGCACTGGGCAAGAAGCTGGTGATGTGGGGCCGGGCCGACGGGATCAACCCCACCGACCAGGTATCCCCCAGCAACTACAGGCGCCTGACCCCGGAGACAACGGATCAGCGCACCGGCAACTGGGGGCTGCACCTGGACTGCGCCGCCGGTGCCGGAAAGCTGCAGGTCCATGTCCTCGACCGTTTCCGCTTCAACGAGGTGCCGCTGGAGAAAACGCCTGGCGTGACCTTCCGCGAGCAGGACCCGGATGTCCGCCCCACGGTGGCGGTGAAGTACGACGTACTGGGTTCGGATGCGGACTGGTCGATCAGCGTGATCGATGGTCACGACCTGTTTCCAACCTTCGCGGTGCGCAGTGCCACAACTGCCGGCGTGACCCTCGGCCAGCATGCAACCCGCATGCGGATGTTCGGCGGCGACTTCACGATCGTTCGCGGCGAAATGGCCTATCGGGGAGAAATTGCCTGGGTGGACTTCGAACAGTCGTCCGACCCAACGGTGGCACGCCGGCAGCCCTACACCTCGGCGATCGGCGGCGCCGAGTGGTACATCGGAGATCGCGAAACCGTTTCCCTGCAAGGTTTCTGGCGGCATTTGCGCTCGGTATCGAGCATCGCCAACGATCCCCTGATGGCCCAGGTGCAGGCGGCTCAAGCCTTGATCAGCAACGAACTGGACCGTGACCAGTACGGACTGACGCTGCGCTATGCCAGGCCACTGTTCGATTCGAAGGCCGACCTGGACCTGTTCGCCGTGTGGACCGAACCCCGTAATGACTGGATGCTTCGGGGTCGCTTGAAGTACGCGATCACCGATTCATGGCGGGTCAGCACCGGGTTCGACATTTTCCGGGGGCCTCAGGATTCATTCCTGGGGCACCTGCGAACGAACTCGCTGACCTTCGTGGAGGCGAGCTATCTCTGGTGAAGTCCGATGGGTGCGATAGAAATATCCGGTAGTCCGCATATTTGAATTGGCATATATTTGGATTTCCAGATATTTCAGCCGCCCGGTGGGCGGCCTCCAGGAGGCTACATGCCGGAAGCCCTGACTCCCCCCATCGTTTTCAAATGCCTGGCTGACGACACCCGGGTCCGGATGACCCTGCTGATCGCCCGCGAAGGCGAACTCTGTGTCTGCGAACTTACCCACGCGCTTGAACTGAGCCAGCCGAAGATCTCCCGGCATTTGGCCCAGTTGCGCGAGGCTGGAATCCTGATGGATCGCCGCAAAGGCCAGTGGGTGTACTACCGACTGCATCCCGAACTGCCGCAGTGGGTGGACGTGATGCTGAAGGGCGTGGTCGATGCGAACCAGGAATGGTTGAGCCCCGATGCGCTGCGCCTCGCCGAAATGGGCGAGCGGCCGCAGAGCCCTGCGGCTTGTGCTTGATCCCTCCCGTCGCTGATTGAGTTGTAGTCATGCTGATCGCATTTTTGATTTTCCTGGTGACGATCTTTCTCGTCATCTGGCAGCCCAAAGGCCTGGGCGTGGGCTGGAGCGCCGCACTGGGGGCCGTTGTGGCACTGCTGGCGGGCGTCGTGAGCCTGTCCGATATCCCCGTGGTCTGGCAGATCGTGTGGAACGCTACCGCCACCTTCATCGCCGTCATCATCATCAGCCTGTTGCTGGATGAGGCGGGCTTCTTCGAGTGGGCGGCATTGCACGTGGCGCGCTGGGGCAAGGGCAGCAGCCGCAAGCTGTTCGCCTTCATCATCCTGCTGGGCGCCGCCGTCTCGGCGTTGTTCGCCAACGACGGTGCGGCACTGATCCTGACCCCGATCGTCATCGCCATGTTGCTGGCCCTGCGTTTTTCCCCGGCGGCGACGCTGGCATTCGTCATGGCGGCGGGCTTCATCGCCGACACCGCGAGCCTGCCGCTGGTGGTGTCCAACCTGGTGAACATCGTCTCCGCCGACTACTTCGGCATCGGTTTCAGCGAGTACGCCTCGGTCATGGTGCCGGTGAACCTGGTCAGTATCGCCGCCACCTTGGGCATGCTGCTGTGGTTCTTCCGCAAGGACCTGCCGCGTACCTACGAACTCGACCAGTTGAAGGCTCCCGAAGCCGCTATCCGTGACAAGGCGACGTTCGTTGCCGGCTGGTGGGTGCTGGCGCTGTTGCTGGTCGGCTTCTTCGCCATTGAGCCGCTGGGCGTTCCGATCAGTGCCATCGCTGCCGCCTGTGCGCTGATCCTCTACCTGATCGCCGCTCGCGGGCATGTGATTTCGACTCGCAAGGTGCTCAAGGAAGCGCCCTGGCAGGTCGTGGTGTTCTCGCTGGGCATGTACCTCGTGGTCTATGGGCTGCGTAACGCTGGCCTCACCGACTACCTGACGCAGATCCTCAATGTCTTTGCCGGCTACGGGATCTGGGGCGCTTCCCTTGGAACGGGGCTGCTCGCCGCTGGCCTGTCGTCGGTCATGAACAACATGCCCACCGTGCTGGTAGGCGCGCTGTCGATCCACTCCGCCGAGGCCACCGGCATCGTGCGCGAGGCCATGATCTACGCCAACGTCATCGGCTGTGACCTCGGCCCGAAAATCACCCCCATCGGCAGCCTGGCCACCTTGCTGTGGCTGCACGTGCTGGCCCGCAAGAACATCGTCATCACCTGGGGCTACTACTTCCGCACCGGCTTCGTCCTGACGCTGCCGATCCTGCTTGCCACCCTGGCCGCATTGGCCATCCGCCTGAGCTTTTGAACCGGAGATACCTGATGAAAGTCTTGTTCATGTGCACCCACAACAGCTGCCGCAGCATCCTGTCCGAGGCGCTGTTCAATCACCTGGCCCCCGAGGGTATGGAAGCTGTGAGCTCGGGCAGCTTCCCAAGCGGCAAGGTCAATGAGCGGGCACTGAAGACCCTGGAAGCCGCCGGTATCTCCACCGCTGGCCTGTCGAGCAAGGCCTCGGATGCCTTCGAGAACTCTCCTCCCGACATTGTCGTCACCGTGTGCGACCGCGCTGCCGGCGAAGCCTGCCCGATCTTCTTCGGCCCATCGCTCAAAGCCCACTGGGGCCTGGCCGACCCTTCGGCAGTCAGCGGGAGCGAAGCGGAGATCGAAGAGGCTTTCCAGAACACGCTGGCGAAGATCGATGTGCGCGTGCGCGCCTTCATTGCGCTGCCTTTCCCGCAACTGAGCCAGGACGAGCTGAAAGCCGAGCTTGCCCGCATCGGCGCGCTGTAGGACCTGGATCAATGGAGACCGAAATGAACGACCATCTGCCCAATGTCCAGCCAGAACTGCTTGATCTGCCGTCACTGGAGCGGCTGGAACCGAAGGATCCTTCCACGCATAAACCGCGCATCCTGCTGCTGTACGGATCGACCCGTGAGCGCTCGTTCAGCCGCTTGATGGTCCAGGAGGCTGCGCGCCTGCTGGAAGAGTTCGGTGCCGAAACCCGTATCTTTGATCCTTCCGGCCTGCCGCTGCCGGATGACGCTCCGGACTCACACGAGAAGGTGCTGGAGCTGCGCGAGCTGATGCAATGGTCCGAAGGCCAGGTGTGGTGCTCGCCTGAGCGCCACGGCTCGATGAGCGCCGTGTTCAAGGCACAGATCGATTGGGTACCGCTGGCCATGGGCGCCGTTCGTCCAACCCAGGGCAAGACTCTGGCTGTGCTGCAGGTCTGCGGTGGTTCGCAGTCGTTCAACGTGGTGAACCAATTGCGTGTGCTGGGCCGCTGGATGCGGATGTTCACCATCCCCAACCAGTCCTCGGTACCCAAGGCGTTCCTGGAGTTCGACGACGCCGGGCGGATGAAGGCGTCTTCCTTCTATGATCGTCTGGTCGATGTGATGGAAGAGCTGACCAAGTTCACCCTGCTGCTGCGCGATCGCCAGGATTACCTGGTGGACCGCTACTCCGAGCGCAAGGAGTCGGCGGAAGAGCTGTCCAGGCGAGTCAATCAGCGGTCCATTTGAGGTCATGAGCATGTCGCATCCCTACTCGATGAAATCGCTGCCCCATGCCCCGGGAGCGCTGATTTTCACACCCTGCCCGGGCACGCAGGTCAGCGATCTTGCTGAAAGCCTGGAGACGCTGAAGCAGGCTGGCGCCGTGGCGCTGGTGACACTGATGTCGGATACAGAGCTTCAGGAAAACGGCGTTGCCGAGCTTGGCGTCGCGCCCAGGCAGCATGGCTTGGAGTGGTATCAGCTGCCGATCGAGGATGATCAGGCTCCTGATCAAAGCTTCGAGGCTCGGTTAGGAGAGATTCGCCACCAGTTGGACGCTTTGCTCGCTTCCAACAAGGCCCTGGCCATCCACTGCAAGGGCGGCTCCGGCCGCACCGGGCTGTTCGCTGCCCGTCTGCTGATCGAATCCGGAATGCCGCGCCGCGAGGCGATCGCATGGGTGCAGGCGCTTCGCCCACGGGCGATTCAGAAGCCGGCGCACATCAACTACATCAACCAGTTCGGCGAAGGCTGAGCGCTCCAGCCAGACAGGAGAAACCATGGCCACCGAAGGCGAACTACTCGATGTCATCGTGATTGGCGGCGGGCAGTCCGCGCTGACGGTGGCCTATTTTCTCAAGCGGGCCAAGCTGTCGTTCTTGCTGCTCGACGCCGAAGAGGCTGCGGGCGGGGCGTGGCGCCATGGTTGGGAATCGCTGACGCTGTTCTCGCCCTCCGCATGGAGCTCGATCGCGGGCTGGCCGATGCCGCCAGTCACCGAAGGCAATCCCGATAGGGATCACGTGGTCAGCTATCTGGAGCAGTACGAGGCGCGCTACGGGTTTCCAATCGCTCGCCCCGTCAGCGTCACGTCGGTGGAGCGAACCGGGCGTGGCCTTCGTGTTCGCTCGAAGGACCGCGACTGGGAAGCCCGTGCCGTCATCAGCGCGACGGGGACCTGGAGCAAACCCTATGTTCCGGCCTATCCGGGGACAGAGCTGTTCCGGGGGCAGCAGATTCACTCCGCTCATTACCAGTCACCAGAGGCTTTCGAAGGAAAGCGGGTGCTGGTCGTTGGTGGTGGCAACTCGGGGGCGCAAATCTATGCGGAGCTGTCCGAGGTCGCCGACGCTACGTGGGTAACCACGGAGGAGCCGGCGTTTCTGCCAGATGATGTTGATGGTCGGGTGCTGTTCGAACGCGCTACCGAGCGCCTCAAGGCTCAACAGGAAGGCCGTGTTATCGACGCACCGGTCGGCGGGCTTGGCGATATCGTCATGGTGCCCTCGGTGGTTCGTGCTCGCGAGCGCGGGGCTCTTCTTGCTGTAAGGCCTTTCGCTTCATTCACGCCGGATGGGGTCGCTTGGCCCAACGGTGAGAAAACCCAGGTCGATGCCGTGATCTGGTGTACCGGATTCCGGCCGGCGCTGGATCACTTGCTGCCGCTGGGCGTGCTGGATGACGACGGCAGGGTCGAGGTGGACGGTTCGCGTTCTATTCGTGAGCCGCGCCTCTGGCTGGTCGGATATGGCGACTGGACCGGCCTGGCCTCAGCGACGCTGATCGGAGTCACCCGTACCGCGCGCAGCACCGTCAACGAAGTAGTCGAATATCTGAACAGCTTGGAGCAGCCGGATGCGTAGCGGAATCGAGATTCGTGTCGCCAGACCAGAGGATGCAGAAGAGATCCAGGCTATCTACGCACCCATCGTGCTCAACACGGCCATCTCATTCGAAGAGGCAGTGCCGAGCGTGGAGCAGATGCGGGAGCGGATCGCCACGACGCTGCAAACCTACCCGTATCTGGTGGCGGTGCAGCAGGGCCGGGTAATTGGCTATGCCTACGCCAGCCAGCACCGGGCGCGTGCGGCGTATCGCTGGGCGGTGGATGTGACGGTGTATGTCGCCGAGGGTCAGCGCCGCAGTGGGGTTGGTCGGCACCTCTATGACGTGCTGCTGCCGGTTTTGAAGCGTCTGGGGTATCGCTCGGCGTATGCCGGCATTGCCTTGCCGAATGGAGGCAGTGTCGGGCTGCACGAGCGACTCGGTTTCCAGCACATCGGGACGTTTCCCCAGGTCGGGTTCAAGCTCGATGCCTGGCATGACGTGGGGTATTGGAGGTTTGAGCTGGGTGGTGACAGCCTTCGTCCTGATGATCCCGCGCGTTTTCAAGCAATCTGCTGAAAAGGTAGATCTGGGGCTTGCGGTGCGAAACGCTGGTCTTTCAGCGTACTTGTTTTGCCCTCTCCGGGATCGGCCCCCTCCCAGTGGCTGCTTTTCTAGTTTCGTGCTTATCTTGGTGGCCATCATGATGGTGGCCATGGCGAGTTGTTTCGGGGCTCGGGGTGATGGTCATGATCGACTGTGGTGGGAGGCTAAGCATCAGCGCTGCACAAATGGCTGGCCCTGCTTCTATAGGTGAGGTTCAAGGAGACGCTGGTCAGTGAAGATTAGAAGACTGAATATCAAGAGCTTTCGAGGTATCAGCGAGCTGGAGTGGAACCTACCGGAGGGGCACGTCTTTTGCCTGATCGGCAAAGGTGATTCGGCTAAGTCGACGATTCTGGACGCGATACGGTATGTGTTCTATCCCCAGTGGAACCTCACTCTCAGTGATTCTGACTTCCATAAGGGCAACATCGAGGAGTCCATTGTCATTGAGGCGACAATTGGCGACCTAGTCGATGATTTCTGCTCGTTCAAGAAGTACGGTCAGTACCTGAGGGGTTGGGACAAAGACACGCTCACGATTGCAGATGAGCCTGACGATCACCTGGAGAGCGTCCTCACCGTCAGGCTCACCGTTGGGAAGGACCTTGAGCCTCAATGGGTCGTGACCTGCGATCGAACTCCGGAAGGTGTTCAGTTCAAGCAGGCTGATAGAAACAAGGTCAGTGTCGGCTTGATCGGGGCTTTCAGCGAGCGGCAACTTTCCTGGGCCACGGGTACTGCCCTGTCGAAGCTGACTGAAACACAGAGCCTGAATGAACTGTTGGCAGACGCCTCCAGGAATGCTCGATCGTCACTGGATGCTAACCGGACAGAGACGTTGAAGAATTTCGATGCTGCAGCATTGAAGTCGCAACAAATTGCCAAGCTCCTGGGGGTACCGGTCACCGACGCATACAAGGCGCATCTGGATCTGAACTCCATCAATCTGAGGGTGGGCGGGCTAGTGTTGCATGACGGCGAAATTCCGTTGCGGCAGCTGGGGCTTGGATCTAGGCGCATGCTGTTGTGCGGGATCCAGAAAGTCGGGCTTGAGGAAGGCCACATCACTCTGTTTGACGAAGTGGAGTTTGGCTTGGAGCCTCACCGGATCACTCGACTGATCAAACACATCAGAGAGGATGACCAAGGCCAGTATTTCCTGACGACCCACTCACCGACGGTGCTCCGCGAGTTGACCGTGGAGGAGCTTTACGTTGTACACCGTGCAGATGGGGTGGTGCAGGTCACCCCCGTAGCGGGTAAAGGTCTCGAAGAGCACGGGTTGCAAGGAAAGGTTCGCTCGAGCTCCGATGCTTTCCTGGCAAAAAAGGTCGTCGTATGTGAAGGCGCCACAGAGGTCGGCTTCCTCCGTGGATTTGATGACTATCAGGTCGACAGCTCAAAGGATCCGCTGTCGTTCCATGGGGTGGCGTTGCTGGACGTCGGTGGGGGCTCGAAGGTGAAAGCAATTGCCAAGGCCTTTAACGCGCTTCACTACCACGTCGCCGCATTTGCTGATGCTGACGCTGACGACCAGTTTTCCCAAGCTGATGCAGATGAACTCACTGCGTTGGAAATTACAGTTTTCATGTGGAGCGACAAGCTCTCGCTAGAACAACGGGCCTTCCGCGATTTGCCTTGGGCTGATGTTGTTGTGAGCGTCCAGCTTGCAAGAGACAGCTTCGGATACTCCGTTCGTGACCAAGTCGTGTCCAAGTTTGGCAGTGCACTCGACAGCGATCTCGGCACTTGGAAAGACAGTCCTGAATTGAGGACGGCGATCGGCGACACGGCCAAGAAATCTAACTGGTTCAAAGACATCACCCGCGGTGATCTCTGGTTCAAGGCCATCAGGCCTGCGTTCAAGGACGAGGCGTTCGCGAAGACGAATCTTGCCATCCAGCTCAATCAACTGTGGGCGTGGATCGAGCATGTCTGAAGAATTGGTCATCAAGCTGAACGGTTGTGCTGGCAGAGGGTACGTCATTGCCCCTGCGGGGTATGGGAAGACGCAACTCATTGCGTTGGCAGTGCGTGCATCTACCGGTAGACAACTCGTGTTGACCCACACCTTTGCGGGTGTGAACTCGATCAAGACGAAAATGAATGCGTTGGGCGTGCCGTCCTCAATGTACCAGGTGGACACGATCGCGAGCTGGTCACTGCGTTTGTGCTTGGCGTATCCGAAGACCTCGGGATGGGTTACAGACAACCCGACTGATGAACAGTGGAATCAGCTATACGTGAGTTGCTCCGCCCTTCTTGGGAAGTCGTTCATTCGCCGTGCCGTCGCCAGCACCTACGCAGGTGTTTATGTCGACGAGTACCAAGATTGCTCAGACCTTCAGCACTCACTTGTTTGCGCCTTGGCCGAATTTCTGCCCTGCCGAGTGCTCGGTGATCCGATGCTGGCCATTTTTGATTTCGACGGCTCGAAGCCGGTGGACTGGGAGGCGAGCATTTACCCCACCTTCGAATGTTTGGGTGAGCTGAACATTCCTTGGCGCTGGGCTAATAATCCGCAGCTTGGCGCTTGGCTCAAAGACGTACGCAACAGGATCCAGGCGGGACAAAACATAGATTTGCTGGGCAATCGGCCACCTTGTGTAGTCCGGTATCGGACCGATCCTGAATTCTTGGAGGCCAAGCAATTCTCATCGCTCTATGAATTGCTGGCTCACAACGAAAGTGTTATCGCACTGCACGGTGGGGACCAGCAATCGAAGAACAAGACACATGCACTGGCCCGTCGGATGGCTGGGAAATTTTCTTCAATAGAAGAAATCGAGGGTAAAGGTCTCCACTCGTTTCTCAAGCAGTTGCAGGGGGCGAAAACCACCCAGAAAGGCTTTCTCTTGGCGGTTGAGTTTGCGAAGAAGTGTTTCACTGGGGTAGCTGGTGTGCTGACAGCCGGCACCAAGCGTGGCGAGGTTACAGGCTTGCGGAAAACCACTAAGCATCCAGCACTCTTAGAGGCAGCGAATGCTTACCTTGAAGACTCCACCAGCTCACATCTGATGAGCTTTTTCCTGGAGCTGAAAGCCAATCCTGAAACCGGAGCCTACCGGCGTGATCTTTTAAACCGGCTGCTTCAGATTCTGAAGCTGCATGGTGAAAACCAAGGGATGACGCTTATTGAGGCAGGGAAGATCTATCAACGTGACATGCGGCATTCGGGTCGTCCTGTACGCCACAAAAAACTCATCGGGACCACCCTGCTGGTTAAGGGGTTGGAGTTCGACCACGCGGTCATCCTGGATGCGGACTCTCTTGATGCGAAAGACCTGTACGTTGCAATGACGCGGGGTACCAAGTCCCTCACGATAATCGGGTCCAGTAGACACCTGCCCGTGAGATAGCTGAGTCCGCTGTTACGCTGAGCGGACTATCCTGCCACGAAGCTGTTTGCGGCGGCGACTTTCGCCTTGCTTGGCTTGCTGGGCTTGCCGTTTGAGCGGTCAGGATTGAACGCTGGCCATCTATCTCTCAGTCCACGAACCAGATACCGATTGGTTCGGTCCATCTGGTTTCCCAGGTCGTAGTAATCGGCCTGCTTATAGGAAATAAGGTCGAGGTGATACAGGTTCAGCGAGCCCGTTTTGACTTTTCATAGAGTTATGTTGATTTGCGACGCTGGATTATTGGCTTGTGTTTTGTGCTAAAGCTAAATTTAGTTGAAATAGCGATAGTCGTAATCAAAAAATTCAACGACAATTTCCTTTGCTTCATCAATGAGTGAGTCATTTTGTGTTTCTTGCTGATTTGAAATTATTCTTAAAGTAGACGCGATTTTTTGCCCCTGAGATTTTGCATAGTCCAATTGGAGCATTTGTACGAGTTTTTCGCCACTGTAGAGGTTGTTAACTTCAGTTTTCAGCTCTTCGATTATATTTGCGCTATGGACTAGCTTATGTAGTTTTAATAAGCCCTGTGCACCACGGTTAGAATGCTCTAGGGCTATCGTGTCTGCCTCTGCATATGAAATTACTTTTATAAGTTCTCTCGTTGGTGTCAACCAGTCCGTAATGCTTCTTGAGGCTGAAATTCTTTCATTTCCTGAAAAATACATTATCTCATCAACGACGCTTTCAATGGCTTTGGTTTGGGTCTCTAGTTTGTCTAGGAATAGTCCTGTTTTTTGTTTGGTTAGTTTTACATTGCCATTACCACTGAAATGTTCGTCGAATTTTATAATTAGTGTTTTTTGTAATTGCGCTAAGCAGATAATCGCATTTTCCGCTGGTGTCTGTTGTTTTGGGTTTTCAAGATGTAAGATTAGGTCTTTTAGGTTTTTGGATAATTCGTCTAGTGCATTTTCTTTGCCTGGCTTGTTTAGATCTACTTTAAACGTGCATGAGGTAGGTCTATTTTCAGGGAAAATAAAATGGTAAAGCCTATCTATATCTGAAAATTTAATACGGTTTCGCTTTCCCACAGTTTCCATGAAGATTTTGAAGTGCTCTAGATGCTTTACATATTGATCAAATGTTAGTGTGCTAACCTGTCTATTAATAGCTTCTGCGTTTAGTTTCTGCTGCTGGTTTAAGAATAACAATGTCAGAGTCGTAGCCAGTCCACCGACCAGTGTGAACACCCCGCCCAAAATGGAACCAAAAACGCCCCAATGTTGCGGGTCGCTTGATATTTCTCCACTCATGTGCAGTCTGTACTGAAGTAATATGATCACGGGGACCAATATACTCAGTGGGAGCAAGACTCGAAACAGAATTTTGTAAATACTCATAATTTCCCTGTGGATATTTATAGCGGTAGCTTGTATGTGCTAGCGAGGGTTAAATTCTCAAGCTATTCCTAGGCGTAAATCCCTCAAATGGTCGAATAACTGATTCTCAATGTCACCATGACTGTTGGAGTCTAACAACTTCTTGTAAAGTTTAAAATAGTGGTAAATCGCAGTTGCGGCAATGTTTCTGGTCTCATCTATCATAGAGTGCTCTAGTCTAAATTTTCCTGTGTGAACCAGTCTTGAGCGGACGTCGTATATGTTTTTTATGGAGTTGTGCATTTCTAAACGCTTGGCCTTAGGGTAGCAAAGTAACGCTGTGTATTCTGCCAATGTGATTTTTATTGGCGTATTTTTGTCTCTAGAGAATAATGCCTCAAGAGCGATTACATAGCTAACAAACTCGAGCACTTTGTCGTTTGTGTATAAGCCTTTTGTGAAGAAATATAAGGCGCTTCTGATTCTCGAAAATATTTTATCTCTTCGAGAAAATATTTGATTAACGAAGCTTTCGAATTGATGCTTTCTGAGATATTTAAAAAGATCGTCAGAAAGATTGGTGCTCAAAAAACATTGGAAATCTAATGTGGTCCGAGCTACTTCCCCGTCATTCTTTCCAACAAAGAAGGAGTGGTAAACGGGCTCGACTCCCCTAGGCCACGGGTTGCGTCGTCCGCCGTTCAGAACAGCATAAACCTCAAGCAGGCTGAAGAAATAACTGCGCTTTGATTCAGAGCTTTCATTTCTGGATTCTTCAGAGCCATGAACCTCGAACGTCAAGAGTGGAAGTTTTTTCAATGCTCCACTACTTGTTCCTTCATCGCTTTTGTGTGAGAAACTTGTAGAGCATACATTTTTTACGCCATATATTCTTTTCAGTCGTGACTCAAGTTCTTTGGCGCTTTTTGTGGCGGGAATCAAATGAAATCGACCAAATTTTTTTACTCTGGTCAGTGAGTAATTTCGAAACATTTTAAATAGTGAAGGTGGTGTTCGTATGGGGTTGATGGCCACCCAGTCTAGCGAGTCTTTATAATCTTCAATGAAAGTGGCGACACGCCTAGCTATTTCCGCGGCGTCATAAATTTCTTCTTGGCAAATAAGTTCGTGGAGCACTGATTGAAAGAATTCCCAGTCTAGGTGCCTTTTCGAATAGTCGGTGGAAAAAAGAGCATCGTACAACCTCTCGCTTTCCTCAAAAACATGAAAGGAACCTTCATAGGTAGGATCATCTTTTGTCTTAAGGTGTTCGATATATTTCGGAAGCAAAGATCTAAGCTCTTGTGTTAAGCGCTTCTGGTTTATTAGATGGATTTTTTTAGTGTCGAGTTCATCCATTGCTCTATTTCCTTTTTTGTTTCGTTAAGAGTTTCATGTATTAAAGTAGACGCGTTATTTGGTTTTACGCTATATCTTTCAAGTGACTTTGGATGATTAAATTCACCGCTGCTTCGAATAGGCTATCTTTAACTAGGGGCAGTCAATAAGCCGTCTAAATTTATCTATTATGATGTGTTTCTGACTGCATCTATTTTTAAAGGATCGATGGTGACATCGACTCGACTTAACTATGCCCCCTCGATTTTTTGGGAGGGCGCGTATTCCTGCTTTCGCATACAAACTCGGTATGAGCCAATTTTTTAAGCTATGGATGATGGCAGTTTTTAGCGTAATCATAGGTCGACTTCCATTTCAGTAGTATCAAAGTGAGATTACGAAAATCACACCTTGCCCTGCAAACGTCTTGTTCGTTTCCCTGACCGAAGAGGAAAGCGAGCGTCATGTTTGAGATGCTGTATGCATATACACCAGGGCGTCCAAGGGTATAGATATTCAAAGCCAGTACCCCATCGGAGGATGAGACCCATGCTGGAAACTGCAGGAACGGCCGCAATTCAGGCGATAGTTAAAGCACTGATTGATCGAATGCTCACCCGTAAGCCCTCCGCACCAGCGGCGCCGGAATCGCAAAGTTACGCTGTGGATGTTGGCCACCGCATCCGTATTCTGCGGCAGGATCTGCTGGGGCTGAGTATGCGCCAGATGTGTGAGGTGATTGGCTTGTCTCAGGTATCGCAGTTGGAAGCCTTTGAGGCCGGCGCGCAGGAGTTTCCCTTACAGCTCACGCGCGAGCTGGAAGCGAGGTTCTTCCTTAACCCCGATTTTCTCGACGGTGGCACCGCTTCAGTTTTCAGGTCATTTAGCGTGGACACACCCACCTGTGCCCAGTATTTGGCACAGGGGTTTTCGCCTGTAGTGATCTGCAATCCATCCGAGCGGGGAGATTTGTATAGCTACATTACCTTTGAGCGCGAGGCTGCAGGCTATCGAGAAATTCACGTAGGCAATCTGTTGTGCTCGTTTAATTCTAACGGCGGTGGCAGGCTGAACCTTCAGTACCTTATTCATGCCTTGGAACACGTGGGTCTTCTAGGCTCAGCGGTCAAGATCTACCGGGTGTCGTCGCGCGCCTGGGAGGCCGCGCGATTTGACTGTTACCAATTGAAGACGGCAGATGTCCACCTCCGCTGCTCGGATTGGGAATGTATGGAGATCTGGAGACGATGGTGCGAAGAGTCCGGTGTCCGAATTCACAGTTGGGCGATGTGAGTGCTGAGGGCGGCGAAATGTAGAATTTCTATATTTATCAATAAGATACTAATAGGTGACAGTCTTTATTGTTTGTTGCCTCGCCGTGAGCGTGGAATTTTGCTGGCTGTGACAGCTTTACCGAGTTGTCGGATGACTCCAGAACCCCCGGAATGCAGGCTTCTGAGATGACAGACTTTATTGTCGGAAATCAGCCCGTTACCAAAAAATAGAAGCGGTTACCTGTGGCTGCTCTCCCTACGGAGGGCGGCCACAGCGATTCAAGTTGAAGGACCTAGCTAGCCCCTGAATCAGCGCCTTGCCTTTTCAAGAAATAAACCACCAGGCAGATAACAGCCAACCCAAACGCCGTATACAGAGAGTTCTCGAAGGTCGAGATACTGGCCCGGTACAGATTGAGTTCGCACTCATACTGCCGACGACAAATCGCAGTGCAATACTCGACACCGTCAATCCAGCAAGCAACAACCGACCGTCCATAGTGCCGCAGCACGATATTCTGCCCAATGCCCTTGCTGAAACCGCTCCGGACTCTGGTGTAGCCCTCCACCGCACTGAACTTCAAAAGTTTGCCCGAATCACCCACCTCTACAACGAAAGTGGTGCTTCTTTGCGTACTGGATGCAATGGCGACGAACCTGCCTTCGGTTCGCAATAACACGCCATCCGAAACAGCAGGCTCATTCGCCCGGGCGTAAACATAAAACCCCAGGAACATTAGAAAACCCAGGGCGAAAACAACGCTCGACACCAACCATTTGTTGCCCGCAAAAAGGTCGTCCCTGATCTTGAACATGGCTTGTCGCTCCTTTCCATTCGCCTGCGGCGAACAACTTGAGCCAAGCATAGATTTCAAAGGGCAATGCCGTCGTATCCCGCCTAGCCCTCCTCGGAAAATCCAAGCCCGCGAATGAACAGTGAAAACAGTTCGGGTTGCGACGAGATATCCAGTTTCGCGTAGAGATGCCGACGATGGGCCTTGATGGTCTCGGGTGAGATGCCCAGGCGCTGCGCCATGGCTTTGGAGGAGTAGCCACGAAGGACCAGGCGCACGATCTCGAGCTCTCGTTCCGACAGCACGCCTTCGCCGAATCTCGCCAGCGCATCGCTGACGTGGGGCTGTGGATTATCAGGTATGGCGGCCCTGGTCCAGTGCTGTCCCAGCAGGGCTAGTACCCATGCGCTCGCCAGGGCCAGCTTGCCCAGCTCGGCCGGGTCGAATGCCCTGCTCATGCCGAGGGATAGCGACAGGACGCCGCCTGGCACCTGCAGCAGGTATTGCACTTCGTCGACCAGCACATGGTCCTGGAAGTAGTTCAGGTAGTAGTCGCTCTGCCGAAAGTGATCCGGGGCAACTTCTTCAAGGTGGTAGAAGCCGCTCGCCAGGCCTTCGTGAGCGGCCTGGTAGAACGGGTCCAGCAGATAGAGTCCGTCGAGGTACAGCGCACTGGCCGTTGCCGCCGGTGCCGCGTCGTATTCCTCCAGGGCCTGGGGTGCGCCTTGCGCGGGGAAGTGGATAGCCAGCGCATTGTCGAAGGGCACCAGCTGGCGCAGCAAAAGGATGAATTGCCGCCAGAAGCGCGGGCCGCCGATGTGCTCGATGGTTCTCGCCAGAGCGGCGTGACGGATGACTTCATGAAACAGGCTATCCACGGCGGATTCCTCTGCTGGGGTCCGGCATTGGTACGTGATTCCCGGTGACTGTCAACGGGGGTACCCCCATCGGGGAATTGTTCACCCGCAGGCCGCTGCCTACAGTCGGCGTCATCAAGCGCGCCAACGAGCCCGCAAAAAAACTCATTTCCGTTCTGCCTCCCCTAACTCGTACAACAACGTGAGGATGAACACATGACGTCCCGTAATGCTCCCCCTGAACTGAAGCCCACGCTCAGCGTGCCCGATGTGGTGGCAATCACCGTATCGTCCGTCACACCCGCCAGTTCCGTTTTCGTCATCGCCCCGTTCGCGATCGCCCAGGCCGGCACCGGCGTGATCTGGGCCTTCGTCCTGGGCGGTGTGTTGGCCCTGATGTTCGCGCTGTGCTACGCCGAGCTGGGGCGTGCCCACACTGCGGCAGGTGGCGAGTATGTCTTTGCCAAGCGGGTATTCGGCGGAATGGCGGGGTATGCCACTTTCCTGACCGTGCTGGCGATGCTGCTGTTCATCCCGCCGGTCCTGGCGACAGGCGCCGCGACCTACCTCAATGCTGCGCTGGGAACCGGGTTCGACGGCCAGACCGTGGCGCTGGTGATCGTCGCGTTGAGCTATTTGCTGGGCATCCTGAATATCAAGCTGAACGCCTGGGTCACCGGCGCTTGCCTGTTCCTCGAGGTTGCGGCGCTGATGGTGATCGTGGTGCTGGGCTTCGGTCATGCCCAGCAGCCGGTGAGCACCCTGATCAATCCGCTGATGGTGGACCACGGGATCCTGCAGGCGGCGCCCTGGGCCCTGGTCGTCGGTGCGATAGGAACGGCGCTTTTTTCCTTCAACGGCTACGGTGGGGCGGTGCTTCTCAGCGAGGACATGAAGTGCGGCGGCCGCGGTATCCCCAAGGCTGTGCTGTGGTCCCTCGTGCTGGTGCTCGCAATCGAGGTCATTCCCCTGGTCGCCCTGCTGGTGGGCGCACCGTCCCTGGAAGACATGCTGGCCAGCCCCGACCCGATCGGCTACCTGCTGACCGCCCATGGCAATGAAACCCTGTCGAGGCTGGTCAGCGCAGGCATCTTCCTGTCGGTGTTCAACGCCATCATTGCCCTGGTCATCCAGATCGGGCGGGTGATCTACAGCAGCGGTCGGGATGAACTGTGGATGCCGGCAATGAATCGTGCCTTCACCCGTATCCATCCCAAGTGGGATTCTCCGTGGCTGGCCACGCTGTTCCTGGCCGTTCCGTCAGCAGCGCTGACCTTTAGCTCGAACCTTTCGGAACTGACGTCCTTCACCGTCCTGCTGATTCTCTGCGTCTACCTTGTCGTTGGCTTGTGCGCGCTGTTCAGCCGTGTGCTGCGCCGCGATCGCGAGCATCCGTACCGCATGCCGTTGTGGCCTCTGCCTGCAATGGTGGCGGTGATCGGGGCCGGCTACCTGCTGGTGACATTGCTGGGCAGTGCATCCGCCCGCGATATATTCGTCCTCCTTGGAATCCTGGTTTCGTCCCTGGTGCTCTACGGCACCTACGGCAAGCTGAGCCCTGCGTTCCAAAAACTCTGAGTGAGATACAGCATGCGAGCACGTGATTTAGGCATCACCCTGGGGCTTGGCCAACCCGGTCCGCACAACGCCATTACCGATGTGCCAGGCGTGCGTGTCGGCCATGCGAGCCTGGAAACAACCCACGAAGGCAAGCCGGTGCGTACAGGCGTCAGCGTGATCGAGCCACGAGACGGTGCGGCACGTTTCCAGCCGTGCTTCGCGGGCTGCCATGTGCTCAACGGCAATGGCGATGCCACGGGGCTCGAGTGGATCCGCGAGGCGGGGCTGCTGACCACCCCCATCGCGACCACCAACACCCACAGTGTCGGCGTGGTGCGTGATGCACTCATCGCCCACGAGCATGCAACGCTGGCGGACCCGTCGGTGTACTGGTGCATGCCGGTGGTCATGGAGACCTATGACGGTGTGCTCAACGATATCTGGGGACAGCATGTGGATGCCGGGCTGGTCCGGCAGGCGTTGGCGGCTGCGGCCTCCGGACCCGTGGCCGAAGGTGCCGTGGGTGGCGGCACCGGCATGATCTGCCACGAATTCAAAGGCGGCATCGGCACGGCCTCTCGGCGCTTGCCGGAGGAGCAAGGCGCATGGACCGTTGGCGCATTCGTGCAGGCTAACCATGGTCAACGCCGGGAACTGCGCGTGGATGGCTACCCTGTCGGGCGGGCACTGCTCGATATCCCGTCGCCCTTTGCCCGGCAGGATACCCCCGGCATGGGCTCGATCGTCGTGGTACTGGCCACTGACGCTCCGTTGTTGCCGCACCAGTGCCAGCGACTGGCCCAGCGTGCCTCGCTGGGCATCGCCCGCACCGGGGGCGGCACCGATGACTCCAGTGGGGACATCTTCCTGGCGTTCTCCACGGGCAATACCGGATTGGCCCAGGCCGACTACAACCGTCGCGACCTGCCCAGGACCGCCAGGGTCGAGATGGTCAACAACGATCACATCTCCTCCCTGTTCGGGGCGGCGGCGGAAGCGGTCGAAGAGGCGATCATCAATGCGCTGCTGGCCGGGCGGACCATGCATGCGGCTGATGGGAGGGAAGTTCCCGCGTTGAGCGGCTCTCGTTTGCTGCATGCGCTGGAGCAAGTGGGCTGGCAAGCAAAACCCGAGGACTGAGCCGCCGGGAGAGATGGCAAGGCGGCTTTCAATCAGGCCGCCATGCTTGGCGCGGCTCTCCCTGGCGTCCGCTTCATCACAGTGACTTGGGCAGCCTGACGACCCAATCCCCCGGCCCGGTAATGGCCAACCCCGCATACAGCACGGCAAACAGCCAGGCGAACTGCGCCTCTCCCAGTGTCCACTCCGGGTGCACCACCACCAGCGCCACACCGAGCACGGCCAGTACCGGCAGGCAAGCCAGTCGGGCAAACACACCGAGGATCAGCAACAGCGGACAAACCACCTCGGCAAACACCGCCATTGCCAGGGTCAGTGTTGCCCCCAGTCCAAACGGATCCTCGATCCGCTGCAGCTCGACGCTCCAGTTGAGCAGCTTCGGCAAACCATGGATCTGCAGCAGTAGCACGGCCGCCGAAACCCTCAGAAAGAGCAGGCCGAGGGGCAACGAGAGGTCTTTTGTGAGGCGTTGGATATTCATTCGATGAGACCTTGTTTCGAGAAGTGAAAGTGTCGATACCTAGCGGCTGAGCGGACGCCCCATGGCATGCCTCAACGCCGAGGGGGCCACCCGGAAAATCAGCAAAGCAAGCACTCCAGCCCCCAGTGTCACCAGGCCAATCTCCAGGTAGTCCTTGAGGCTGTCGAAGGCATGGAGGATCGCTTCGCCGAAGCCAGCGCCCAGAGCCAGTGCACTGCTGCTCCAGAGCATTGAACCCAGCAGGCTGCAGGTAACGAAGTGCGCCTTGCTCATGCCGATCTGCCCCGCCAGCAAGGTGGAAACCGCGCCCGCTCCCGGGATGAACCTGGCGAACACCAGCACCACCGGCCCATGCCGCAGGTAGGCTTTTCGCCCCCGGGCCAGGGCGGCACTCATCCTTGGCGAGCTGTGCCCGATGTGGCGGGTGAGGGCGTCACCGAAGCGTGCGCCGAGGCAGTACCAGAGGCTGTCGGCCAGCAGGCAGCAGAGCATCGCCAGCGCGACGATCAGCGCGGGATCCGGGGAGCCCTGCTCGCTGGCGAAGGCTCCGGCCAGCACCAGCGACGGGTAGGACGGCACCGGCAGGCCGAGCTGATCGCCGAATACGTTCAGGGCCAGCAGTGACAACGGATGATTGGTTGCGAAGCTCTCGACAAGACCCATGGCGACACCTCTGGCAAAAGGGATGAAAGCAGATTCAGTGGGAATGCCTTTCAGCCAGCAGGTGACGAATCCGCACCGGCACACCGTCGGTTTGAAACGCCCTGGCCCGGGCCTCGATCTTCAGTTCGCCACGGGTGACCCGGTGGTGATGGCGCAGGTGTTCGAGCCAGGATTCCTCGAAGAAGAACTCTTGCCAGATGGCAGGTTCGGCACTGTCCTGCATCAGCCCCCAGGACAAGGCACCATTGCGCTTGCGCATCGCTTCCAGGTCGCGGGCGGCTTCAAGGAAGGCGTGGGCCTGGTCGGGATCGATGTGGTACTCGATGGTCACCATGACCGGGCCGCGTTCCTGGTCCTGGTCGGCGCTGAGCAGCGGCGTTGGCCAGTGCAGTGAAGGTGCCAGCTCCTCGGCTTCGGTCTCGGGCAACGCCACCTTGCAGGTGACGAGAGTGCCGACGGTCAGACCGGCCGCGGCGAGCAGCAGGCTCAGGGTGATCGAGGCGTGGCTGGCGAGGGTGCCCCAGAGCAGGCCGCCACCGGCCATGGCACCGAAGAACACCAGGATGTACACCGACAGCGCTCGTGCCCTGACCCAGGCCGGTACCGCGGTCTGGGCGGCGACCTGCATGTTGGAGAGCACGGCGATCCAGGCCGCGCCGCTAAGCAGCATCGCCGGCATCAGCACATAGAAGTTGCGCACCGAAGCCAGCACCAGCAGGAACACCGCGTAGACCAGGCTGGCGAGCATGACCAGGCGATCCCGGCTGATGCGCTCCCGCAGACGTGGCAGAAGGGTCGCACCGGCGACGGCACCGATGCCGATGGCCGCGAGCAGCATGCCGAAGTCGGCGGCCGTGCCGTGCATTTCACCGCGCACGATCAATGGCAGCAGCGAAGTTCCGGCGCTGGCGAACAGGAAGAAGGCGAGGGCGCGAACCAGTACCGCCTGCAGCGGCCGGGAGCTGCGGGCAAAGCGCAGTCCGGTGCGCATGGCGCCGAGGAAGCGCTCTGCAGGAAGCAGCGGTTCCTTCACTTCGCGTTTCCAGGTGAACAGCACCAGGATGACACCGGCGAACGAGATGGCGTTGAGGGCGAAGGTCAGCCACGGACCGACCAGGCTGACCACCAGACCTGCCAGCGCCGGCCCGATCGCCCGCGACACGTTGATGCCGACACTGGAAATCGCCACCGCATTGGGCAGGTCTTCCTTGCCCACCAGCTCGGGGGTGAGCGCACTCCAGGCGGGCATCATCAAGGCGGTGCCGATGCCCAACGCCAGGGTCAGGGTCAGCAGCAGGGGCACGTTCATCAGGCCCAGCAGGGTCAGGCTGGCCAGGGTCACGGCCACCGCCGACATCCATAGCTGGACCAGCAACAGGTAGCGGCGTTTGTCGACGATATCGGCCGCTGCGCCGGCCGGCAGGGCCAGGAAGAACATGGGCAGCGAGCCCGCGACCTGGATCAGCGCGACATGCAACGGATTGGTGGACAGCGTGGTCATCAGCCAGCCGGCGCCGACCTCGTGCATCCAGGTGCCGATGTTGGAGGCGATGGTCGCGATCCACAGCATGCGGAAGGTGGTGTTGCGCAGGGGGCTCCAGGCGCCTGATGTCGATGTGGTCATTCCGTTGTCGCCTTCGAGAGGGGGAGTCTTGGTCCAGGCGGGGCCCGGCGTTATGGCGGCCACTTTACTGTCGCTATTGGCGTGCACAAATAGCGGTTTCGTGGAATGACTGTCCTCTCAAGGATGACAATTATTTTTTGTCCAGGTCTTTTTCCTTTTTTCTCAAGACGTTGCGCGGCACAGCCGGCCGCGTTGCGAACGGCTTCCAGCAGAAACGATCTGTCATGCAAAAACAGTGAAAACAGACAAGAAACTGTCCTGTCCATACGATCAGCTTTGCCAAAAACCCCGTAAATTCGGGGGCCTGGCGCCTTTTCGGTGTCTTGCGTGGGCAACATCAAGTTGCCATTCTGCGGTTTGCTGAAACGCTCAGCAGAGCGCTTGAGCAGATCCCAAAGCCCCATGAGCGCAGGCTCATGGCACGTCGTATCGGAAGCCCTCGAATGAATATAAAAAAGAAGCTGACGTGTGCATTCGGCGTTATCGCCGTCATCCCGGTGGCGCTGATCGCCTGCCTGGTGGTGTACAACCTCAACCAACAGGCCCGTGAAGGCTTTGTGGAAACCTCGAGCCGGGAGATCCGGCAGATCGACAACACGGTCAATGTGTTCCTCGATTCCATCGCCCAGAACGTCGCGCAATGGGCCGACGATCCGCAGATCGTCAACGCCAGGGACCTGAAGGTCTACATCGGCGCAGACGCACCGAACACACCGCTGCCGGAAGGTAGCCGCCAGCTTCTGGATCGCTTTACCCGCTACGCCAAGGCGCATCCGAGCACCGCCTTCGTTTCCTTCGCGCGCAACGAAGATGGCAGCTATGTGGCCTGGCCCGATGAGCCGGGTCTGAAGAACTACGAGCCGCGCAAGCGGCCCTGGTATCAGCTCGGCATGGCCAATCCCGGCAAGGTCATGCGCACCAGTGCCTACCTGTGGGGCAACCAGCCGCTGATCTGTACCGTACGCACGGTGCATGGCGCCAATGGCGAGGTGATCGGGGTCATGGGCACCGACGTGTCCCTTGAACAACTGGCCGGTTTCATCGGCAAGACCAAGCTCGGTGAAAGTGGCTACCTGATGCTGGTCGAGGACACCGGCGCAGTGCTGGTGGACCCGAGCGATCCGTCCCATGCCTTCAAGCAGATCAAGGACCTCGGCGGTGATTACGCCCAATTGGCCAACACCAGCAAGGGGCTGATCGAGGTGGAACTGGGCGGCAAGCGCTACATGGCCAACGTCTGGACCTCGCCGACCCTGGGCTGGCGCTTCATCGGCCTGATCGAGAAGAGCGAAGTGATGGCTGGCGTCACCAGCCTGACCTGGTCCATCGCAGTCATCGCCCTGGTGCTTGCGGTGCTGTTCGCGGTGCTCGGCGCGGCCTTCTCGAACCTGATCGTCAACCCGATCAAGGGGGTTGCCGGCAGCCTTGAAGACATCGCCCAGGGCGAAGGCGACCTGACCCGTTCCCTGCAAGTGAAGGGCAACGATGAAACCGCCGCGCTGGCCGGCTGGTTCAACCAGTTCGTCGAGCGCATCCGCTCGCTGGTGCAGCGTATCGGCCACGCTTCTGCCGATCTGCAGACCGCGTCGGAAACCAACAGTCAGGTCGCCTCGAACATGGGCGACGCCACCGGGCGCCAGCGCCAGGCGGTCGAGCTGGTGTCCACGGCATTCAACGAGATGGTCGCCACCGCCAACGAGGTGGCCAAGTCCTGCAGCCACGCGGCCACCTCGGCGGACGCCGGGCAGCGCCATGTCAGCGCCGGCCAGCAGCAGATCGAGCAGGCCACCAGCAGCGTCGCGCGGCTGAGCGACAACCTGTTGCAGGCCACCGAGGCGATGCAGGAACTGGAGCGGGAAAGCCAGGACATCAACACCATCCTCGGTACCATTCGGTCCATTGCCGAACAGACCAACCTGCTGGCGCTGAACGCCGCGATCGAGGCTGCGCGCGCTGGCGAACAGGGACGCGGGTTTGCCGTGGTGGCGGATGAGGTGCGGGCCCTGGCCAAGCGCACCGCCGACTCCACCGGCGAGATCGATGGCCTGCTCGGCGGGCTGGCGCGGCGGGCGCAGGACGTCACCCAGCAGATGCACAGCAGCCTGGAAATGTCGCAGCAGAGCGTCAGCTCGATCCGTGAAGCGCGGGACAGCTTCGACGATATCCGTTCGTCGGTGGATGCCATCCGCGACCAGAGCAACCAGATCGCCACGGCGGCGGAAGAGCAGCACCAGGTGGCCGAGGACATCAACCAGCACATCATCCAGATCCAGGCGGATGCGCAGTTGATCGAGGAACTGGCCGGGTCGGCACAGGCCGATTCGCGGCAGTTGAAGGAGTTGTCGCAGGAGTTCAGGAGCCTGGTGTCGCGGTTCAGGACCTGATTCTTTCTTTTTCAGGACTGGCCTAATCGCCGGCAACGCCGGCTCCCACAGGTTTTGTATACACCTCCAACCTTGTGGGAGCCGGCGTTGCCGGCGATTAGGCCGCTACTGACACCCCGAAAATCAGATCTGCATCGCCATCCCATCCACATTCATCGCCGCCTGGCGCAGGGCCTCGGAGCGGGTCGGGTGCGGGTGGCAGATCAGCGCGATGTCTTCCGCCGACGCAGCGAACTCCATGGCCACGCAGTACTCGCCGATCATCTCGCTGACACTCGGGCCGACCAGGTGCACGCCGAGCACCTCATCGGTGTTGGCATCGGCGATGACCTTGGCGAAGCCTTCGGTCTCGTGGTTGATCTTGGCCCGGCTGTTGGCCAGGAAGGGGAACTTGCCGACCTTGTAGGCGCGGCCTTCGGCCTTCAGTTGCTCCTCGGTCTTGCCCACCGTGGCCAGTTCCGGCTTGGTGTAGATCACCCCCGGAATCAGGCCGTAGTTCACCTGGTGCGGCTTGCCGTGGATCAGCTCGATGCAGGCGATGCCTTCGTCCTCGGCCTTGTGCGCCAGCATCGGCCCGGAGGTGACGTCGCCGATGACCCAAACGCCCGGCACGCCGGTGGCGTGGCCGTTGTTTTCCAGCATGCCGCGCTTATCGGTGTTCAAGCCGACGCTTTCCAGGCCCAGACCCTGGGTGTAGGGACGGCGGCCGATGGCGACCAGCACATAGTCCGCTTGCAGGGTTTGCGCTTCGCCGCCGGCAGCCGGCTCCAGGGTCAGGCTGACGCTGTCGGCCGATGGCGTGGCCTGGGTCACCTTGCTGCCCAGCTTGAACGTCATGCCTTGCTTGGCCAGGGAGCGTTGCAGGGTCTTGGCGGTTTCTTCGTCGATGCCCGGGCAGATGCGGTCGAGGTATTCGATCACCGTCACTTCGGCACCCAGGCGGCGCCACACCGAGCCCAGCTCCAGGCCGATCACGCCAGCACCGATCACTACCAGGTGCTTGGGGACTTCCGGCAGCGACAAGGCACCGGTGGAATCGATAATGCGCTGGTTGTCGATGGTCACACCGGGCAGTGGCGTAGGCTCGGAGCCGGTGGCGATGACGATGTCCTTGGCCTGGTAGTCGCTGACGTTGCCCTCGGCATCGGTCACCTTGACCTTGCCGACACCGTCCAGCTTGCCCCAGCCCTTGATCCAGTCGACCTTGTTCTTGCGGAAGAGGAACTCGATGCCCTTGGTCAGGCCGGTCACGCTCTCATCCTTCTGTTTCATCATCTGCGCCAGGTTCAGGCTTGGCTTGACCTCGATGCCCAGATGACCGAGCTCACCACTGGCTGCCGCTTCATACAGCTCCGACGCATGCAGCAGCGCCTTGGACGGCATGCAGCCGACGTTCAGGCAGGTGCCGCCGAGGGTCGAACGGCCTTCGACGCAGGCCACGCTCAGGCCCAGCTGGCCGGCGCGAATGGCGGCGTTGTAGCCGCCGGGACCGCCGCCGATGATGATGACGTCGTAGCTTTTCATTGTTTGTGCTCCCGGATGAAGAATCGAATGGCGCCAAGATTAATGGGTCGGGTCTTTGGTTGTATACAATTCAAGAGCCTTTCTGTTTCAAGTTTTGGTGATAGCCCTCGACTATGGTCTCGATAGCCGGAAAGATCCTACGTATGAACTACCCTCATTTTTTGACGTCCATCTTATAAATGGGGAGGCTCACTTCATGCTTGCGCAACTTTCGGTTCTGCAAAGCCTGCATCTTCCGCTCCGTCTGCGTCTGTGGGACGGCCATGAGTTCGATCTGGGCCCGCAGCCACAGGTCACCATCATGCTCAAGGACCCGAGCCTGATCTCCCAGTTGACCCATCCGGGCCTGGACGAGCTTGGCGCGGCCTTCGTCGAAGGCAAGCTGGAACTGGAAGGCACCATGAGCGAGGTCATCCGCCTGTGCGACGAGCTCAGCGAGGCGCTGCTCAAGGATGAAGAGGAGGCGCTGCCGGTACGCAGCAAGCATGACAAGGCCACCGATGCGGCGGCGATCTCCTACCACTACGATCTCTCCAATGCCTTCTACCAGCTGTGGCTTGACCGCGACATGGCGTACTCCTGCGCCTACTTCAAGACACCTGACGATAGCCTCGATCAGGCCCAGCAGAATAAATTCGATCACCTTTGCCGCAAGCTGCGCCTGCAAGCGGGTGACTACCTGCTGGATGTCGGTTGTGGCTGGGGCGGGCTGGCGCGGTTTGCCGCGCGTGAATACGGCGCCAAGGTGTTCGGTATCACCCTGAGCAAGGAACAGCTCAAGCTGGGTCGTGAGCGGGTAAAAGCCGAAGGACTTCAGAAGCAGGTCGACCTGCAGATCCTCGATTACCGCGATCTGCCCCAGGATGGTCGTTTCGACAAGGTGGTCAGCGTCGGCATGTTCGAACATGTCGGCCACGCCAATCTGGAGCTGTACAGCCAGCGTCTGTTCGGCGCCGTGCGTGAGGGTGGCCTGGTAATGAACCACGGCATCACCGCCAAGCACACCGACGGTCGTCCGGTAGGGCGTGGCGCCGGCAACTTCATCGAGCGCTATGTCTTCCCCCACGGCGAGCTGCCGCATATGTCGATGATCAGCGGCTTCCTCAGCGAGGCCGGGCTGGAAGTGGTGGATGTCGAAAGCCTGCGCCTGCACTACGCGCGGACCCTGAAATTCTGGAGCGACAACCTCGAAGGCAACCTCGCCAAGGCGGCCACCATGGTCCCGGAAAAGGCCCTGCGCATCTGGCGCCTGTACCTGGCCGGCTGCTCCTATGCGTTCTCCCGCGGCTGGATCAATCTGCACCAGATCCTCGCGGTCAAACCCAAGGCCGATGGCAGCCATGACCTGCCGCTGACCCGCGAAGACCTCTATCGCTGATCAGAGAATCGGCGAAATCAAACGCGCGATACGCATCCCCAGCTGCTGCAGGCGGTGCGTATCGCGGCTGTCTTCCGCGGTGATTTCCCGCGCCTGTTCGAAGTCATTGCTCAGCATGCTCTCTACCGTCGCGGCAAACTCGGCGTCGATGGTCACCAGGGTGATCTCGAAGTTGAGGCGGAACGAGCGGTTGTCCAGGTTGGCGCTGCCGATCGCTGCGACGTCGTCGTCTACCAGCATGACCTTCTGGTGCAGGAAGCCGGGCTGGTAGCGGAACATGCGCACCCCGGCGCGCACCGCCTCGAAGGCGAACAGGCTGGACGCGGCATAGACGATGCGGTGGTCGGGGCGCGAGGGGATGAGGATGCGCACATCCACCCCGCGCATCACCGCCAGGCGCAGCGAGGCGAATACCGCCTCGTCGGGGATGAAGTAGGGGCTGGTTATCCACACCCGGTGCTGGGCCGCCTGGATGGCATCGACGAAAAACAGCGAGCAGGTTTCCTGCGGGTCGGCCGGACCACTGGCGAGTACCTGACAGAGCACGCCGTTGTCCGGGTAGGTTTCCGGCAGGATCAACGGCGGCAGTTTCCGCGCAGCCCAGTACCAGTCCTCGGCGAAGGACTCCTGCAGGCAGGCCAGTACCGGGCCCGTCACCTGGACGTGGGTATCGCGCCAGGGCGATAGCGGCGGCTTGCTGCCCAGGTACTCGTCGCCGACGTTGTGCCCGCCGAGGAATCCCACAACGCCATCCACCACCACGATCTTGCGATGGTTGCGGAAGTTGACCTGGAAACGATTGAACCAGCCGCGCTTGGTGGCGAAAGCGCGAATCTCCACGCCGCCCTCGCGCAGGCTCTGGCTGTAGCGGGCGGGCAGGGCGTGGCTGCCGACGCTGTCGTAGAGCACATAGACCTTCACGCCTTCGGCGGCCTTCCTCAGCAGCAGGGTATGCATCTGCCGGCCGAGGGCGTCGTCATGGATGATGAAGAATTGCACCAGCACCGTATCGCGGGCCTGCTCGATGGCCTTGAAGATCGCGTCGAAGGTGGCCTTGCCGTCGACCAGCAGGCTGACCCGGTTGTTCGCCAGGCAAGGCATGCGCCCGAGCTTGGGCAGGGCGCGCAGGCCGGCGTAGGCAGGGGAGTTGCTGGCGGCCAGGGCTTCCTCGACCCACGGGCGCCAGTTGAGGTCGGCCATGGCCACGTGCATTTCCTGGTTGGCCTGGCGGCGTGCCTGGATGTAGGCGTCGAAGGTGCGGCTGCCGAACACCAGGTAGGGGATCAGGGTCAGGTAGGGGATGAACAGCAGCGACAGCGCCCAGGCGATCGAGCCTTGCGCCGTGCGCACGGTGAACACCGCATGCAGGGCCGCGATGGCGCCGATGAAGTGGGTCGCGCCGATCAGGTAAGCGAAGAACTGGGGGCTGTGATAATCCATACACGTCCTGTGCCGTCCGCCGAGCAGTTGCCTAGGTTCTGTATGAAAAGCCTTGATACTCGGTGATGCTGCGTTGAAAACAGCCTCGGAATGCTCATTTACAACCAGTAAACTCCGCTTCCTCGGCTGTTTTCGCCTTGCCTGACCTTCGTCTCAAGGCTTTTCATACAGAACCTAACAGAGCATGTTCAGCACCCGTCTTGCAACCCGGACGGCATTTCGACGTCTAAGCCACAGGCCGGCAATGGGCCGGACATTTCAGGAGTCATTAGATGAACATTCGTGTGTCGGCGCTGGCGCTGCTGCTTGGCCTGTCGAGCCCCCTGGTGCAAGCGCAGATGCTGCAACCAGGCCTGTGGGAACTGACCACCAGCAATATGCAGGTCGATGGCAAACCGCTGCCGGACATGGAGTTCATGCTCGGCCAACTGAAGAACCTGCCACCGGAACAGCGGGCGATGATGGAAGGAGTGCTGGCCAAGCAGGGTATCAGCGTCGCCGGCAAAGGTGTGCGCTCGTGCCTGACCCCGGAGCAGGTGAAGACCGATGACATTCCCCTGCAGGACCCGCAGTCCGGCTGCACCCAGCGCATTACCGCGCGCAACGGCAAGGTGTGGAACTTCGAGTTCAGTTGTCCCAAGGCCCAGGGGACCGGCCAGGCGCAGTTCCTCAGCGATCGCGAGTTCCTGACCAAGGTCCAGGGCACGTTTAACGCCTCCGGGGTTCAGCAGCAGGGCAGCATGAACACCCGGGCGGTGTGGCTGGGGGCCGATTGTGGCACGGTCAAGCCGCGAACCTAGAACTCGTTCTGCAGCGCCTTGTAGCCCTTCACCAGGTCGATATTGGTATGGGCGACGTCCTCGGAAAACTCCGAGGCGCTGACGCTCACCGGCGGGTACTGGGACAGGTCGGTCTGCGGCCCGATGCGGGTGGTGGAGGGGACGTAGAAGTTTTCCGGCAGGTCGCGGCCGTCCACCACCGAGTTGTGCCGGACCACGCTGCCATTGCCGACCACGCAGTTGAACAGCACGCTGTTGAAACCGATGAACACCCGGTCGCCGACCACACAGGGCCCATGGACGATGGAGCGGTGGGCGATGGAGGTGAACTCGCCAATGGTGACTGCCGCGCCGGACTTGGAGTGGATCACCACACCATCCTGGATATTCGAGTTGCAACCGATGGTGATCGGTTGCATCGAGCCGCTGTCATCCACCTCATCGGCGCGGATGACCGCATAGGGGCCAACGAATACATTCTCGCCAATCACCACCTTGCCGCAGATGATCGCGGTGTGATCGATGTAGGCGGATTCGGCAATCACCGGCAGGTCGCCGGTCGGGTTCTTGCGGATCATCGAGGTCTCTCCGTTCGGTTACCAGTTCCACTGGCTTTGCGCGACAGCGTCGTGGGCATGCAGGCTTTCGGCGTGTTCCACACGCAACTGGAAGCCGGCCACCGCAGGCAGGCGTCGCAATGCCAGGTTCAGGCGCCGTGCGGCGTCCTCGCAGAACATCAGGTTCTGCCCGTTGGCCAGGGCGAACGCCTGTTCGTCGGCGCGCTTCACCGCCGTTTGCACGGCGGTGCCCAATGCGGCTTCGGCCTGATCGATCAAGTCCCGAATGGGTAGCTCATTGCAGTCCTTCCTCAAGCGTATCCGTAGTTTCGCAGTACTGCGCTGGCTGTGAGGGGTGGCGACGATGCCCTGAGGACTGCCGAGCCAACCGAGGACCTCTTCGTGGGTCAGGCTGCGGTTGGCGAAATCGCTGAGGAACTGCTGCTGGATCAACTGCCTGGCGAGGGCGGCCGAGCAAGGGCAGGTCGAGGAATAGACCACGTCCGTGGATAGTTCCACGTGGAACATTTCGTCGGAAAGCCTGGCTTCGATGACCACGGGGTAGCGCTTGTAGCCAGACTCGGTGCTGACCAGGGCGGGGCGCTCCAGTTGCATATCGAAGCGCAGGGTCAGGTGGGCCGTGGTGGACAGCCCGGCATGGCTATCCAGAAATTGCCGCAGCACCCGACGGATCAATGGCACCGACAGTCCTTCCTCTTTGAACGCAGCCAGCGCCAGATACAGGCGCGACATATGGATGCCACGGGAATTGCCATCAGCCAGATCGACGCCGGCATCTGCCATGGCGTGGAGATGCTGCTGGTCGAGGCGGATCGGCAGGGCGATAGCGCACATGCCGACCCAGTCCAGGGGCAGGGATTGCCCGCTGGCTTGGGCAGCGATATCGGGTAGGGTCAGGGCGGTCATGTTGCGAACCATCAGCAATGAAGTCGCAATACGTTACATTATAACAATTCGATTGCCAGCACTTTTTCCGTTGCTCACTGGCAACCGTTCAGCCGATTGCAGCGCAGGCTGAAGCGTTGGCCGCTGGAACTGGAGACGCGGTTGAGGGTGGTCCAACCCACTTTGCGGCTGTATCCCACCCAGGCTTCGCCGTCGCTGGCGATACCGGTATAGAAATTCAGCTGGCCGTAGCGGCTGTTGGTTTGCGCCCAGCGCCGTGCACTGGGTGCGTCGTAGCCGCGCAGATAAATGGTCGAGCCCGAGGTCTGCACGCTGTAGTAACTGCCCTGGCGATCAGCGCAGGCCAGCAGGTTGGCGCTGCGCGTGCAGTTGGCCAATTCGGCGCGGGGCATGGCCTGGGCATTGCCGAGGGCACACAGCAGGGTTATCCACAGCCCTCGTTTCAATGACTTCATGAACATCTCTTCACCTCAGGGTGCGGACAGTCGGTTGACTAAAGTGCATTGTTATAATGTAACATTTCGTCGATGCATCGTTCGAATGCACTTTGCCGCCCTGATGAGGAACCGCGCCATGCCCGATCGTCTTCCCGTAACCGTGCTCTCCGGCTTTCTAGGTGCTGGCAAGAGCACGGTGCTCAATCATGTGCTGCGCAACCGCGACAATCTGCGGGTGGCGGTCATCGTCAACGACATGAGCGTGATCAATATCGACGCCACCGAGGTGCAGCGCAACGTCAGCCTCAACCGTACCGAAGAAAAACTGGTGGAGATGAGCAACGGCTGCATCTGCTGCACCCTGCGCGAAGACCTGCTGGAAGAGGTCACCCGTCTCGCCGGCGAAGGCCGTTTCGACTACCTGCTGATCGAGTCCACCGGTATCGCCGAGCCGTTGCCGGTGGCCGAAACCTTCACCTTCCGCGACGACCAGGGCCGCAGCCTGGCCGAGATGGCGCGCCTCGACACCATGGTCACGGTGGTCGATGGCTTGAATTTCCTGCGCGACTACCAGGCCGCCGAAAGCCTCTCGTCCCGTGGCGAGACCCTCGGCGAAGACGACGAGCGTTCGATCAGCGATCTGCTCATCGACCAGGTCGAATTCGCCGACGTCATTCTGCTGAGCAAGATCGACCTGATCAGCAGCCACGAACGTGAAGAACTGACCGCCATCCTCCGCCGCCTCAACGCCCACGCCCGCATCGTGCCGATGGTGATGGGCCAGGTGGACCTCAAGGACATCCTCGACACCGGCCTGTTCGATTTCGAGCGTGCCGCCAGCGCTCCGGGCTGGTTGCAGGAGCTGCGCGGCGAACATGTACCGGAAACCGAGGAATACGGCATCGCCGCCAGCGTCTGGCAGGCCCGCCGGCCGCTGCATCCGCAGCGCTTCTTCGACTTTATCCACAAGCCCTGGGAGAACGGCCGCCTGCTGCGCTCCAAGGGTTTCTTCTGGCTGGCCAGCAAATATCAGGAAGCCGGTAGCTGGTCCCAGGCCGGCGGCATGATGCGTCATGGTTTTGCCGGACGCTGGTGGCGTTTCGTGCCCAAGGCGCACTGGCCGCAGGATCCGCAGAGCACTGCGGCGATCCTCCAGCAGTGGGACCCGGAATGCGGTGACTGCCGCCAGGAACTGGTGTTTATCGGTCAGCATATCGACGTGCCGCGGCTGCATGCCGAGTTGGACGCCTGCTTGCTCGACGACGAAGAAATGGCCTTGGGCGCCGCCAATTGGCGGCGGCTGCCGGATCCGTTCGGCTCCTGGCACGGCGACGAAGACGAGGTGGCCTGATGCACGTAGCCGAGTTGCTGACCCCGGTGCACCAGGCCTTTGGCCAGACGCCGGCGGTACTGACCGAAGCGCTGCAAGATGGCGTCAACCTGGCGGTCTGGCAGCGTCGGTTGCCACTGCATATCGAGGACTTCGCCCGGCTGCTGCTGTCGCTCGGCGAGCCGCTGGCTGATGCCCGCACCTTGGCGATCGGCAAGGATGGCGAGGTGCCGGTGCTGGACGGGATCGCCAGCGCCTACGCCGACCTGGCCGGTTACGAAGGCTTTATCGCCGACCTGAGCTGGCTGGTTGGCGCCTACGCCTGCCTGCTCGATGCGCGCAGCGTGGGTCTGCGCCTGCGGGTGCTGGAAAATGCCATGTGCCCGCGTTTTCATGTCGATCATGTGCCGCTGCGGCTGATCACCACCTATGCCGGCCCGGCCAGCGAGTGGCTGGAGGAAGGTGTGATTGATCGCCGTCGCCTGGCGCACGAGGTGGTCGATGAGGCCCATGTCCAGCGCCTGGCCTGCGGTGACGTGGCGCTGCTCAAGGGCGAGAAATGGCTGGGCAACGAGGGCGCCGGCCTGGTCCATCGCTCGCCTTCGCCCGCCAACGGTGAGCGCCGGCTGATACTGACGCTTGACTGGCTGGCGTGAGCCCGGAGCATAGTGGCGAAGTTTCCCAGGCAATATGGCGCCCTATGCTGCAGAACATTCCGACCCACCTGATTGGCGGCCCGCTCGGGGCCGGCAAGACCAGCCTGATCCGTCATCTGCTCGGCCAGCGCCCGGCCAATGAACGTTGGGCAGTGCTGATCAATGAATTCGGCCAGATCGGCCTGGACGCGGCGCTGCTCAGTACCGACGACGATGGCATCAGTCTGGGCGAAGTGGCGGGCGGTTGCCTGTGTTGCGTGAATGGCGCGCCGTTCCAGGTGGGGCTTGGCCGCCTGCTGCGCAAGGCGCGACCGGACCGGCTGTTTATCGAACCGTCCGGCCTGGGTCATCCGGCGCAATTGCTGGCGCAACTGCAACTGCCGCCGTGGCGCGGGGTGCTGGCGGTACAGCCGGCGGTGTTGGTGCTGGATGCCGAGGCCATGGCGGCGGGTGTCGTGTTGCCCGACGCACAGCAACAAGCGCTGGATAGTGCGGGCCTGCTAGTCCTGAACAAAGCGTCCGCTGTGGATGAAGAAAAGCGCCTGTGGATAACCTCGCAACTACCCCGGGTGCCGTTGTATTGGGTCGATCAGGGGCGAATTTCGCTAAGTGACTTGCCTGTTGGTCCACCCTCATCAGTGGATAAATCCGCTGTGGATAATTCCATTCCAAGCGGAAACCCGGCTATTTCGGCCCTGTGGACAGATCCGACCTTGCCCCTGTGTAGTTATCAACAGGCTGCTGAAGGCTGGAGCATCGGCTGGCGTTTTCATCCCCGGCAGCGCCTCGACAGCGCGCTATTACAGGCATTTCTACAAGGTCTGGAGTGGCGGCGGGCCAAGATGGTGGTGCACACGGCGCACGGCTGGCAATCGGCCAATGCCTTGGCGGGGCAGGCGTTGGTATGGGAAGACAGTGCCTGGCGGCGGGATTCACGGATCGAATTGATCTTCGCCACTGCCCAGGATCATGCGGTATTGGAGCAAGGGATGCTGGCCTGCCGCATACAAGAGAATCACTGACGCCAGCGGTTGTGCTCCTGGCGCCACTGCTTCATCTCGATCACGTTGTCGGCATGCACCGGCGGCTTGATCTCGAAGGGGTAGGGCGCCAGTTCGATCTGCACGCTGTGGGCGCCAAACTGGGTGACGGTGCCGGGATGGCGTTGCTCGCCGGTCACGGTGAATTCGAAGTTGTAGATCCGCGCCAGGCGTTTGCGGCCGTTGGCATCGCGGACGAAGGCGATCTTCTTCAGGGCCACGGCGCCGTCGAGCAGTTCGAGGTCGAGCTTGGCGCAATGCTGCTTGACCCGGTCCAGGGCCTTTTCCCGCAATCCATGGTTGTGCCACAGCCAGGCGCCTGCCGTGGCCAGGACCATCAACACCAGGATGTTTTCGAGGGTAACCATCTACACGTGCTCCAACGAGGTGTGCCAGCTTAACTGCCACTGCGGTCTGTCGTACAGGTGGCATTTGGCGCCATACTGCGCGCCTTGTTTGTCATTCCTTTGGTTTGGACGTCCCGCATGAAACGCACACCGCACCTGCTTGCGATCCAGTCCCACGTCGTGTTTGGCCACGCCGGCAACAGCGCCGCAGTGTTCCCCATGCAGCGGGTCGGGGTGAATGTCTGGCCACTCAATACCGTGCAGTTTTCCAATCACACTCAGTATGGCCAGTGGAATGGCGAAGTGCTTGCTCCCGGGCAAATTCCCGCGTTGGTGGAAGGGATTAGCAATATCGGTGAGTTGGGCAATTGCGACGCAGTTCTATCCGGCTATCTCGGCAGCGCCGAGCAGGGTCGGGAGATCCTTGGCGTGGTGCAACGGATCAAGCAGGCCAACCCGCGGGCGCTGTACTTGTGCGACCCGGTGATGGGCCATCCGGAGAAGGGTTGCATCGTGCCGCCGCAGGTCAGTGAATTCCTGCTGGAGGAGGCTGTGGCGGCGGCGGACCTGTTGTGCCCGAACCAGCTGGAGCTGGACAGCTTTGCCGGGCGTCGCGCGCAGTCGCTGGAGGACTGTGTCGGCATGGCCCGGGAGCTGTTGGTGCGCGGGCCGAAGATGGTGCTGGTGAAGCACCTGGCCTATGCCGGGAAAAACCCGGATGACTTCGAAATGCTGCTGGTGACCGCAGATGGCAACTGGCACCTGAAGCGCCCGCTGCTGGCGTTTCCGCGTCAGCCGGTGGGCGTTGGCGACCTGACGGCGGGGCTGTTCCTGGCTCGGTTGCTGCTGGGGGATGAACCAGTCGCGGCCTTCGAGTTCACCGCTGCGGCCGTGCATGAAGTGCTGCTGGAAACCCAGGCCTGCGGCAGCTACGAGCTGGAAGTGGTGCGGGCGCAGGATCGTATCGTGCATCCGCGGCTGCGCTTCGAGGCGCACAAGCTCTAGGTACCACGAAATCCTTGTGGGAGCTGGCGTTGCCAGCGATGGGGCCGGCACTGGCAACGATGTTGTCTGGTCTGACGCCATCGCCGGCAACGCCGGCTCCCACAGGGTTGTATGTCAGCCCTAGATCGTGTCGGTCTCGGTCTTGAGTTCCTGGTAGCGCTTCTCCAGCTCCTGACGGATCAGTCGGCGCTGCTTGCCTTGCAGGAAGCGGCGCTTCTCCTCGCTGGTCTGCGGCTGGCGCGGCGGTACCGCTACCGGTTTGCGGTCGTCGTCCACCGCCACCATGGTGAAGAAACAGCTGTTGCTGTGGCGCACCGAGCGCTCGCGGATGTTCTCCGTCACCACCTTGATACCCACCTCCATCGAGGTATTGCCGGTGTAGTTGACCGACGCCAGGAAGGTCACCAGTTCGCCGACATGCACCGGCTCGCGGAACACCACCTGGTCCACCGACAGGGTCACCACGTAGCGACCGGCATAGCGGCTGGCGCAGGCATAAGCCACTTCATCGAGATACTTGAGCAAGGTGCCGCCATGGACATTGCCGGAGAAGTTGGCCATATCCGGTGTCATCAGGACGGTCATCGACAGCTGGGCGTTTCCGGGTTCCATAGTGTACTCACGGTGAGATTGCGCTAAGGCGGGGCGGCGCGGTGCTCGCGCTTCTTCCCCATGTGGGTTGCCATGTTCAAAACGGGACGCTGACAGCGGGTTGCTCGTCACGTGGTTCATGCCATTCGCGGCGAGGAAAGTGCCGATCTGTTTCTACATATTGCACGGCCATTTTGCACGAAGCGTCGATGTTAACCTGCGGAAGCGGCCCGGAAGTGAGGCCGTTTCCTACATTTAAATCAGAAATTTCCGCGGCCCGGTCACACCTGACGACCGGGCTGCGCTTTTGTCTTCGTCGTGGAGTAAGGAGCGTCCCGCCGTGCATGCCATCAGCTTTATCCAGGATCTGGCGGTGATCATGCTGGTTGCCGGTGTGGTCACCATTCTCTTCCACCGCCTCAAGCAGCCCGTGGTGCTCGGCTACATCGTCGCCGGCTTCATCATTGGCCCGCACACCCCGCCGTTCGGCCTGATCCACGACGAAGACACCATCAAGACCCTGGCCGAGCTCGGGGTGATCTTCCTGATGTTCTGCCTGGGCCTGGAGTTCAGCCTCGGCAAGTTGTTCAAGGTCGGCGCGACGGCCTTTATCGCCGCGTTCCTGGAAATCGTCCTGATGATCTGGATCGGTTTCGAGATCGGCCGCTGGTTCGGCTGGAGCACCATGGATTCGCTATTCCTCGGCGCGATCCTGGCGATTTCCTCGACCACCATCATCGTCAAGGCGCTCAACGACCTGAAGATGAAGAACGAGCGCTTCGCCCAGCTGATCTTCGGTGTGTTGATCGTCGAGGACATCCTCGGCATCGGCATCATCGCGCTGCTGTCGGGTATCGCCGTCAGCGGCACGGTCAGCTCCGGCGAAGTGTTTTCCACGGTGGGCAAGCTGTCGCTGTTCATGATCGTCGCGCTGGTGGTGGGCATTCTCCTGGTGCCGCGGCTGCTGGCCTACGTGGCCAAGTTCGAAAGCAATGAAATGCTGCTGATCACTGTGCTCGGCCTGTGCTTCGGCTTCTGCCTGCTGGTGGTCAAGCTGGAATACAGCATGGTGCTTGGCGCCTTCCTGATCGGCGCGATCATGGCCGAGTCGCGCCAGTTGATGAAGATCGAGCGCCTGATCGAGCCGGTGCGCGACATGTTCAGCGCGATCTTCTTCGTCGCCATCGGCCTGATGATCGATCCGGGCGTGCTGGTGGAGTACATCTGGCCGATCGTGGTGATCACCATCGCCGTGGTGCTGGGCAAGATGCTGTCCTGCGGCATGGGCGCCTTTATCGCCGGCAACGACGGACGCACCTCGCTGCGGGTGGGGATGGGTCTTTCGCAGATTGGCGAATTCTCCTTCATCATCGCGGCCCTGGGCATGACCCTGCAGGTCACCAGCGACTTCCTTTATCCGGTGGCAGTGGCCGTTTCCGCTATCACCACCTTGCTCACTCCTTACCTGATCCGCGCCGCCGATCCGCTGTCGCTGAAGCTGGCGAAGGTGGTACCGAGCCGTCTGTCACGGGTGCTGTCGCTGTACGGCGAGTGGTTGCGCAGTATCCAGCCGCAGGGCGAAGGGGCGATGCTGGCCTCGATGATCCGGCGCATCCTGCTGCAAGTGGGCGTCAACCTGGCGCTGGTGGTGGCGATCTTCTTCAGCGGTGGTTATTTCGCGGCGCAGATCGGCGCCTACCTGAGCGACTGGATCGCCGACATCGGCCAGCAGAAGGCGCTGATCTGGGGCCTGGCGCTGTTGCTGTCGCTGCCGTTCCTGATTGCCGCGTACCGCAAGCTCAAGGCGCTGTCGATGCTGCTGGCGGAGATGGGGGTCAAGCCGGAAATGGCCGGGCGGCATACCCAGCGGGTACGCCGGGTGATCGCCGAAGTGATCCCGCTGATCTCGCTGCTGGTGATCTTCCTGCTGCTCTCGGCGCTGTCGGCGAGCATCCTGCCGACCAGCGAGCTGCTGCTGCTGATTGCCGTCGTGGCGGCCGGCGTGGTGGCGCTGCTATGGCGCTGGTTCATCCGGGTGCATACGCGGATGCAGATCGCATTGCTGGAGACCCTGGAAAACCAGAAGGAACATCACCACTGAGGTGTGCAGCGCAGTGGCTTGTAACGCCACTGCGCCCAGGCTTCGATCCAGCCGTCGGCATGGTCGACCCCGGGTAGCCGGACCACTTCCAGGCAGTCAGTCGGTCCCAGGGTGCGCCGGTAGTGCTGGTACAGGATGGGCGGCACGGTGCGGTCGTCGTCGCCGATGAAGTGCCGCTGGGCCACATGGCGCAGGCGTTCGGCGCGGTCCAATGGCTCCAGTGATCCGCTCAGCGGCGTCAGGTTCAGCGACTGCGCCCACTGCCGCGGGCTGAGATTGCCGGCGAGGGTCTGCACCTCGGCGATATCGTTGCGTTGCGCGGCCAGCAGCAGGGCCAGGGCGCCGCCGCCGGAGTAGCCGATCAGTTCGAAATCCCGATTGCCATACGCCTTGCGGATCCGGTTCAGGGCCTGGTCGAGGCTGTCGACCACGGCCTGGCTGAAGCGCTGGTCGGTCCACACCTGCGGGTTGCAGGCGGGCGCGCCGACGAACTGGCAGGGACGGGCGAGGTAGAGGCTGGGCTGTGGATCAGTGACTGCAAGGCGGGCCATCAGCAGAGTGCGCGGGCTGGGGTCCAGGCTTGGTTGCGACGCGGTGGCCCAAGCGTGGCCGTCGCCTTCCAGGTAGACCCGCAGGCGGGCGCTGCCGGGTTTGACGGTCGGTTCGCTCAGGGCCAGGGGGAACGGCCGGGTGGGCTGGATGCTGACCTGGTGGGCATTCTGGTTGCTGAGTTGCTCGAGCTGGGTCAGTGGTGACTGGCAGCCGGTAAGCAACATCGGGATCAATAAAGCGGGAAGACGCCATCGCTGGCAAGCCAGCTCCCACAGGGACCGCGTCGCTCTCGAGGACAGCGGAGTGGCTATGGGAGCTCGCTTGCCAGCGATGAGGCGATTACTGACAGCATCAATTCTGTTGCCTGCCACCAAGGATCTCCCACAGGGTGGATAGGCTTCTTGTGCGAGCGGGACATATGTCCGAGGGGATGGAGCGGTAGCGGCCCGCCACGCACAGGAAGGCGTGGCGATTCTACGAACATTGATGGCTCTAGGCCATTATTTTTGCGAAGGATATCGATTCAGCTTTCCAGCCAGACATCCCGTGCCCAGTGCCAGACCGATTCCCAGCTTTCCTCGGTGACGATTTCTTCCTCGCCGGACCACAGCACCACGGTGCCGTCTTCCTCGACGCAGTAGTAATCGTCGCCGTCCTGGCACAGTGGAATCAGGTCGCGCGGTACACCGGCGTCCCAGGCGTTGGCGGCCACTTCCGGCAGGTAGGTGTGGGATTGCGGGTCGGTGACGGTGACCGGCTCCAGGCTGCCGTAGACCACGTCGCTGACGGTGAGGAGGAATTCCTTGAAGACGAACGGGATGTTGATGAACAACTGCTCTTCGATCTCGACCAGCGTGTCTTCGTCTGGCAGTTCGAGCGGTACCGGTACCGGCTCGTTGGCTTCACGAAGCTGTTCAATGACTTCTTCCACGGTTCGCGTCCTCTCTGTCCTGACCTTGTGCAAATGTTGCGCGTTATACCCTAGTAGGACGGTGCGCTAAAAGCAAAACCCCGGGCAAGCCCGGGGTTTTTTCTGCAAACGCCTCAAGATCAGCCGTTCTGGCGGATCCCCGCGACCAGCCAAGGCTGGTTTTCGCCCTGGGCGCGTTCCATGTTCCAGCTCTCGCTGAACACTTCGCCCTGGTCGAACCGGGAGGTTTTCGACACACCGCTGAAGGTCAGGGTAGCGATGGTCTTGTCGGCGCGATCGTCGACACCTTCCAGTTGCACATCGAGATTGTCGATGTAGGTGGACTGGAAGCCGTCACCCAGGTCGGCACGCTCGCGCTTGAGGAACTCAAGCAGTTGCGGCGTCACGAACTCGGCGATCTTGTCCATTTCATTGGCATCCCAGTGCTGTTGCAGCGTCTGGAAGTGGTTGCGCGCGGCAGCCAGGAAGTTCTGCTCGTTGAACCAGGCCGGAGCGTTGATCACCGGACGGGCTGCAGGCGCAGCGGAACCACCGAAGATCGAAGGCTGGGCTGGCTGCTGGAAGGTTTCACGCTGGTAGGCCGGGTGGCCAGCGGCGGCCATTTGTGGCTGCTGCTTGCGACGGCGTGCGGCAATGAAGCGGAACACCAGGAAGGCGATCAGCGCCATGATCAGGATGTCGAAGATCTGCATGCCTTCGAAGCCATCACCCATCAGCATCGAGGCCAGCAGGCCACCGGCAGCGATGCCGGCCAGTGGGCCGAGCCACTTCGAGGCGCCGCTGGCAGCGGCAGGAGCACGGCCTGGCACGTTCGGTGTCGCGGCAGGGTTGGCAGGAGTGGCCTGACGGGCCTGGTGCGTCGGCGCGGCGCCAGAGCTTTTGCCGCCGCCGAAGCGCTTGGCGTTGGCGTCGAGGCTCATGGTGAGACCGATGCACAGCGCCAGGGCGATGCTGAGAAAACGTTGCATAGAAGGGTATTCCCGTTTTGTGGATTACACGCGCGCCATGTTGCACAAGTTCAGGGACGCATGACAGCGACAAGATGTTTCCATCTTTTGCCTGAAAATTCCGACGACCCATGAAATGGGATGTAGGCCCTTTCTTCACTGGGTGAAGGAAAGGCCTACTCCGGTGGTCGGATTATTCGACTGGTTAGACTAGATAGCTTCGAGCTTGGCGTACCCGAGCATCAGCCACTTGCTGCCCTCGGAGAAATTCACCTGGACCCGGGCCTGAGCGCCGGAGCCTTCGAAGTTGAGGATGACGCCCTCGCCAAACACGGCGTGTTGCACGCGCTGGCCAAGGTTGAAGCTGGTCTGCGGGATGCTGGCATTGGCGAACAGGCTGCTCACGGTCTGCTTGGCTCCGGCGAACGGGCGGCTGACGCTGTTGGACAGGCGTACTTCATGAACCAGCCCGGCAGGAATCTCGCGGACGAAGCGCGACACCTTGTTGTAGGTCTCGCTGCCGTACAGCCGGCGGGTTTCCGCGTAGGTCATGACCAGATGCTGCATGGCCCGGGTCACGCCCACATAGGCCAGGCGGCGTTCCTCTTCGAGGCGGCCGGGCTCTTCCAGGCTCATCTTGTGCGGGAACAGGCCCTCTTCCATGCCCACCAGGAACACGTAGGGGAACTCCAGGCCCTTGGCGCTGTGCAGGGTCATCAGCTGGATGCTGTCTTCATGCTCGTCGGCCTGGGCATCGCCGGCTTCCAGCGAAGCATGCCCGAGGAAAGCGGACAGCGGTGACAGGTCGGCATCTTCCTCGCTGGTCTCGAAGTTGCGCGCGGCGCTGACCAGTTCTTCAAGGTTTTCTACCCGTGCCTGACCCTTTTCACCCTTTTCTTCCTGGTGATAGACGATCAGCCCGGACTGCTCGATGACCGTCTGGGTCATCAGGTGCAGTGGCATGTCGAGGGTCTTGGCCGAGAGGTTCTCGATCAGTTCGATAAAGGCAGCCAGGGCGCTGGCGGCGCGGCCTTTCAGAGCCTTGTTGGCCAGCAGCTGGAGCATGGCTTCCCACATCGACAGCTGGGCGTGCCGGGCATGCTCGCGGATGCTTTCGACGGTTTTTTCGCCAATCCCGCGGGGCGGCACGTTGATCACCCGCTCCAGCGCGGCATCGTTGCCACGGCCTTCCAGTAACCGCAGGTAGGCCATGGCGTTCTTGATCTCGGCGCGCTCGAAGAAGCGCTGGCCGCCATAGATGCGGTACGGGATGCGTTCGCGCAGCAAGGCTTCTTCAAGTACCCGCGATTGGGCGTTGGAGCGGTACAGGATGGCGATGTCGCTGCGCGCCAGGCCGGTTTTCAGCGCGCTCTCGATGGTTTCCACCACGTAGCGGGCTTCGTCGTGTTCGTTGAAGGCCGCGTACAGGTTGAGCGGTTCGCCGTCGCCGCCTTCGGTCCACAGCTCCTTGCCCAGGCGTCCGCTGTTGTTCGCGATCAGGGCGTTGGCGGCCTTGAGGATGCCGGCGGTGGAGCGGTAGTTCTGTTCCAGGCGGATCAGCTCGGCGTCCGGGAAGTCGCTGGAGAATTGCTGGATGTTTTCGATCCGCGCGCCGCGCCAGCCGTAGATCGACTGGTCGTCGTCGCCCACCACCATGAGGCTGTCGCCACCCTGGGCGAGCAGGCGCAGCCAGGCGTACTGCACGGCGTTGGTGTCCTGGAACTCGTCCACCAGCAGGTGGCGGAAACGCCGCGAATAATGCTGCAGCAGGCCCGGGTGGTCGCGCCACAGGTCCAGGGCGCGCAGCAGCAGTTCGGAGAAATCGATGACACCGGCACGCTGGCAGGCGGCCTCGTAGGCCTCATAAATGCTGCGCATGGTGCCGAGGAACAGGTCGCCATTGACCTGGATATGCTGCGGCCGCAGGCCTTCGTCCTTCTGCCCGTTGATGAACCACGTCGCCTGGCGCGCCGGCCAGCGTTGTTCGTCGAGGCCGAGGTCGCGGATCACCCGCTTGACCAGGCGCTGCTGGTCATCGCTGTCGAGGATCTGGAAATTCTGGTTCAGCCCGGCTTCCTGCCAGTGCGCGCGCAGCAGGCGGTGGGCCAGGCCGTGGAAGGTGCCGACCCACATGCCCGCCGGGCTGATGCCCAGCAGTTGCTCGATGCGGTGGCGCATCTCGGCGGCGGCCTTGTTGGTAAAGGTCACCGACAGGATCGAGTGCGGCGAGGCCTGCTCGACCTGGATCAACCAGGCGATGCGGTGCACCAGCACACGGGTCTTGCCGGAGCCGGCACCGGCCAGGACCAACTGACGCCCGACCGGCGCGGCTACTGCCTGGCGCTGGGCATCGTTGAGGGAATTCAGAAGGAGAGAGAGGTCATCGTGCATCCGCCCATTCTATGGGGGCAACGGATCCCTGGGCAAACCCGCTCGGAAAAAAGTCCCGGCGCTGCGACCGGCCGGTCATCGGCTGGAGTCCTTGGCCCGCGTGCTTGAGCGGTCGGCTTGTACGAAGGAATGAGAAATCCGGGGCACGAATTTATGACACAGAGCAGTTTGGCACCGCGCCTTGCTTGTGTATGCTCCGTCCACGTTTGCGGCTAACCATTACAAGAACACTGCCCATGACACTCGCATCTGGACCCGTCGGCGTGCCAATCGAGGCACGCCGCGGCATTCGCAAGCAATTTGCCACGCAGCTGGCGGTTGAGCGTACCCGTCTGCTGTACCAAGGCTCCCTGCTGCCGACCCTGTTCATGCTGTTGAACGGCCTGGTCTGTGCCTGGCTGCTGTGGAGTCCGCAGCGTTACTTGCTGGTCAGTGTCTGGGTGGTGTGGCTGATGGCCCTAGTATCGCTGCGGGTGATCCAGGTTGCGGCGTTCGATGCGGCGATGCCCGAGCGCCAGGCCAAGCCGCACTGGCGGCGCATGTTCCTGCTCGGCTCGGCGTTCAGCGGCCTGACCCTGGCCAGCGCGGCAATTGCCCTGGTCCCTGTGGATAACTTCGTGCAGCAGGCCTGGGTCTTCGGCCTGCTCGGGGCTGCGGCGCTCTCCGCCAGCGTCGCCTATGCCGTGAGCCTTCCGGCCTTCCTCAGTTTCGTCCTGCCCTGCCTGCTGCCGCCGATCGCCTTCCTGTTCTGGAGCGGCGATCCACAACATCAGGGCTGGGGCCTGCTCGGTCTTTTATTGCTGGGTGCCTTGCTGGTCGTGGCCTGGCAGGTCAACCGGCTGATCGAGAACAGCCTGCTGCGGCGCTTTCAGAACCAGGCGCTGATCGAGCACTTGCAGGCGGCCCACGCCCGCAGCGAGCAACTCAACCGGGCGCTGGCCGATGAAGTCGAGCAGCGCCGTGGCGCCGAGGAGCAGTTGCGCCAGGCCCAGATCGGCCTGGAAACCCGGGTCGCCCAGCGCAGCGCCGAGCTGGACGCGGCCAATCAGGCCCTGAGCAAGAGCGAACAGCGTCTGGCCCTGGCCCTGGAGGCCAGTGAGTTGGGCCTGTGGGACTGGAACCTGCAAACCGACGAAGTCCACCACACCCAACTGCGCGAGCTGTTCGGCCTCAACCCGGATGCGGTCAAGGCCATGCTGGTGCACCTCAAGCCGCGGTTGCACCCGGACGATGTCCTGCCGCTCAAGCGCACCCTGGTCGAACACCTCAAGGGTCGCACCGAGGACTACCGTATCGAATACCGCTTCCGTCACAACGACGGCCACTGGTGCTGGATCGAGGACCGCGGGCGGGCGGTGGAGCGCGACGCAGAGGGCCGGGTGCTGCGGATGATCGGTACCCGCCGTGATATCAGCGCGCGACGCGCCCAGGAAGAGCAGCAAAGACTGGCGGCGACGGTCTTCGAGGCGGCCAGCGAAGGCATCGCCATCCTCGGCCCCGACTATGAACTGCTCGCCTTGAACCAGGCGTTCTGCCGCATGACCGGCTACGGCCGCGACGAACTGCTCGGCCGCAATGCCCTGGAGTTGCCGTGCAGCCTCGATGCCCGGCGGCATTACGGGGCGATCGACCAGGCGCTGGAGCAGAACGGTCGCTGGCAGGGCGAACTGGTCGAGGCGCGCAAGGACGGCACGCTTTATCCCCAGTGGCTGCAACTCAATGGTGTATTCGATGGCCGGGGCAAGATCAGCAATGTGGTGGGCTTCTTCAGCGATCTGTCGGAGCGCCGCGAATCCGAGGAGCGGCTGCGCTACCTCGCCCATTACGACGAACTGACCGGCCTGGCCAACCGTGCGCTGTTCCGCCTGCGCCTGCTGGAAGCCGGCCAGCGCCTGCGCACCAGCGGACGCAGCCTGGCGTTGATGCATATCGACCTGGACCGCTTCAAGCTGCTCAACGACAGCCTCGGGCATGAAGTTGCCGACCAGTTGCTCAAGCAGATCGCCATGCGCGTCGGCAATGCCATGCCCGAGGCGGATACCGTGGCGCGCCTGTCCGGCGATGAATTCGTGGTGCTGTTCGATGGCTACAGCAACCTGTCCAGCCTGGTCCGGGTGGCCACCCGTCTGCTGGAAAAACTGCGGGTGCCGGTGCGCTTCGACAATCACGAACTGGTGATCAGCGCCTCGGTAGGCATCGCCCTGCTGTCGGACATGAGCCTCGACCTCAACCTGCTGGTCAACCAGGCCAACATGGCCATGCAGCACGCCAAGCACCTGGGCGGCGACAACTTCCAGTTCTATACCGAGAGCCTGCAGGCCAGCACCCTCGACCGCCTGCAACTGGAAAACCAGCTGCGCAAGGCCATCGACGAAGGTCAGCTGGAGGTCTACTACCAGCCCAAGGTATGCCTGGCGACGGGGCGCATGGACGCCGCCGAGGCGCTGGTGCGCTGGAACCATCCAACCATGGGCATGGTGCCGCCGGGGGATTTCATCGGCTTGGCGGAAGAAACCGGCCTGATCGCGCCCATGGGCGAATTCGTCCTGCGCCAGGCGTGCTGGCAGGCCTGCGAATGGCAGCGCCAGGGACTGGAGCCGATCCGGGTATCGGTGAACCTGTCGGTCTATCAGTTGCGCCAGGGCAAGCTGGTCAGCCTGGTGCGTCAGGTCCTGGAGGAAAGCGGGTTGACCCCGCACCTGCTGGAACTGGAGCTGACCGAAAGCCAGTTGCTGGACAGCGTCGAGCACATCATTGCGACCTTCAAGCAACTGCACGAACTGGGGGTGAAGCTGGCGATAGACGACTTCGGTACCGGCTATTCCTCGCTCAGTTATCTGAAGCGCCTGCCGGTGGACTACGTAAAGATCGACCAGGCCTTTATCCGCGGTCTGAAGGAAGGCAGCGAAGATGCCGCGATCACCCGGGCGATCATCATCATGGCCCACAGCCTCGACCTGATGGTGGTCGCCGAAGGGGTGGAAACCGAGGATCAGCTGCGCTTCCTGCGCGAGCAGGACTGCGATGAAGTGCAGGGCTACCTGATCAGCCGGCCGGTGCAGGCCGATGCACTGGCGCGGCTGTTGCGCGAGGAGATGGTCTGGTAGACCTCAGCCGTGCCACTCGCGGCCGTGGCGCGCCAGCAGGCTATGGGCCTGGTCCGGGCCGTTGGTGCCGGCGTGGTAGGGGCGCGGAGTCTGGAAGTGCTCCAGCCAGCCATTGAGGATCGGGTCGATCCAGGCCCAGGCTGCTTCCACTTCGTCGCGGCGCATGAACAGCGTCGAGTCGCCATCCAGGACATCCAGCAGCAGGCGCTCGTAGGCTTCCCAGCGGCGGGTCTGGCCGAATACCTGGGCCAGGTTCAGGTTGAGCTCCACCGGCTCCAGGCGCATGCCCTTGCCCGGGCTCTTGGTCATCATCTGCAGGCTGATGCGTTCATCCGGTTGTAGCTGGATCAGCAGCTGGTTGGCCCGGTCGCCCTCGAACAGGCGGTGCGGCACCGGCTTGAACTGGATGACGATCTGCGACGAGCGCTTGGCCAGGCGTTTGCCGGTGCGCAGGTAGAAGGGCACGCCGGCCCAGCGCCAGTTGTTGATATGGGCTTCGACGGCGACGAAGGTCTCGGTGTCGCTGTCGTTGTCCACATCCTTCTCGAAGTAGTAGGCCGGCACTTCCTGGCCGCCGATCTTGCCGGCGCTGTACTGGCCGCGCACCGTCTTGTCCTGCACGTCCTGGTCGGTGATCGGCTTGAGGGCGCGGAGGATCTTCACCTTTTCGTCGCGCACGGCCTCGGCGTCGAACTGTGCCGGCGGCTCCATGGCCACCAGGCAGAGCAGTTGCAGCAGGTGGTTCTGCAGCATGTCGCGGGTGGCGCCGGCGCGGTCGTAGTAGGCGCCGCGGTTTTCCACGCCAAGGGTCTCGCAGACGCTGATCTGCACATGATCGATCTGGCTGGCGCGCCATACCGGCTCCAGCAGGGCGTTGGCGAAGCGCAGGGCCATGAGGTTCTGCACGGTTTCCTTGCCCAGGTAGTGGTCGATGCGGAACACCTGGGACTCGTCGAACACCGCGCCGATGGCGCTGTTGATCGCGGTGGCGGATTCCAGGGAATGGCCGATGGGTTTTTCCAGGACGATGCGCGACTCGCTGTCCACCAGCCCGGCGATATTCAGGTGGGTAACGATGGGCACGAAGAGGTTCGGCGCGGTGGCCAGGTAGTAGATCCGCGCCAGGCCTCCAGGCTCGCCGAGAAAGTGCGAGAGACGGCCGAAGTCGGCGCTCTGCGAGGCGTCCATGGAGAAGTAGTCGAGGCGGGTGGCGAAGCGGTCCCAGGTGTCGTCGTCGAAGTCGTTGCGGGCGATCTGGGCGCGGCAGCGACGTTCTGCAAGCTTTTGAAAACTATTGCGCGGCATCGGGCTGCGGGCCAGGGCGACGATGCGTACCGCCGGGTGCAGACGACCCTCGCGATACAGGTGGTAGAGCGCCGGAAGCAGTTTGTGCAGGGCCAGATCACCGGTGCCGCCGAAGACCAGAATGTCACAAGGAATAGTCAAACCCACCACACTCCTGTCTCGTTTAGCTGGGCGGTTCGCCAGTCATGTAGTATAACTACAAGATTGCTACAACCGGCCAGCCGATCATAACCGAGTCCTGCCATTGAATCTGTTGCAACACATCGCCCAGTCGCGGCATCTGCTACGCAAGTCGGAACTCAAGGTCGCCGACCACGTATTGCTTGACCCCGCGGCGGTCATGCATAGCTCCATGGCCGACCTGGCCCACAGCGTCGGCATCAGCGAGCCGACCATCGTGCGTTTCTGCCGGGCCATCGGTTGCTCGGGCTTCCAGGACCTGAAACTCAAACTGGCGCAGAGCCTGGCCGCCGGTGCCAGTTTCGGCCAGTTCGCGATCCATGAAGACGACTCGGTCGCCGACTACAGCCTGAAGATCTTCGACACCACCCTGCATACCCTGATGGAAGTGCGCGAGCATCTGGATCCCGTCGCCCTGCAACGCGCAGTGACCGCCATGGCCCAGGCCCAGCGCGTCGAGTTCTACGGCTTCGGTGCCTCTGGTGCAGTGGCGGCGGATGCCCAGCACAAGTTCTTCCGCCTGCTGCTCAGCGCGGCGGCCTATTCCGACCCGCACATGCAGGCGATGTCGGCGGTCACCCTCAAGCCTGGCGACGTGGCGGTGTGCATCTCCCAGTCCGGCCGTTCCAAGGACCTGCTGATCACCGCCAACATCGTCCGGGAAAGCGGCGCCAACCTGATCACCCTGTGCCCGAGCCAGACCCCGCTGGCCGAACTGTCGACGGTCAACCTGGCCATCGACGTGCATGAAGACACCGAGATCTACACCCCACTGACCTCGCGTATCGCCCACCTGGTAGTGATCGACGTGCTGGCGATGGGCGTGGCCATGGCCCGCGGTCCGAGCCTGGTCAATCACCTCAAGAGTGTGAAGCGCAGTTTGCGCAGTCTGCGACTCTCTCCGAAGTCCTTGAAGAACATGGAAGACTGATCGTCATCCAGTGTTGTTCCTGATGGCCTCATCGCTGGCAATGCCAGCTCCCACAAGGTCCAGCGGGCGCCGCGAAATCTGTGGGAGCCGGCATTGCCGGCGATGAGGCCATCAGCATTTCATCACCCTTAACACCCCTGTCACCCTGCCGCAGTCAAACCGTCAACTTCGCGATTCAGTCTGAAGCTCCCGCAATCGATCAGGGAGACATGCAATGGCTCGTGACTACGAAGGTACGTACCAACCCAGCGCCAAATCCCGCAAGCAGCAGGAAAAGGACCAGCGCCGCATGGAATACCGCCGCGCGATCGAAAGCTATTCCGAACAGCGCCGCCTGCTCCAGGAGATCACCGATTTCGGCGATCTGCAGAGCTTCAACGTATGGCAGGTGTCGGCGGCAGAACCCCGGAGAAGCGCTCAACAAGCCCGCTGATCTGCGCACGTTCGCTGCGAATGAATGCAAGAAACGCCAAGGCCACCGGCGATTGCCGCTTGGCCTTGGACTGCACCACGCACCAGCTGCGATACAGCGGCAATTCCTCGACCGGCAACTCGCGCAACACCCCGGTGGCCAGTTCCAGGTTCAGCGCATGACGGGTCAGCAGGGCAATGCCCAGCCCGGCAATCACGCACTCGCGCTGAGCATCGGCCGACGCCACTTCCAGCGTCTGGGTGAAGTGCACGCGCTTCTCCTTGAAGTATTCCTCGCAGGCCTTGCGCGTGCCCGAGCCCTGCTCGCGGACCAGCAGCGTGTGTGGCTCCAGGTCCTGCAGGCGCAGACGTTCCAGGCGGCACAGCGGATGATCCGGCGGAGCGACGGCGACGATCGGATTGTTGAGGAACGGCAAGAACTCCAGGCCCATGTCCTGCGGGACCATGGACATGATGATCAGATCGTCGCGGTTGTCCGAGAGACGGCGGATCGCCTGGGCACGGTTGACCACCGTCAGGGTCAGGTTGACCTCCGGGTGAAGCTTCTTGAACGCCGCGAACAGATGCGGCACGAAGTACTTGGCGCTGGACTCCACCGCCAGCTTCAACTGGCCCTGTAGCGAGCCCTGCATGTCCGAGAGCTGCATGTCGAGGCTTTCAAGGCGACCGAAGATGTCCCGGCTGGCCCGTTGCAAGGCTTCTGCAGCCTCGGTGAGGTAGAGCTTTTTGCCGACGTATTCAAAAAGTGGCTGGCCGACCAGTTCTTCCAGCTGGCGGATCTGTAGACTAACGGCGGGTTGCGTCAGCGCCATCTCCTCCGCTGCCCGACTGTAAGACCGCAAATCACACACTTCATTGAAGATCTGCAATTGACGCAATGTCATACGCATCAATGACTTACGCACGTTATCCCCAGCCCTGTGAAAAACCTTGTTACGGCACTATAAGCAATTGCTAATGGAGCCCCTAATAATTATTGATTTTTGTTTATTCACACACGGCGCTAGGGTGATTACACGACTGGCCAGTTGATTCTGGTCACGCGCCGACCCGCATTTCCGGGTCGTTTGTCCAGCGGCTTTGGGAAGACTCCAGTGATAAAAAAAATCCTGATCGCCAACAGGGGTGAAATCGCAGTTCGGATCGTGCGGGCCTGCGCCGAGATGGGCATTCGCTCCGTGGCGATCTATTCCGACGCCGACCGTCACGCCCTGCACGTCAAGCGCGCCGACGAGGCCCACAGCATCGGTGCCGAGCCCCTGGCCGGCTACCTGAACCCGCGCAAGCTGGTGAATCTTGCCGTGGAAACCGGTTGCGACGCCCTGCACCCCGGTTATGGTTTCCTCTCGGAAAACGCCGAACTGGCGGATATCTGCGCTGAACGTGGGATCAAGTTCATCGGCCCGGCCGCTGAAGTCATTCGCCGCATGGGCGACAAGACCGAAGCCCGCCGCAGCATGATCAAGGCCGGCGTTCCGGTTACCCCCGGTACCGAAGGCAACGTCGCCGATATCCACGAGGCCCTGAACGAGGGCGACCGCATCGGTTACCCGGTAATGCTCAAGGCCACCTCCGGCGGTGGCGGCCGGGGTATCCGTCGCTGCAACAGCCGCGAAGAACTGGAACAAGCGTTCCCGCGGGTGATTTCCGAGGCCACCAAGGCCTTCGGTTCGGCGGAAGTCTTCCTGGAAAAGTGCATCGTCAATCCGAAGCACATCGAAGCCCAGATCATTGGCGACAGCTTTGGCAACGTGGTGCACCTGTTCGAGCGCGACTGCTCGATCCAGCGCCGCAACCAGAAGCTGATCGAGATCGCCCCGAGCCCGCAGCTCACCCCGGAACAGCGCGCCTACATCGGCGACCTGGCGGTGCGTGCGGCCAAGGCGGTCGGTTATGAAAACGCCGGTACCGTGGAGTTCCTGCTCGCCGAGGGCGAGGTGTACTTCATGGAAATGAACACCCGGGTGCAGGTGGAACACACCATCACCGAGGAAATCACCGGTATCGACATCGTTCGCGAGCAGATCCGCATCGCCTCTGGCCTGCCGCTGTCGGTCAAGCAGGAAGATATCCAGCACCGCGGTTTCGCCCTGCAGTTCCGCATCAACGCCGAAGACCCGAAGAACAACTTCCTGCCCAGCTTCGGCAAGATCACCCGTTACTACGCTCCCGGCGGCCCCGGCGTGCGTACCGACACGGCGATCTACACCGGCTACACCATTCCACCGTTCTACGACTCCATGTGTCTGAAACTGGTGGTCTGGGCGCTGACCTGGGAAGAAGCCATGGACCGCGGCCTGCGCGCCCTGGACGACATGCGCGTGCAAGGGGTGAAGACCACCGCCGCGTACTACCAGGAAATCCTGCGCAATCCGGAATTCCGCAGTGGCCAGTTCAACACCAGCTTCGTGGAAAGCCATCCGGAACTGACCAACTACTCGATCAAGCGCAAACCCGAAGAGCTGGCGCTGGCCATCGCCGCCGCCATTGCCGCGCATGCAGGCCTGTGAGGAACCCATAATGTCCAAGAAAATTTTCGTAACCGACACGATCCTGCGCGACGCCCACCAGTCCCTGCTGGCCACCCGCATGCGCACCGAAGACATGCTGCCGATCTGCGACAAGCTCGACAAAGTCGGCTACTGGTCGCTGGAAGTCTGGGGCGGCGCCACCTTCGACGCCTGCGTGCGCTTCCTCAAGGAAGACCCGTGGGAGCGCCTGCGCAAACTGCGCGCCGCGCTGCCCAACACCCGCCTGCAAATGCTCCTGCGCGGTCAGAACCTGCTGGGCTACCGCCACTACAGCGATGACGTGGTCAAGGCCTTCGTCGCCAAGGCGGCGGTCAACGGCATCGACGTATTCCGCATCTTCGACGCCATGAACGACGTGCGTAACCTGCGCGTTGCCATCGAAGCGGTGAAGGCCGCCGGCAAGCACGCCCAGGGCACCATCGCCTACACCACCAGCCCGGTGCACACCATCGACGCCTTCGTTGCCCAGGCCAAGCAGATGGAAGCCATGGGTTGCGACTCGGTGGCGATCAAGGACATGGCCGGACTGCTGACCCCGTTCGCCACCGGCGAGCTGGTCAAGGCGCTGAAAGCCGAGCAATCGCTGCCAGTGTTCATCCACTCCCACGACACTGCCGGCCTGGCCGCCATGTGCCAGCTGAAAGCCGTCGAGAACGGTGCCGACCACATCGACACCGCTATCTCCAGCTTCGCCTGGGGCACCAGCCACCCGGGTACCGAATCGATGGTCGCCGCCCTCAAGGGCAGCGAGTTCGACACCGGCCTGGACCTGGAACTGCTGCAGGAAATCGGCCTGTACTTCTACGCCGTGCGCAAGAAGTACCACCAGTTCGAAAGCGAATTCACCTCGGTCGATACCCGCGTTCAGGTCAACCAGGTCCCGGGCGGCATGATTTCCAACCTGGCCAACCAGCTCAAGGAGCAGGGTGCGCTGAACCGCATGAACGAAGTGCTGGCGGAAATCCCGCGGGTCCGCGAAGACCTCGGCTTCCCGCCGCTGGTTACCCCGACCTCGCAGATCGTCGGCACCCAGGCCTTCTTCAACGTGCTCGCCGGCGAGCGCTACAAGACCATCACCAACGAAGTGAAGCTGTACCTGCAAGGTGGGTACGGCAAGGCGCCAGGCGTGGTCAACGAACAACTGCGGCGTCAGGCCATCGGCAGCGAAGAGGTGATCGACGTACGCCCGGCCGACCTGCTCAAGCCGGAAATGACCAAGCTGCGCGCCGATATCGGCAGCCTGGCCAAGTCGGAAGAAGACGTACTGACCTTCGCCATGTTCCCGGACATCGGGCGCAAGTTCCTCGAAGAACGCGAAGCCGGCACCCTGACCCCTGAAGTGCTGCTGCCGATCCCGGAAGCCGGTGCAGTGGCCTCGGCCGGTGGCGAAGGCGTACCGACCGAGTTCGTCATCGACGTCCACGGCGAAACCTACCGCGTCGACATCACTGGTGTCGGCGTCAAGGCTGAAGGCAAGCGTCACTTCTACCTGTCCATCGACGGCATGCCGGAAGAAGTGGTGTTCGAGCCGCTCAACGAATTCGTCGGCGGTGGCGGCAGCAAGCGCAAGCAGGCCAGCGAGCCGGGCCATATCAGCACCTCCATGCCGGGCAACATCGTCGATGTGCTGGTCAAGGAAGGCGACGTGGTCAAGGCCGGTCAGGCGGTGCTCATCACCGAAGCGATGAAGATGGAAACCGAAGTGCAATCGCCGATCGCCGGCAAGGTTGCCGCCATCCACATCGCCAAGGGCGACCGGGTCAACCCGGGCGAGATCCTGATCGAGATCGAGGGCTGAAAAAGCCCTCGACTGTAAACGGTTAACCTCATTGGGGAGCGGATTGCTCCCCTTTTTTTATCTGCATTAAAGTGCAGTTTTTCTGCTGATTCCCTTGATTTTCTGCACTTTAATGCAGATTTCTCATGTGCTTGTCTGGCTAAGTTGCACTATATTGCAGATCAGTCTGTTTACAGCTGATAGAGGCCGCCATGTATCCGTTGACCCTCCAGCTCTACGCCCAAGGCAAATGGCAGGACGCCATGACCTTGAACTTTGCCGAGCCTGAAAATGGCTTTCTAGGCGCTTGCCAGTTCGGCTATATCTCGGCTTACGTGGGGGGCAATCTGGATGCTTACGAAAGCACGTTCGAAAAGGCTGTCAGCGTCAGGCTACCGGTCGATTTCGATCCCCAACGGTCGAGCAAGGCGCCGGCCTTTCTATATGACATCGCCCCCTCCGGAGCTGCCAAGCGTTTCCTGCTCAAGTACATGGGACGGGAAAAACCGGAGGGGGTAGCCGACGATATCTTCCTGCTTGCCCGCAGCACACCGGCGCCGATCGGCAATCTGCGGATCAAGGAGTCGATGGACACCCTGGACACCTCGGCCCCCATGGGATTCAGCTTCGAGGATGTCGTCAGCCGCGATCAACGCTTCCTTGAATACGCCTACGAGCAAGGCGCAGCCATCGGCGGTGCGACTGGGGCTGGCGGTGAAGCGCCCAAGCTGCTGTTGACCGAAGCGGGAGACGGGCAACTCTATCCCGACGCAGTCTTGACGGATGACCGGGCTACCCGCCACTGGTTCGTGAAGTTCGCTCGCAATCAGGCACTGGGTAACGACCAGACGATCCTGCGGGCCGAGTATCTGTACTACAAAGCGCTGGAAATCCTCGGCATCGACACGGTTGCCAGTGCTGAGCTGGCGCTGAAAGAGGGCGATAAACCGAGCCTGTGGATGAAGCGCTTCGACCGACGAATCGGTGCTGCGGGTGTCGAGCGACTGGCAGTGGAATCGGTGTATTCACTGGCTGGCGTGACTGAACCGGGCAGCCGCATGGATCACCTGGAGGTTATCCAGGCACTCGCCGGGCTGTGGATAAATGCCGGGCAGAAGGATCAGGTGCCAGACCTGGTGGCGGAATACCTGCGACGTGACCTGATCAACAAGATCCTCGGCAACTCCGACAACCATGGCCGCAACACCGCGATCATTCGCAGTGACGAGCAACTGCGGCTGGCGCCGATCTATGACCTGGCACCTATGGTCATGGACGCGGAGGGCATCACCCGTACGACCAAATGGGCTTCACCCGTGGAGCGTGGGGGAGAGGTCGACTGGCGAGCGGCTTGTAACCTGCTGGAGCCGTTGATGGACCCGCAGCAGGCATTTGAGCGTTTGCGCCAGGATGCTCGCGGTCTGCTGGCGCTGCCGGACCTGTTGGCGGATTCAGGCTTGCCGGATGCGGTCATGAACCACCCGGCCATCGCTTTGAAGAACCTTGAACAACGTATGAAGGACTGGGGATTGCTATGACGCTTTCGATCGAGATCCGTGCCTTGCTGATCGAAGGTGTCTTGCAGGGAATCGCCGATGGTTCGATGGAACTGGGGGCCGCGGTGCGCAAGTTACGGGTTGAAGTGGCGAAGCTGCAACAGACCCAGTTTGCGCGGATGTGCAAGATTTCCGTTCGCACCCTGATCCAGATTGAGCAGGGCGAGGGTAATCCGACGCTCAATTCGTTGAATGCGGTGTTCCGGCCGTTCGGGTTGCAGATGGGCGTTTTGCGGCGGCCTGACAGATTGAGGTGATCTTGAGATCTTCGCTGGCAAGCCAGCTCCCACAGGTACGGTGCATGCAGTCCCTGTGGGAGCTGGCTTGTCGGACCGCCGCACCGCAGCGATGCAGGCGGCGCGGTTACCGCTCGAAGCCCTTGCCGAAATACCCTTCCAACCGCGCCTGCACCAACTCCAGCGCCACCGACAGCAGCCAGTAGATCAGCGCCGCCGTAGTCAGCATTTCCAGGTAGCGATAGCTCGAACGCCCATACGACTGGGCGAGGAACATCACTTCCCACACCCCCATCACCGAAATCAGCGACGAGTCCTTGAGCATCGATATGAACTGGTTGGCGCCCGGCGGGATGATGGTGCGCATGGCCTGGGGCAGGGTGATGTGCCAGAAGATGGTCGCCGGCTTCATGCCCAGCGCCAGGGCCGCCTGGCGCTGGCCTGGGGCGACGCCGAGGATGCCGGCGCGAAAGATTTCGCTGAGGTAGGCGCCGTAGTTCAGCGACAGGGCGATGATCCCGGCGCTGATTGCCCCCGGCACCAGGCCGATCTGCGGCAGGCCAAGGTAGATCAACAGGATCTGGATCAGCAGCGGCGTACCGCGGAAGAACGAGGTGTAGAAGCTGGCCACACCCAGCAGCACCGCGCTCTTCGACAGGCGCGCCAGCGCTGCGGCAAAGCCCAGCGCCACCGAGCAGACCATCGAGCACAGGCAGAGGAACAGGGTCAGCGCCGCGCCCTGGAGGAAGCCATTGGGGCCCAGTTTGAAGCCGGCCAGGTTGGGAAACTTCTCGACGATGATCGAAAACTTCAGATCAAAACTCAGGAAGAAGCCGACGAAGATCGCCAGCAGCACCAGCCAGGTCAGGTAGAGCCGCGTCCGGAAGCCCGGTAGCGGCAGGCCCGCGCCGGTGGCGGCGGGCTTTGGCGAGGGTTCGTGAGCACTCATTTACTGATGTCGGCGCCGATCCATTTGTTCGACAGCTTCGCCAGGGTGCCGTCGGCCTTGAGCTGGGCGAAGACCTCGCGGACCTTGGCATCCCATTCGGCGTCGCCTTTTTCGATGGCCACCGAGTTCGGCTCTTCGTACAGCGGCGCGCCGGCCAGCTTGAAGCGCTGGTCCTGATCGAGGCGCGGCTGGGCGGTAACCAGGTTGGTGAGGATGGCATCCAGGCGCTTGCCGGCGCCCAGGCCGAGGTCCTGGAAGGCGACGTTGTCGGTGTCGTACGGGGCGATCTGCACGGCCTCGAACGGGTAGTCGATCTTCTGGTCCTCGGCGCCCTCGATCACCAGGTTCTTGTTCAGGTAGCTCTCGTAGCTGGAGGCGCTGGTCAGGCCGACCTTGAGGCCGTTCAGGTCCTTGGCCGAGTGGATGCGATCATCCTTGGCGTTGACCACGATGACCGCTGGCGAAGCGTAGTACTCCACCGGGAAGTCGAAGACCTCGGCGCGGGCCTTGCTCGGGGTCATCGAGCAGATGCAGATGTCGTAGCGACCGCTCCAGCGGCCGGCGGCGATCACGTCCCAGGACGGCGTTTCCAGGCGCAACTTGACGCCCAGCTTGTCGGCCACGGCCTTGGCTACGTCGACGTCGAAACCATCCAGTTGGTTCTGCTCGTTGAGGAAGGAGAACGGTGGATAACTTTCCATCAACACGTTGACCAGTTCCTTGCGCGATTCCACACGGTCCAGGGTGGCGCCGGCGAAGGCTTGGGTAGCGGCGGTCAGGGCCAGCAGGCCCGCGCCCAACAGGGAGGAAAGTTGCATGGGAATCACCGGAAAAAGTTGTAAGACAAAACGTGACAGGTATTAAATAGTTATAAGTAATAAGGCACTAATACGTTTTATTTATATTTATAGAAGCGAGTGTTATATGGGCGAAAAGTCGTTGGTCATTCTCGATGGCGGCATGGGACGGGAGCTGGCGCGCCGTGGTGCGCCATTCCGTCAGCCGGAGTGGTCGGCGCTCGCGTTGAGCGAGGCGCCGGAGGCGGTGGTGGCAGTGCATCGCGCGTATATCGAGGCGGGTGCGCAGGTGATCACCAGCAACAGCTATGCGGTGGTGCCTTTCCATATTGGTGAAGAGCGTTTCAAGGCCGAAGGCCGCGCCCTGGCCAGCACCGCCGGGCAACTGGCCCGTGCCGCAGCGGATGCCGGCCCGCAGCAGGTCCGGGTCGCCGGGTCGCTGCCGCCGCTGTTCGGCTCCTATCGCCCGGACCTCTATCAGCCCGAGCGCGTTGCCGAAGTGCTGACCCCGCTGGTGGAAGGTCTTTCCGAGCATGTCGATCTGTGGCTGGCGGAAACCCAGAGTGCCATCGCTGAAGTCCGGGCGATTCGCGCCGGTCTGCCGCAGGACGGCAAGCCGTTCTGGGTGTCGTTCACCTTGCAGGACGAGGATGTGGATAACGTGCCGCGCCTGCGTTCCGGCGAACCGGTCAGCGAAGCGGCCGAAGCCGTTGCGGCGCTGGGCGTGCAGACCTTGCTGTTCAATTGCAGCCAGCCGGAAGTGATTGGCGACGCCATCGATGCAGCCTTGGCGACCTTCCAGCGCCTGGCTGTGGATATCTCTGTCGGCGCCTATGCCAACGCCTTCCCGCCGCAGCCGAAGGACGCCACTGCCAACGATGGCCTGGACGAACTGCGCGAAGACCTGGATCCGCCGGGTTACCTGCACTGGACGCAGAACTGGCGCCAACGCGGCGCCAGTCTGCTGGGTGGTTGCTGTGGTATCGGGCCGGAGCATATCGAGCTTCTGGCCAAGCAACTGAAGTAAGTCTTCCTCATTGTGGGAGCTGGCTTGTCGGGGCGCCGAACCGCAGCGATAGCGGTAGTGAACTCACCGACCTCATCGCTGGCAAGCCAGCTCCCACAGGGGCCGCGCCGCTCTTGTGGACCTTGTTGGTCCTAAATACTAGACGCGGCACTCCTCCAGCGTCCTGAGCTGACCCTCGGGCCGCTGGTTCTCCTCGCTCAACCAACGCTCGAAGCCAGCCGCAATCGCCGGCCACTCATCATCGGTAATCGAGTACCAGGCGGTATCGCGGTTCTGGTCCTTGACCACCATATGCTTGCGGAACACCCCCTCGTAGCTGAAGCCGAACCGCTCCGCGGCCCGCTTGGAGCGCGCGTTGGCGTTGTTGCACTTCCACTCCAGGCGGCGGTTGCCCAGCTCGAACGACAGCTTGCCCAGCAGATACACCGCCTCGGTGCCCTTGGGCGTGCGCTGCATGGCCGCGCCGAAGGCGATATGTCCGACCTCGATGCGGCCCTGGGCCGGGACGATGGACATCAGGCTGAGAATCCCCTGGACCTGCCCGCTGGCCAAGTCGATCACGCTGTAGAACAGTGGATCACGGCTGGCGGCATTGCCTTCCAGCCATTGATCGAAGGGCGCACGTTCGGTGAACGGGCCGTAAGGCAGGTAATCCCACAGCGCGGCGTCGGCGTCGCGACCTTGCAGGACTTCCCAGAGATCGTCGCCATGCTGGCGCGGATCGAGTTTTTCCAGGCGAATGAAGCGGCCGGTCAACGGCTCGGCCTGGGGTTCCCTGGCAGGATGCCAGTTCAGATTGCTGCTCATCGATGCACCTCGGCTCAAGGAATCTGTTTGCGGAACTGGATGAAGCCTGGACGCTCGGCGACCTGCTCGTACAGGGAAATCGCGGTGGCGTTGGTTTCGTGGGTCAGCCAGTGGACCTTGACGCAGCCGGCCTCGGCCGCCACGGCGTAGACATGTTCGATCAGCTTGCGGCCAATGCCCAGTCCGCGCTGCTGGCCGTCGACGTAGAGGTCCTGCAGGTAGCAGGAGTTTTCCACAGACCAGTTGGAACGATGGTAGATCCAATGGACCATGCCCACCGCCTCGCCATCGACCCAGGCCAGGGCGGCATTGGTTGGCTCGGCCGGATCGAGGAAACGCTGCCAGGTCACCTCGCTGACCGCGTCGGCCAGCGAGGTTTGGTAGAAGCGCAGGTAGGCCTGCCACAGCGGGTACCAGGCATCGTGGCTGGCGGCGGTAACCGGGAGGATCTGAACGTTGGACATGTGAAGCGTTCCTTCAGGGTTGCTGCATCAGCGCAGCGAGGTGGTTGTCCAGCGGGTCGGCACTGGCGGCCAGGCCGCTGCGCACGCCTTCGTGGTCGATGGCCGAGCGGTTCTGGCTCAGCTTGCGGTTGCATTGCAGGCGCTCGATGGGAATCTCGAAGCCGACGATGGCCTTGAGCATGCCGTCCAGGTAGTCCGCCGGAGCGTCATCCACCGACCAGGGACGCTCGCGACCCTGCTCATGGCGGTCGCTCAGGCGGCGGACGATGTCCAGCAGCGGCCCGGCGCTGTGGATAACTTTCGGCACGCCCCAGGCATGCACGGCAACGTAGTTCCAGGTCGGCACGGTGCGCGGGTCGTCGGCCTTGCTCGGGTAGAAGCCGGGGCTGACATAGGCGTCGGCGCCTGGGAACACCAGCAGTACTTCGGCGCCGCTCTCCAGCTCGCGCCATTGCTTGTTGCCCCGTGCCATATGGCCGTACAGCGTGCCCTTGGCGCCGGCGTGCGGATCGAGCAGCAGGGGGACGTGGGTCGCCTGCAAGCCCTGCTCACCCTGGCTGATCAATACGGCCAGTCGGGTATTGGCGATGTGCTCGTGGAGAAACGGCAGGTCGTCGACCTTGAAGGCGCTGGGTGTGTACATGGAGAATTTTTCCTTGGCGAATGGCCTCATCCTAGGCAGGCTATTGGCTCAGTGTAAGAGCCATTTCAGGCCAATTTTCTGGGTCCAATCGCCATGGTCGAGCCTTCCGTTTCCCTGCCTTTCGATCCCTCCGGTATCGTCCTCGACCGCCGCCAGGGCCTGACCCGCCAGCTTTACCAGGCCCTGCGGACGCGGGTGCTGGATGGCCGCCTCGGTAGCGGCACGCGCCTGCCGGCCAGCCGCGACATGGCGGCGATCCTCGGGTTGTCGCGCAACAGTGTGGTGCGCGCCTACGACCAGCTCTACGCCGAGGGCTTCATCGAAAGCCGGGTGGGCGACGGGACCTATGTCAGCCAGCTGCCGAAACTATCCACAAAAGTATCCACAGGGTTATCCGGGGGTTTATCAACAGGCTTATCCACATTTTCGTCAGAAAATACTGGCAATTCATCCAGTAAAGTTATCCACACCGGTCCGCTTTTTCGTCTGGAAAACCACCATTTGCCTACGCCAAGAACCGGTCCACCCCGGGCATTTCGCGTCGGTGTACCGGCCTTCGATCTGTTCCCGTTCGAGGTCTGGGCCAAGCTGCAGGCGGGTTTCTGGCGAAATCCGCAGGCGGCGATGCTCGGTTATGGCGATCCGGCTGGCGAACCGCTGCTGCGGGAACTGATTGCCGCCTATTTGCGACGTTCGCGGGGGCTTTCCTGCACGCCTGAGCAAATTGTGATCACCACCGGCGCACAGCAGGCCATCAGCCTTTGTGCACAGTTGCTGCTGGAGCCTGGGGTGGGCGTGGCTGTGGAAAACCCCGGGTATCGCGCGGCCGGTTGTGCCTTTGGTGTGACCGGGGCGACGGTGCATGGCGTGGCGGTGGATAACGACGGACTGGATTGTGCGGCGCTGGCGGCTTTGCCGGATTGCCGCATGGCCTATGTCACGCCGTCGCACCAGTACCCTACCGGCGTGGTGATGAGCCTGGCCCGGCGCCTGGAGCTGCTGGCCTGGGCCGAACGCAATGATGGCTGGATCGTCGAAGACGACTACGACAGCGAGTACCGCTACAGCGGCGCGCCCCTGGCGCCTTTGGCCGCGCTGGATCGCAACGGCCGGGTGTTGTACGTCGGTACCTTCAGCAAAGTGGCATTCCCGGCATTGCGCCTGGGTTACCTGGTCTTGCCCCGGCAGCTGGTGGAACCGTTCTCCCGCGGGCGGGCGCTGATGGTGCGGCACTCGGAAGTAGGCACCCAGACGGTAATGGCGCAATTCATGGCCCAGGGGCATTTCCAGCGGCATATCCGCCGTATGCGCCGCGCGGCACTGAGCCGGCGCAATGCGTTGATGGCGGGCTGGCCTGTGGATATTCCCGGGGTCGGCAGCTTGCCGGAGATGGTCGCCGGGCTGCATGTCAAAGTGGATGTGGATAACTTTGCGCGGGAGCGCTGGCTGGTGGAGAAGGCTCTGGAAGTGGGGGTAGAGCTGAACGGCTTGGGGGATTACTGGTTGCCGGATACGCCCGCGGCTGTGGATAAGAAGGCGGGGCTGGTGCTGGGGTTTGCGGCGGTGGGGGAGGCGGGGATTACCGAGGCTCTCGGCAAGTTGAAGAAGGCCTGGAAGGGTTGAATTCTCTGCTGTTCTTTAGGGCCCTATCGCTGGCAAGCCAGCTCCCACAGAGATTGCGGAACCTGTGGGAGCGGGTTTACCCGCGATGAGGCCATCAGCAACAACGAAGATTCAGGTCCCCTCCTTGATCTTGGTCCAGGCCCGGGTCCGCGCCCTTTCCGCATCCCGGCCCAGAGGCTGCAAGGTATACAGCTTGGTCATCGCCTCCGCCGTCGGGTACAGGTTGGGGTTGTTGCGGATCGCCGGGGCGACCAGGTCGGTGGCGTCCTTGTTCGGGTTGGGGTAGCCGACGAAGTCGCTGATCGGCGCAATCACCTTGGGCTGCAGAAGGTAGTTGATGAAGGCATGGGCGTCCTCCGGGTTCGCCGCGCCTTTCGGAATCGCCAGCATGTCGAACCAGATCGGCGCGCCCTCCTTGGGCAGGCGCATGTCCACCACCACGCCGTTCTTCGCTTCGAGCGCACGGTTGGCCGCCTGCGAGAAGCTGCCGGAATAGCCCACCGCCACGCAGATATCGCCGTTGGCGATGTCGGCCATGTACTTGGAGGAGTGGAAGTAGGTGATGTGCGGACGGATCTTCAGCATCAGCTCTTCGGCTTTCTTGTAGTCCGCCGGCTTGCTGCTGTTCGGCGGCAGGCCGAGGTACTGCAGGGCCAGCGGCATGATCTCCGACGGCGAATCGAGCAGCGCCACGCCGCACTGCTTGAGCTTGGCGATGTTCTCTTCCTTGAAGATCAGGTCCCAACTGTCCACCGGCGCGTTGTCGCCCAGCGCCGCCTTGACCTTGGCCGGGTTGAAGCCGATCAGCACGGTGCCGTACATGTACGGCACGGCGAACTTGTTGCCCGGGTCGTTGGCTTCGATCAGTTTCATCAGCGCCGGGTCGAGGTGCTGCCAGTTCGGCAGCTTGCTGCGGTCCAGCGGCTGGAACACCCCGGCCTCGATCTGCTTGGCGAGGAACACGTTGGATGGCACCACCACGTCATAGCCGGAGTTGCCGGTGAGCAGCTTGGCCTCAAGCGCCTCGTTGGTGTCGAAGATGTCGTAGACCAGCTTGACCTGGCCGTCCTTCTGGAAATCGGTGAGGGTTTGCGGGGTGATGTAGTCGAACCAGTTGTAGACCCGCAGGGTACGCTGCTCGGCGACGGCCTGGAGGCTGCCGGCAAGCAGGGTGGTACACAGCAGGGGGGCGAGCAGGCGCTTGAGTGTTGTCATGCTTGGGCTTCCTGTTGGACGCGTTCGAAACCTTCGAGAACGTTGACGGCGTTGATGCCGATTTCTTCCACCGCGTAGCCGCCTTCCATCACGAACAGGGTCGGCTTGCCCAGGCGTGCGATGCGCTCGCCCATGGCCAGGTAGTCGGGGCTGTCGAGCTTGAACTGGGAGATCGGATCGTCCTTGAAGGTGTCCACGCCGAGGGACACGATCACTACGTCCGGGGCGTAGGCGTCGATCCGCGCGCAGGCCTGTTCCAGGGCGGCGTTCCAGGTGGCCCAGTCGCTGCCGGCGGGCAACGGGTAATTGACGTTGTAGCCCTCGCCATCGCCTTCGCCGTGCTCGTCGGCATAGCCGAGGAAGAACGGGAACTCCGCCTGCGGGTCGCCGTGGATCGAAGCGAACAGCACGTCGCTGCGGGTGTAGAAGATTTCCTGGGTGCCGTTGCCGTGGTGGTAGTCGACATCGAGGATGGCCACGCGCTGGTGGCCCTGGTCGAGGAAGGCCTGGGCGGCGATGGCGGCGTTGTTCAGGTAGCAGTAGCCGCCCATCACGTCGCTGGCGGCGTGGTGTCCCGGCGGGCGGCACAGGGCGAAGGCGCTATGGGCGCCGGCCTGGATCGCGGCCTGGCCGGTCAGGGCGACCTGCGCCGCGCTATAGGCGGCCTGCCAGGTGCCGGCGGTGATCGGCGCGCCGGCATCGAAGCTGTAGTAACCCAGCTCGCCCAGCAGGCTGGTAGGTTTGACCTGGCGCAGGGTGCGGGCCGGCCAGGTGAACGGCAGCAGGTCGCCGTCGCGCTCCAGTTCGGCCCAGCGCGCCCAGGCGCCTTCGAAGAAATTCAAGTAGTCGTCGCTGTGGACCCGGCGCAGCGGCTCGCGGCCGAAGTCGGTGGGGCCGCTGATGGGGCCGATATTGCGGGCCTTGACCCGATCGAGGACGTGGTCGGCGCGGGACGGCATCTCGAAGCAGGGCTTGAGCTGCCCGTCGATCAGCTCGCAGCGGCCGTGATGCAGGCGGTGGTCATCGGAATAGATCGTCAGCATTTGTTGTTCTCCGGAGCACTGGCGTTTTTTCCCGGATGTTGCGGGGCATTGCGATCTGGCTGAACGGCACAAATGGCCAAAAGGGGATCGATATGGCCAAGGGTGGTGTCCTCAATCGCTGCGGTGCGGCGGTCCGACAAGCCAGCTCCCACAGGGATTGCGTGCACCGTGGCCCTTGTGGGAGCTGGCTTGCCAGCGATGAGGCCCGTTCAGACTCTGAAATGGCTCGGGGCGACCCCACTCCAGCGCATGAACGCATGCCTGAAACTTGCGGTTTCACTGAACCCCAGCACTTCGGCGATCCGGTAGATCGGCATCTGCCCTTCACCGAGCAACTGCTTGGCCCGCTCGAAGCGTAGCTCGTCCAGCAGTTGCTGGTAGCTGCTGCCCATTTCGCCCAGGTGCCGACGCAGGGTGCGCGACGAGCAGTTCATCTGCCGCGCCAGCCCCTCCAGCCCGGGCGGTGCTGCGAGTTGATCGGCGAGTAGCTGGCGAATCCGCCCCAGCCACGCCTGACGCCCGGTGAACTCCAGGTTCAGTTGCCGACAACGTTCGGCCATGGTCCCGTGGGTCACCTGGTCCGCCAGCGGCAATGGCTGCTCCAGCCAGGCGCGGTCAAAGGCGAAGGCGTTGTCCTCGGCCTCGAACTGCAGCGGGCAGGTGAAGGTTTCCGTGTATTGCTGACGGTAATCCGGCTCGCCATGGGCGAAACGTGCGCCGAGCAGCGGCAATGGCCGCCCTAGAAGGTCGTCGCAGATCACCTTGAGCGAGACCAGGCAGAATTCGGCATTGAACGCCGCCAGTGCCGGTTCTTCGCGATAGTCGCTGGCGCTGAACCAGATGCGCTGGCCATCCTCGATCAGGCGCAGGCGGAAAAGTGTTCCCAGCAGCGCGGGGTAGCGCAGCGCCAGGTGCAGGGCGTCACCCAAAGTGGCACTGGAGAGCAGGGCATAGCCGAGCATGCCGTAGGACGACACGTGCATGCGCCGTCCCAGTTCCAGGCCGATATCCCGGCGTCGGGCCACGGCGTTGGCGCAGACCAGCATCTCCTGGCGGGTGGTGATGCGCGAATCGGCGCGGTCAAGGTCGGCCGCGCTGATGCCGCTGCCCTGGAGCAGGGCCTCGTCGCGGAAGGTCTGCAGGACCAGGGACACCGCGTGCAGCGTGGTCAGGTGCGAATGCAGCATGCTCGGTTACCGGGCTGAAGGACGGTGCGGAAAACGAGCAAATTGCATGCCTTCAGGCCAGTTCCAGTCCAACCAGGCGGCGTACCTCATCGACCGCCAGGCCGCTGCCGAGCAGCCACTGCAATTTGCCCAAGGCTGCTTCGCGGGTCATGCCGCCACCGGACACCACGCCCGCTCGGCGCAAGCGGCTGCCGGCCTCGTAGATATCGAACTCGACGCCGCCCTCATGGCATTGGGTGATCGCCACCACCACCAGGTCGAGGGAGCGGGCCTGTTTGAGGCTGTGGATAAAGTCCGGATTGTCGCTCGGGCCGGTGCCACTGCCGAAGCATTCGAGGATCAGGCCCCGGGTGCCGCTGCGGACAACTGCGCGCAGGAAGTCCGCGGAAATGCCCGGGACCAGCGGCAGCACGGCGATATCCACAGGCTGCTGCGGTTGCCGATAGTCCAGCGCGGCGGGCAGGGGAGAGGTGTTTTCCGGCAGGGCATTGCGCGTCAGGGCGATGAAGGGATTGCGGCCAGAACTGCGCACCTTGGCAGTGCGCCGGGGCGGCAGCAATTCGCCATGGAAGTACAGCTGTACCCCGGCCGGCTGGCCGACGGTCAGCGCTTGCAGGGCGCCGCTCAGGTTTTCCCAGGCGTCGCTGTGTTCCGCGCCCGCCGGCAGCATCGAGCCGGTGAACAGTACCGGTGCGTCCAATCCGAGCAGCTGGAAGCTCATGGCCGCCGCACTGTAGGCCAGGGTATCGGTGCCATGCAGCACCAGCACCGCATCGCAGCCGGCGTCCACGGCTTCGATGATTGCCGCGCGCAGGCTCAGCCAGTACGCCGGGGTCATGTTGGCGCTGTCGATCAGCGGGGTCATTTCACGGAAGCGCCACGGCGCCAGGTCGGTGCGTGTGGATAACTCCGCGCGCATGCGCTGCTCGAAGCCGGAAGCGGGGGTCAGGCCGTCGGCACTGGCCTGCATGCCGATGGTGCCACCGGTGTACAGCACCATGATGCTGCGGGCGGGGCGGGGGGACGCCGGATTCATGCGCCATTCTCCATGGTCGATCTTGTTCGTAGCCGGGCACACTACGACATCCGCTGGCGGTCTGTCAGGCCTGGCGCCGAATGGCGCGCATAAAAAAAGGGCCCGGGGTGTAAGCCCTGGGCCCTCAAAGGTGAGAGGTGTCTAGTCCCTCGACCTGGTGAGACGGGTGTTGCGTGGGGTTACGCCTTCAGCGGAACCAGACGCGGAGCAATCATGTTTTCCGGACGCAGGATGTCGTTGAGCATCGCTTCGTCCAGCAGCTGTTCTTCACGCACCAGTTCCAGTACGCCGCGGCCGGTTTCCAGGGCAACGCGGGCGATACGGGTGGCGTTTTCGTAGCCGATGTACGGGTTCAGGGCGGTGACCAGGCCGATCGAGTGTTCGACCAGTTCACGGCAGCGCTGTTCGTTGGCGGTGATGCCGACGATGCAGTGCTCGCGCAGCATGTCCATGGCGCGTTGCAGCAGGCGGATGGAGTCGAAGATCTTGTAGGCGATCAGCGGTTCCATGACGTTCAGCTGCAGCTGGCCACCTTCGGCGGCGACGGTCAGGGCCAGGTCGTTGCCCATGATGGCGAAGGCCACCTGGTTGACGGCTTCCGGAATTACCGGGTTGACCTTGCCTGGCATGATCGAGCTGCCTGGCTGGCGTGCCGGCAGGTTGATCTCGTTGATGCCGGTGCGCGGGCCGCTGGACAGCAGGCGCAGGTCGTTGCAGATCTTCGACAGCTTGACCGCGGTACGCTTGAGCATGCCGGAGAACAGGACGAAGGCGCCCATGTCCGAGGTAGCTTCGATCAGGTCGGCAGCCGGTACCAGCGGCTGGCCGCTGATGGTGGCCAGGCGCTGAACGGCCAGGGCCTGGTAGCCCGGGTCGGCGTTGATGCCGGTACCGATGGCGGTACCGCCCAGGTTCACTTCGGTCAGTACTTCCGGAGCCAGGGTGCGCAGGCGGTTCAGGTCTTCGGTCAGGGTGGTGGCGAAGGCGCGGAATTCCTGGCCCAGGGTCATCGGTACCGCGTCCTGCAGCTGGGTACGGCCCATCTTCAGTACGTGGTTGAATTCTTCACCCTTGGCCGCGAAGGCCTGGATCAGGCTGTCGAGGCTGGCCAGCAGCGCGTCGTGACCCAGCAGCAGACCCAGGCGGATCGCGGTCGGGTAGGCGTCGTTGGTCGACTGCGCCATGTTCACGTCGTTGTTCGGGTGCAGGTATTTGTACTCGCCCTTCTGGTGGCCCATGGCCTCCAGCGCGATGTTGGCGATGACTTCGTTGGCGTTCATGTTGGTAGAAGTACCAGCACCGCCCTGGATCATGTCCACCACGAACTGCTCGTGGTAGTCGCCACGGATCAGGCGGGCGCAGGCCTCGCTGATGGCGGCATGTTTGGCATCGCTCAGGTGACCCAGCTCACGGTTGGCGTCGGCAGCGGCCTGCTTGACCATGGCCAGGGCCACGACCAGCTTCGGGTAGTGCGACAGCGGAACACCGGAGAGGTGGAAGTTGTTGGCAGCGCGCAGGGTCTGGATGCCGTAGTAGGCATCAGCAGGGACTTCCAGGGTACCAAGCAGGTCTTTTTCGACGCGGAACGATGCAGCAGCGGACATGATGAGTATCATCTCGAATTAACCCGGCACATGCCGGAATGGCGCCAATCCTAGGGGCGCAAGCCCTTTGGCGGCCAATGCTGTTGCACGCTAACCTATGCACAAACGGCATAACGCCCCATGTGACGTTTTGCATTGATCGAGCGTGTTCCATTTTGGTGCATGCTTTCGGAGAGATTTTCATGAACCTTGAAAGCAAGTGGCTGGAAGACTTCAGTGCGCTGGCCGCGACCCGCAGCTTTTCCCAGGCCGCCGAGCGCCGTTTCGTCACCCAGCCGGCCTTCAGCCGGCGCATTCGCAGCCTTGAGGCGGCACTGGGGCTGACCCTGGTCAACCGCTCGCGGACCCCTATCGAACTCACCGCTGCCGGGCAATTGTTTCTGGTTACGGCCCGTACCGTTGTCGACCAATTGAGCGAAGTTCTCCGCCATTTGCATCATCTTGAGGGCGGGCAGGGAGAAGTCATCCAGGTTGCCGCAGCGCACTCCCTGGCCTTGGGATTCTTCCCGCGCTGGATCGCCCAGTTGCGCAACGACGGCCTGAATATCGCCACGCGGCTGGTGGCGACCAACGTCGGCGATGCCGTGCATGCCCTGCGCGAAGGCGGCTGCGACCTGATGCTGGCCTTCTACGATCCGGATGCCGCGTTGCAGATGGATGCGGAGATCTTCCCTTCCTTGCATATGGGCCACACCGAAATGCTCCCGGTGTGTGCCGCAGGTCCCGATGGCAAGCCGTTGTTCGACCTGGAAGGCGAGGGCAGCGTGCCGCTGCTGGCCTACAGTGCCGGTGCGTTCCTTGGGCGTTCGGTGAACCTGCTGCTGCGTCAGCGCAATCTGCGCTTTACCACGGTGTACGAGACCGCCATGGCCGATAGCCTGAAGAGCATGGCCCTGGAAGGCCTGGGGATCGCCTGGGTGCCGCGGCTTTCGGCGCGGGCCGAGCTGGAGCGGGGCGAGTTGGTGATCTGCGGCGGCCCCCAGTGGCATGTGCCACTGGAGATCCGCCTCTATCGGTGTGCCTTGGTGCGCAAGGCCAATGTGCGCCTGCTCTGGCGCAAGCTGGAGTCGGGCATGCAGGAGCCGGCACCGCTCAGTTCCCCGCTCGCCTGAGGTAGCGGGCGATGTTGGCGCGGTTTTCCTCGGAGTAGCGATAGCAGTTCGAGCGCACGTTCAGGCGGGTCGGGAACATGTAGGTTTCGCAGAACCAGCCATTGAAATTGACTTCGGACGCTTCGTGGGTCGCGCTCAGGGTGTGGCCCAGTTCGTGGCCGGGGGTGGCGTAGGAGTAGATCGACGCGATCGCCGCATGCCCGGTCTGGTGGGCCAGGCCCAGGGTCTCGCCGGAGGTGTCCAGTTGCTGGCGGGTCAGCAGCAGGTACTTGTTGTCGATGATGCCGCCGGGTGCGTTCTGTTGCCGGCGCCAGGTCCAGGCGGCGTCGGACCAGGCGGCCAGGGTCTTGGAGGGATCGTCGCGGCGATAATCGAGGTCGGTGAGCCCCGGGATGTTGCGCTGAAAGCGGATATGCACGGGCAGATCGATGATCTCGCGCATCTCTATCAGCCAGAAATCGAAGTAGTCCAGTTGCAGTTGTTCGTTGGAGATGTCGGCCAGTTCGTCGTGGGGGAATATCCAGACGGTCAGGCCGCTGGCGGCATTGACGAAGGCGGCGTGGTAGAGCGCGGCAATGGCCAGGGGCAGGGTGGTGCGGAGTCGTTTGCGCATAAGGTCTTCCTTGACGTTCGGCTGCGGATTGCGCCCTGACAGTAGTCCCCAAGGCACGCGGCAAAGCATCTGGAAGCCTCTCAGTGGGCCATCCCCCGACCTTACCAACGGGGCTGGGCGCATTTACCTTGACTGCGCTATAATCCCGCGCCTTCGGCCGGTCAGGCCGATTCAGAATCCGTATGACGAGCCACGCAGGTCCCCTGCGTGGCTCGTTGCTTTTGGCGCGTCACAAGACGCTTGCAGGAGAGGCTCGACGATGAGTGCACTGGTTGGCGTGATCATGGGCTCCAAGTCCGATTGGTCCACCCTTAGCCACACCGCCGATATGCTGGAAAAACTCGGCATTCCCTACGAAGTGAAGGTGGTTTCCGCCCACCGCACACCGGACTTGCTGTTCCAGTACGCCGAAGAGGCGGAAGGCCGCGGGATCGAGGTGATCATCGCCGGAGCCGGTGGCGCTGCCCACCTGCCGGGCATGTGCGCCGCCAAGACCCACCTGCCGGTACTGGGCGTGCCGGTGCAGTCGTCGATGCTGTCCGGTGTCGACTCGCTGCTGTCCATCGTGCAGATGCCTGCCGGTATCCCGGTGGCGACCCTGGCCATCGGCAAGGCCGGCGCGATCAACGCCGCGCTGCTGTCGGCGAGCATCCTCGGCGCCAAGCATCCGCAGTTCCACACTGTGCTGAAGCAGTTCCGCGCAGAGCAGACAGACAGCGTTCTGGACAATCCAGACCCGCGCCAGGCCTGAGGTCGCAGCCATGAAGATCGGTGTAATCGGTGGCGGCCAGCTCGGCCGCATGCTGGCCCTGGCGGGCACTCCGCTGGGCATGAACTTCGCCTTCCTCGACCCTGCGCCAGACGCCTGCGCCGCCCCGCTGGGCGAGCACCTGCGGGCCGACTACGGCGACCAGGACCACCTGCGCCAACTGGCCGACGAAGTCGACCTGGTGACCTTCGAGTTCGAAAGCGTGCCGGCGGAAACCGTCGCCTTCCTGTCGCAGTTCGTCCCGGTCTACCCGAGCGCCGAAGCCCTGCGCATCGCCCGTGATCGCTGGTTCGAAAAGAGCATGTTCAAGGACCTGGGCATCCCCACCCCGGCCTTTGCCGACATCCAGTCGCAAGCCGACCTGGACGCCGCCGTGGCCAGCATCGGCCTGCCGGCCGTGCTGAAGACCCGCACCCTGGGTTACGACGGCAAGGGCCAGAAGGTCCTGCGCAGCGCTGCCGATGTGGTCGACACCTTCGCCGAGCTGGGCAGCGTGCCATGCCTGCTGGAAGGCTTCGTGCCCTTCACCGGCGAAGTCTCGCTGGTCGCCGTGCGTGCCCGCGATGGTGAAACCCGTTTCTACCCGCTGGTGCACAACACCCACGAGAGCGGCATCCTGCGCCTGTCGGTGGCCAGCAGCGATCACCCGCTGCAGGCCCTGGCCGAGGACTATGCCGGCCGCGTGCTGGAGAAGCTGGATTACGTTGGCGTGCTGGCCTTCGAGTTCTTCGAAGTCGATGGCGGCCTGAAGGCCAACGAGATCGCCCCGCGAGTGCATAACTCGGGGCACTGGACCATCGAAGGCGCCGAGTGCAGCCAGTTCGAGAACCACCTGCGTGCCGTGGCCGGCCTGCCGCTGGGTTCGACCGCCAAGGTCGGCGAAAGCGCCATGCTCAACTTCATCGGCGAAGTGCCGGCGGTGGACAAGGTCGTCGCCATCGATGACTGCCACCTGCACCACTACGGCAAGGCCTTCAAGATCGGTCGCAAGGTTGGCCACGCCACCCTGCGTTGCGCCGACGCGGCCACGCTGGAGCAGAAGATCCAGCAGGTCGAAGCCCTGATCGCGGGTTGAACCTCTCTCCCCCGGCAACCCTCTGATGGCAGGACACCGAAGCGCTGACTAGGCTTTTGGTGGTGCACTCACTCAGAGGGATTGCCATGGGAATCATCGGAACCATCTTCATCGGCCTGATCGTCGGACTCATCGCGCGCTTTCTCAAGCCCGGTGACGACAGCATGGGCTGGATCATGACCATTCTGCTGGGCATCGGCGGCTCGCTCGCGGCGACCTACGGTGGCCAGGCCCTGGGCATCTACCAGGCCGGTCAGGCAGCCGGTTTCATCGGCGCGGTGGTGGGCGCGATCATCCTGCTGGTGATCTACGGATTCATCAAAAAAAGCTGATTGCGGGATAGAATGCTCGGCAACTTTTCCTACGGTTGCCGAGCTTTTTCATGCGCGCGCTTTTCCTTGTTCCCCTGCTGCTGTGCAGCACCCTCGCCCGGGCCGAGCTGCCTGAAACCGACTGGCTGGAGCTGATGCCCAAGTCGGACCAGAAGGCCCTGGAAGCGATGCCCGAAATCGACCACAACTCCCCGGAAGCCCAGGGCACCTTCACCGCCAAGGGCGGCCTGAAGCAGAGCAAAGGCTTGCCGGCGGTGATGTATTCGAGCAAGACCGTGGCGGCCATGAACGGCAAGTCCATCCGCCTTGGCGGTTACCCGGTGCCGCTGGAAGCCGATGCCAAGGGCAACAGCACGCTGTTCTTCCTCGTACCCTATCCGGGCGCCTGCATCCACGTGCCGCCGCCACCGCCGAACCAGCTGGTGCTGGTGCGCTATCCGAAGGGCGTGAAGCTGGCGGATATCTATACGCCGCTGTGGGTCAGCGGGCCTTTGAAGATCGAGACGGTCAGCAATGACATGGCTGATGCGGCGTATGCGATGGATGCGGTGAAGGTGCGGGTGGTGGAGGACGCGGATCTATAAACGACACTGCCCCCTGTGGGAGCTGGCTTGCCAGCGATTGCAATGGTGAATTCACTATAGCTATCGCTGGCAAGCCAGCTCCCACAGGGGGCAGTGTTGCTCTTGGTCAGAGACGTTCGCTGGAGAGGGTCAGGCCCAGGGTATGGCTGGCCCCTGGCGCCAGCTCGACGATGTCATCCCACACATTCGCCGTCTCGATGCACAGCATGCGCTGCCAGCCGTCATCCGCCATGTCCGGCAATTGTGCGGCGCGCTCGGTCCAGGGATTCCAGATCACCGCCGAGCGCGAGCCGCTGCTGCTGATGCGGATACGCCGTTCCCAGGCCTGATCGACAATGCTCAGTTCTGCCGGTGTATCCAGGTAGATCCGGTCGGTTTCGCCGCTGAAGCCCAGGTCGGTCTGCTGGGTACGCTGCTCCCAGTCCGCCAGGGTCTCGATGTAGTCCCGGCCCTTGACCCCTTCCACCTGCACCGAACGCACATCGCTCACCGCGAAGTAGCTGTGCAGCGCCTGGCTCAGGGTGACCTTCTCATCGCCCAGGTTGCGGCTGGTGAGGTTGAGGCTCAGTTGCTCGCCCATGCGGATTTCGAGGACCAGTTCGACCTGATGGGGCCAGCCAGGCAAGTCGCCCTGGGTTTCCGGCAGGCTGAACGCCAGTTGCACCTCGGCGCCGCTGCTGTCGATACCGAGCAACTGCCAGTCACGACCGCGCACCAGCCCGTGGGCCGGGGCTTCGCTGCCCTGGAATTGCTGCTGAACGGATTGCGGGTTGCGCTGCAGGTTGCCGAACCACGGCCAGCACACCGGCACGCCGGCGCGTACCGACTTGCCGTGATTGAACAGGGCCTGGTCGCTCAGCCAGAGGAGGGGTGGTTCGCCCAGTCGCTGGTAGCTCAGCACCTGGGCACCCTGCTGCGCTACCAGCAGCTCGGCGTGGTCGCTGGTGATGCGCCAGCAGTTGAGTTCGCCGTGTTGTTCCGATTCGACCTTGGGTGTGGACATGCGCTGATCTCGTTGGGTGTGCCGTAAGGTCTTCGACCCTCTACAGACCCGCGAGTTTACCGCGCAGCCGGATCAGCGACGAGGCGGGACCGAACGGGTGCGGCCACTGCCGTCGATGGCGACGAAGACGAAGACCGCTTCGGTGACCTTGCGCCATTCGCTGGACAGCGGATCGTCGCTCCACACTTCGACCATCATCTGGATCGAGCTGCGGCCGATTTCCAGGGTCTGGGTATAGAAGGACAATTGCGCACCCACGGCGACCGGCACCAGGAAGGCCATGCGGTCGATCGCCACGGTAGCGACGCGGCCGCCGGCGACGCGGCTGGCCATGGCCGTGCCGGCCAGGTCCATCTGGGCGACCAGCCAGCCGCCGAAGATATCGCCGAAACCGTTGGTTTCACGGGGTAGTGCGGTGATTTGCAAGGCCAGGTCGCCTTGCGGGATGGGATCTTCTTGTTCGAGTTCAATCATGCCGGGGGTGCCTCTGACCCGTAACGCTTCGTTGGTTGACGCAATAACGCCGCAAAAAACGATCCAGCTCACTCACAACACTGATTTCGCTTCGAAGGGCGGCGGAGGGAAACTCTGCGAAACCGACCAAGTTTACTTGGCAGCGTTTTCGCACAATATCCCACCTTGGACGCAACCGGTTTCGACGAGGGGCCCAGTATATAGAGCCTCGCAGACAGCGACGACCATGCAGTCATGATTATCTGCGCGGAATATGTAGATCTGTGTCGCTTTCGGACAATTTGTTATCGTTCGGAGTTCATTTCAGGCCCATGACAATCTGGCTGCCTGGCCAATAAGAGAACATCCATGACCTCCGTGCCCTCCAGTATCGAGCAGCCCGCCCGGCCGCTGACCCGCAACGACTACAAGACCCTGTCACTGTCCGCCCTTGGCGGTGCGCTGGAGTTCTACGATTTCATCATCTTCGTGTTCTTCGCCACGGTGGTCGGCAAGCTGTTCTTCCCGGCGGACATGCCGGAGTGGCTGCGCCTGATGCAGACCTTCGGCATCTTCGCCGCGGGCTACCTGGCGCGGCCGCTGGGCGGCATCGTCATGGCCCACTTCGGCGACCTGCTGGGGCGCAAGAAGATGTTCACCCTGAGCATCTTCATGATGGCCGTGCCGACCCTGATCATGGGCCTGCTGCCCACCTACGCGCAGATCGGCATGGCGGCACCGATCCTGCTCCTGCTGATGCGGGTGATCCAGGGCGCGGCCATTGGCGGCGAGGTACCGGGGGCGTGGGTCTTCGTGTCCGAGCACGTGCCGGCGCGCAATACCGGCTTTGCCTGCGGCACCCTGACCGCCGGCCTGACGGCGGGCATTCTGCTTGGCTCGCTGGTGGCGACCCTGATCAACAGCGTCTACAGCGCCGAAGAAGTGGCCGATTACGCCTGGCGCATCCCGTTCCTGCTGGGCGGGGTGTTTGGCCTGTTCTCGGTCTATCTGCGCCGCTGGTTGCACGAGACCCCGGTATTCGCCGAACTGCAACAGCGCAAGGCCCTGGCCGAAGAAGTGCCGCTGCGCGCCGTCCTGCGTGACCACCGTGGCGCCATCGTCCTGTCGATGCTGCTGACCTGGCTGCTCTCCGCCGGCATCATCGTGGTCATCCTGATGACCCCGACCGTGCTGCAGACCGTCTACGGCTTCACCCCGAGCGTGGCGCTGCAGGCCAACAGCCTGGCCATCGTCCTGCTGACCCTGGGCTGCATCGGCGCCGGCAAGCTGGTCGACCGCTTCGGCGCCGGCCGGGTGTTCGTGGTCGGCAGCCTGGCGCTGCTGGTCAGCTCGTGGACCTTCTACCACACCCTGGCCGAGCACAAGGACCTGCTGTTCCCGATGTACGCCCTGACCGGCCTGTGCGTCGGCATCGTCGGCGCCGTGCCTTTCGTCATGGTCCGCGCCTTCCCGCCGGTGGTGCGCTTCAGCGGCCTGTCGTTCTCCTACAACGTCGCCTACGCCATCTTCGGCGGCCTGACCCCGATGGCGGTGACCGCACTGCTCAAGTTCAGCCCCATGGCGCCGGCACTGTACGTCGCCGGGATCTGCACCATCGGCTTCCTGGTCGGCCTGTACCTGCTGGCGACCAAACGCTGACCTGACTGCTCGCCGCTGCCGGGCAATCCGGTGGCGGCACCTTCGTAACATGCTGATTCAGTTGGCCATCACCCGGCCATAAAGATCTACCTCAGCCGCCTCCGCCCCACCCGACACCCTGCGCCATACAGACAAGGAGACTCTGTATGGACAAGTTATTTCCCGATAAATCGACGGGCGACGTGGTTATCCGCGATGGCACTGTCGAGACGCAAGGACCGAGGGACGCCGGGTTTTTCGACATCGGCGGGGGCAGCGGATTTTCCGGTGGTTTCGGTGGATCGAGCCGCAAGCGGGCGAAGAAGCGCGCCAGGGCCCGGGCAGAAGCCATCGCCAAGCGCCGCGCCGAACAACAGGCCGCAGCCGAAGCGGCCTATCAGCAACAGCTCGCTGCCCAGGCGGCAGCCCGGGCCGAGGCCCACCGGCAATGGGTGGCGCACTTCTCGCAGACCCAGCAGGCCACCCAGGCCACCATCGACCGGCATTACACCGCCCAACGGCAGAACGTCGGGCAAGCGCTGAAGACCGAGCTGGACGCGGTGCGCCAATATCCCGCCTATGACGGCAGCGAGCGCTGGCAACTGCATCTGATCACCCGGGAAAGGCAGGTGGTCGAGGCGATGATCGCGGCGAAGACCGCCGAGCTTCAGCGCCAGACCCAGATGGCCCGGGCCTTCGACGGACAGGACCCGCTCCAGCGCACTGCGCAGGACTACGCACAACGTCTTGCCCAACAGGGCACCAGCGAGGCGTTCCAGCAACTTCACCAGGCCTGGGAGGCCGCCTACCTCGCGGCGCAGGACGCGCAGCTGCTGTCCGAAGCCATTCGCCAGTTGACTGAACGATCCACTGCCCTGGCGGCCCGTCATGCCGAGCAGAAAGTGGTCTGGAAGGCGCGCGAGGAGGAGTGGGAGCGGCAAAAGCAGTACAAGGAATTGCGTGAGGCGCGGGTCCGGTTCAAGCAACTGGCGGATGAAAACCTGCGGCTGATGCGGATCCGCGAGGCCAATTCGCTGACGATGCCGATGTCGGCCACCGTTGGCGGAGGGGTGCTGACGTGGGGTGGAACAGAGGTTGCCGAGCGGCTGGCCAAGGATATCGGGCGGCTTGTTGGCAGCGCGGCCTTGGTGATGACCCGAGCTAGAGCGTTGCCGCTGACGGTCGCACTCAGGCATCCCGCAGTAGTCGCCTTTTTCTATTCCTCCGAACTCGGCAATGGCGAACTGAGTGCGGAGCAGCGCCAGCGCATCCAGGGCGTCGGTTTTCCTGTTGATGTACTGGGCGGTCAGCCTGGGCAGGATTTCCAGGCCCTTGCCGAGCGCGGAGAAATGGCCGAGGTCGATTACCGGGTCAGGCTGGAAGCGCAGGGTAATAGCACCGCCGTCATCGTTGCCGGTACCGGTGATGAGATTTCAACCCGTGTCCCGGTGAGAAACGCGGTTTTCGATGCAACGACCAATACCTATCGGGCCGAAGGACAGACGGCCATGGATCGTGACCTGGTGTTCACGTCCGATGCCGCGCTTGCGCAGATGCCCAGCCCGGAAACACCAACGGCCTCGGGACTGCTTTCTGCCGAGCCGGAGGTATTCGCGATTCCTGCAGGTGCAGACACTCGGATTAACGACTGCATCGTCTGTATCCCCGGTAGGGCGCCTCTCTATTTTTCGTTCGATGTACCACCTGCCGGGAGCGGAGTTGTCAGCGGTGGCGGGCAGGTTGCCGCTGCGGGCTGGTGGCAGGCCAGCACCCAGGCAAGCGGGGCCGCGATTCCGGCGCAGGCGGCGAGCACCTTGCGGGGGCGGGAATTCGCGTCGTTCGCCGGCTTCGAGCAGGCGCTGTGGCGCTCCATTGGGGAGGAGGCGGCACTCGGTGGCGCATTCAGCGAGATCAACCAGCGGCGTATCGCCGATGGACTTGCGCCCTTTGCGCCGAAAAGCACCTGGGTGGGAACGCGCCGCGAATTCGAGGTGCGTTACTCGCAAAGCGCCGCGCTAGGCACTGCGCCGTATGATCTGGATCGCCTCAGCCTGCACAGTCCGGCCAGCGCCTTTGGCGTACGGCCACAGACCGAGCCCTTCGCACCCTGGCTGAAACTGGGCGAGCCGATCTCCCTCGCCGAAGCCAAGTCGCTCGCGCATTCCTCTGGTGGGCGGCGGACCTGGACGCCGCTGGTGCCGCCGGGTAGCGATCTCCTTGGCTCGACGGAACTGCCCCAAGGGCCGACGCTGCCAGGAACGATCCCGGGCGCGGAGCTGGATCCCTACCGGCCGCAAATCGAAACACTTCCAGGGCTGGAAGAAGGCGAGATCGGGTCCAGGCTTCCAGGGTATGGAGATGGACGTGATTTGCCGTCGCCGGGGTTGGTGTTCTCGGAGCCGTTGGATGTCGGGCCTGCTGATCAATTACAGAGAGACAGTAACAAGGACGGTTTGGATATCGATCATATTGTTTCGAAGAAAGCGCTGCAGCTGTATCTATCCCGGACGTTCCCGGGCATGGCTGATGCGGATATAAAAGCGGTTCTCTCCAAGGCTCCTGGTATTGCGATCCCAGCCGAAGTTCACAGGAAATTCAGCGAAACCTATGGTGGACGAAATACCAAAGAACAGCAGCATGCGGATGCTCTGGATTTGAACGCCGCTGTCGACAGAAATTTTGATGCTATAAAGCCTGGGCTTATTGAATATGGACTTGAAGAATCAAAGATAGAACAGGCCAGACAAAAAATACATGATCTTCAAAGGCAGCAGGGGTGGATAAAATGAAGATGGAAGATATCGATAAAATCGTTGGATATCTTGGTCGATCCTACGCAGATTTCGCTGCGGAGAACATTTTTCCAGAGAGAGAATTCATCGAAATTTACCCTGGGTCCGACAGCGTTTACATGCTTCCGGAGGAAGGCCTTGAGTTAGACTTCCTGGCGGAGAATAAAGTGCTGACGGCATTGAACATAACGCTGAAAAAAACATACGAAGGTACTTCCGTATACAAGGGTGAACTCCCCGAAATATTTTTCCCGGGTATGGATCAGGAGATGGTTCTCGATTTGTTCGGTGAACCGGTCTCCTCTGGGGCACCGGTATTACTGCCTGCGCCTATCGGACAAACGGGAGGATGGGCATTCTACTTGTACGACGAGGAACTATTTCCGGGCGTTTATTTGCAATTCCAGTACGCCGCCGATATGCAGGTAAAAGCTGTTGTTTTTGCATTGAAATAGTAGGTTCTAGCCACCGTGTACTTGCAGCATGGTGGCTTTTTAAAAATGGCAGGAGCTTTGAAATGGAATTCAAATCAACACTACGTGATTACACCCAGGAAGAATTCAAATCCCTGGTCTCGGCCATCTGGAGCGCCGACCTCGACAACTCGACCCACACCCAGTTGATCGACCACTTCGACCGGATCATCGGCGACCCTATCGGCGCCGACCTACTGTTCTATCCACCCGACCTCGCGACAGGCAACGCCCACTCCGTCGACAGTGTCGTGTTTCACGTCAAGCGGTGGCACAACGCCAAGGGTCAGGCTGCCTTCCACGACGAGCCGGTCCCAGCACCAGTACCACCGTCCAAGCCACCGGCCCGCCTGAGCCAACAGGAGCGCAAGGTCGCCGAGTCGAACAAGGAGCTGGAAAAGGTCAATCAACTCGTCGACCAGATCAGTGCCGCCGCGAAGTCGGCAAGCGACGGCCTGCTCCAGGTCGGCCTGTTGCTGGACAAATGGCAGGCCCAACCGCTGGATTCGCGGACCATCGACGGGCATATCGAAGAAATGAGTGCGCTGGAAACAGCGCAATCCAAAATGGTCCGGACAGTAAAGGCGCTGGGACCCCTGAAGTTGAAGGTCGAGTTCGCCATGTCCGGTGCGCAGCGAAACCTCTCCAGTCCTTTCCGCGACCCCACCGTACAGGCCCGTGTCCTCGGCATCATCACCCAAGGCAACAACGACTATCTGGCCGCCGTAGCCGATGCCGAACAACGCCATCGGCAGGTCCACGAACGCTGCACTGCGCTGTTCGCGGCAGCAGAGGAACACCTTGTCCGCCGCTTGTCTGCCCCCGGTGCCGCGTCCGGCAGGCCGGCTACCCTTGTCTCGCTCTCAGCGCGCGCATCCCAGTTGCGCCCGGGCCTGATGTTCGCCGACCCGATCGCGGTCGCCGACCCTCGAAGCCTGATCGCCATGAAAAAAACGATCCGCTCGGCCGTGGCCGAATTCAGTTGGCAAGCGACTTCATTGAAGGATGAGCATCCGGGCTCCTTCATAGGCGTCGCCAGCTTCTTCTTCGAACACTGGAAGGCGCGCAGCTGGTATGTCGCCAGCGTACCGCTGGTTGATCTGATGCCCACCGACGGTCATGACTGGCAGGGGCTGGCCCGGTCAGGTGGCGAGATCGATCTGCCGTATCGTCTGTTCTCTCGAACCGCTCCGGTCGAGCGTCGGAAGATATCCGTCGGATTGCAGGAGATCACTGCGATGCAGCAGATATGCCTGACCCCGACGAACGGCAACGGTTTGTCGGCGAAGGTCAAGGTCGTGGCCGCGCAGCCAGCACTCGGTTACGTGGCGTCCGGTTCTCCCTCCATCGAATTACGCTGGAGCACGGCATCGACGTTTTCCCTGACTCCCGCACCGCCCGCCCGGCGCCAGGTGGGCGGCGTGGTCGATCTGCCCGAAACGCCCTTGCTGGAATCCCTTGCAGCGATTGACCCAGTGAGTTTCGACGACTGCATTCTGGTCTTCCCGGCAGACAGCGGGCTCGCGCCGCTGTACCTCATGTTCAAGCGGGGCAGGGGACTGCCGCTATAAAAGGACGCTGAAACGAGCCGATCCGGATGATTGGCGCGCAAATCAATTTGCGCACCTGGCGACTGATGGCCTTTCATCTAATTGTCATAATCGAGTCATAGATTAGTCATCCGGCCTACAGATACTGGGGCCCGATCCATCTCACCCCCGAATTCCTGCTAGGAGCAAGGCATGAAACTGAAGCGTTTGATGGCGGCCCTGACCTTTGTCGCCGCTGGCGTTGCCACCGCCAATGCGGTTGCCGCTGTTGACCCAGCTATTCCGACCTACACCAAGACCACCGGTGTGTCGGGCAACCTGTCCAGCGTTGGTTCCGACACCCTGGCCAACCTGATGACGCTGTGGGCTGAGGCGTACAAAAAGGAATACCCGAACGTAAACATCCAGATTCAGGCCGCCGGCTCCTCCACCGCGCCGCCCGCACTGACCGAAGGCACCGCCAACCTGGGCCCGATGAGCCGCAAGATGAAGGACGTCGAGCTGCAGGCCTTCGAGCAGAAATACGGCTACAAGCCAACCGCCATCCCGGTTGCCGTCGACGCCCTGGCCGTGTTCGTGCACAAGGACAACCCGATCAAAGGCCTGACCATGGCCCAGGTTGACGCGATCTTCTCGTCGACCCGTCTGTGCGGTGGCAAAGCCGACGTCAAGACCTGGGGCGACCTGGGCGTGACCGGCGACCTGGCCAACAAGCCAGTGCAGCTGTTCGGCCGCAACTCGGTATCCGGCACCTACGGCTACTTCAAGGAAGAAGCCCTGTGCAAAGGCGACTTCAAGCCTAACGTCAACGAGCAGCCAGGTTCGGCTTCCGTGGTCCAGTCGATCAGCTCGTCGCTGAACGGCATCGGCTACTCCGGCATCGGCTACAAGACCGCCAGCGTCAAGACCGTAGCCCTGGCCAAGAAAGAAGGCGGCGAGTTCGTTGAAGACAACGAAGCCAACGCCCTGAACGGTACCTACCCGCTGTCGCGCTTCCTGTACGTCTACGTCAACAAGGCGCCGAACAAGCCTCTGGCCCCGCTGGAAGCCGAGTTCGTCAAGCTGGTCCTGTCCCAGGCCGGTCAGCAGGTCGTGGTGAAGGACGGTTACATCCCGCTGCCAGCCAAGGTGGCCGAGAAAGCCCTGGCTGACCTGGGTCTGACCCACACCGCCGGCGTCGCCAAGAACTAAGTGTGACCAGGCGGGGCCCGGAGGATCCGGGCCCCGCCGCAAATTTCCAGTCTGCTGCCAGAAGCTTCTGCGCGGCGGGCTTTTTTGCGTCACTGTATTGTCATGTTTCTGTCATACGGGACCGCTAGGGTGTGCGCATGAATGATCTGGCCAATTCCACAATGACCCCAAATTCCCCCCCGGTGCGGATTGATTTCAATACGCCCGAGCTGCAACGCAAGCGCCGCCTGCGCGCCCTCAAGGATCGCCTGACCCGCTGGTATGTACTGGTGGGCGGGCTCGCCGTGCTGGCGGCCATTACCCTGATCTTCTTCTATCTGGCCTATGTGGTGGTGCCGCTGTTCCAGGGCGCCAGCCTGACCAGCAAGCCAGCCCTGGAGCCGACCTGGTTGCAGCAGGATGCGGGCAAGCCGCTGATGATCGCCCTGGAAGAACAGAACCTGGTCGGCATGCGCGTCTCCGACAAAGGCCAGGCCCTGTTCTTCGATACCAAGAGCGGCGCCGAGATCAAGCGCGTCGACCTGCCCCTGCCGGCCGGCGTCCAGGTGGCCTCGATCGGTGCCGACCAGCCGGGCAGCCCGCTGATCGCGCTGGGCCTGTCCAATGGCCAGGTGCTGGTGTTCCACCACACCTACAAGATCACCTACCCGGACAACAAGAAAACCATCACCCCCGCCATCGACTTCCCTTACGGCCAGGAGCCCATCGCCCTGGACGAGCAGGGGCGTGCGCTGGAACACGTGAGCCTCAACGTCAACGGCGACACCCTGCTGCTGACCGGCTCCGTCGGCGCGCACCTGCAAGTGCTGGAACTGAGCCGCTCGGAAAACATGATGACCGGCGAAGTCACCAACGAGCAGAACCGCATCGACCTGCCGCAGATGACCGAGCCGGTGAAGCAGATCTTCGTCGACCCGCGCCAGCAGTGGTTGTACGTGATCAACGGGCGCGCCCAGGCCGACGTGTTCAACCTGCGTGAAAAGAGCCTCAACGGTCGCTACAAGCTGGCCGAGGACGGCAGCACCGAGATCACCGCCAGCGCCCAGCTGGTCGGCGGTATCTCCCTGATCATCGGTGATTCCCGGGGCGTGCTTTCGCAATGGTTCATGGCCCGAGACCCGGATGGCGAGCACCGCCTCAAGCTGATCCGCGACTTCAAGATGGGTAGCGCGCCGATCGTGCAGATCGATGCCGAAGAGCGCCGCAAGGGCTTCATCGCCCTGGACGCCAGCGGCCAGCTCGGCGTGTTCCATAGCACCGCGCACCGTACCCTGCTGATCGAACAGGCCGTCGACGGCCCGGGCATCCTGGCCCTGTCGCCACGGGCCAACCGCGTGTTCATCGAGGCCGGCAACAAGCTGCAGCCGCTGACCCTGAAGAACCCGCACCCCGAGGTTTCCTGGAGTGCGCTGTGGAGCAAGGTCTGGTACGAGAACTACGACGAGCCTAAATATGTCTGGCAGTCGACCGCCTCGAACACCGACTTCGAACCCAAGCTGAGCCTGTCGCCGCTGACCTTCGGCACCTTGAAGGCAGCCTTCTACGCGATGATCCTGGCCGCACCGCTGGCCATCGCCGCAGCGATCTACACCGCCTACTTCATGGCCCCGGGCATGCGCCGCAAGGTCAAGCCGGTGATCGAACTGATGGAGGCGATGCCGACGGTGATCCTCGGCTTCTTCGCCGGCCTGTTCCTGGCGCCGTACCTGGAAGGTCACCTGCCGGGCGTGTTCAGCCTGTTGCTGCTCCTGCCGCTGGGCATCCTGGTCGCCGGCTTCACCTGGAGCCGCCTGCCCGAGTCGATCCGCCTGCGCGTGCCGGATGGCTGGGAGGCGGCGATCCTGATCCCGGTGATCCTCTTCACCGGCTGGTTCGCCCTGTACATGAGCCCGTTCATGGAGACCTGGTTCTTCGGCGGCGACATGCGCCTGTGGATCACCAACGACCTGGGCATCACCTACGACCAGCGCAATGCCCTGGTAGTTGGTATCGCCATGGGCTTCGCGGTGATCCCGAACATCTACTCGATCGCCGAGGACGCCGTGTTCAGCGTGCCGCGCAGCCTGACCCTGGGCTCGCTGGCGCTCGGCGCAACGCCCTGGCAGACCCTGACCCGGGTGGTCATCCTCACCGCCAGCCCGGGCATCTTCTCGGCGCTGATGATCGGCATGGGCCGCGCCGTGGGCGAAACCATGATCGTGCTGATGGCGACCGGCAACACCCCGGTGATGGAAATGAACCTGTTCGAAGGGATGCGCACCCTGGCGGCCAACGTCGCGGTGGAAATGCCCGAATCGGAAGTCGGCGGCAGCCACTACCGCGTGCTGTTCCTCGCTGCGCTGGTATTGCTGATGTTCACTTTCGTCATGAACACCTTGGCCGAGCTGATTCGCCAGCGTCTGCGCAAGAAATACTCGTCGCTTTGATAGAAAGGTAGAGATCCGTGAAAAAGGATTCCCTCAAAAGCTGGTTCAAGAGCGGCGCCCCGGGTGTGTGGATCAGCGGTGGCTCGGTGGCCATCGCGGTGATCATGACCATCGGCCTGCTCGCCGTCATTGCCGTGCGCGGCCTGGGGCACTTCTGGCCCGCCGACCTGATCCAGGCCAGCTACAACGTACCGGGCCAGCCCGCCCATGTAGTGGTTGGCGAGGTGGTACAGCAGGAAGAAGTCCCCCGCGCCCGTCTGAGAGGTGCCGGCCTGCCGGTGCCGGATGACGGCCCGGAATTCATGACCCGCGAGCTGATCAAGGTCGGCAACCGTGATCTCAACGGCAGCGACTTCACCTGGGTGGTCGGTGAGTGGCTGGCCGACGAGCAGCGTCCGGCTGACCTGATCGCCCTGGAGCGCCGCGAGTGGGGCAACTTCTACGGCTACCTGGTCAGCGTCAAGGAAAACGGCAAGGTGGTCGCCGAAGGCGCGGCGGCCTGGAACGAACTGCAAAGCCGCCTGGCCCGTGCCGACAAGCTGGCCAGCGACCTGCAGACCCTGGAAAAGAAAGACATCGGTGCCATCAACCATGGCCTTGAACGCCTGCGCCTGCACAGCCGCAAGCTGGAACTGGAAGGCAAGCTCGATGCTGCCGCCCAGGCCGACATCGAAGCCGAGCGCGCTGAACTGAACAACCGCTACAAGGCCATCGAGGATCGTCTCGGCACCCTGCACCAGGACTTCGCCCGTGATGCCATGGTGGCCCGTGACGGCAACGGTCGCGAAGTCGAGATCAACCTGAGCAAGATCGTCCACGCCTACCAGCCCAACGGCATGGGCTTGTTCACCAAGCTCGGCGTGTACTTCGCCAAGGTCTGGGAATTCCTCAGCGACGACCCGCGTGAAGCCAACACCGAGGGCGGTATCTTCCCGGCCATCTTCGGTACCGTGATGATGACCCTGATCATGGCCGTGATCGTCACCCCGTTCGGCGTGCTGGCGGCGGTGTACCTGCGCGAATATGCGCGCCAGGGCACGGTGACCCGGCTGATCCGCATCGCGGTGAACAACCTGGCCGGTGTTCCGGCGATCGTCTACGGCGTGTTCGGCCTGGGCTTCTTCGTCTACGTGCTGGGTGGCTCCCTCGACCGCCTGTTCTTTCCCGAAGCGTTGCCGGCGCCGACCCTGGGTACCCCGGGCCTGCTCTGGGCCTCGCTGACCCTGGCGCTGCTGGCCGTGCCGGTGGTGATCGTGGCCACCGAGGAAGGCCTGGCGCGGATTCCGCGGACCGTGCGCGAAGGCTCCCTGGCCCTCGGCGCGACCAAGGCCGAGACGCTGTGGAAGATCGTCCTGCCGATGGCCAGCCCGGCGATGATGACCGGCATGATCCTCGCGGTGGCCCGTGCCGCCGGTGAAGTGGCGCCGCTGATGCTGGTGGGCGTGGTCAAGCTGGCGCCGTCGTTGCCGGTGGACGGCAACTACCCGTACCTGCACCTGGACCAGAAGATCATGCACCTGGGCTTCCACATCTACGACGTCGGCTTCCAGAGCCCGAACGTCGAAGCGGCCCGCCCGCTGGTGTACGCCACCGCGCTGCTGCTGGTACTGGTGATCGCCACCCTGAACCTGTCGGCCGTGTGGATCCGCAACCACCTGCGCGAGAAGTACAAGGCGCTGGACAGCTGATCCGCCCCCTTATTTGCAAGTACCGCCCGCGCCAAGCGCCGGGCGGTTCGATGAAACGAAATTGATAGCGTATGGAGTCTGACCATGCAGCATGAATCCCACTCCCACGGCATCGACATGTCGGCCCTGGGTCGCGACAAGCAGAGCCTGCGCCTGGCCGAAGAAACCGTGGCCATCGAAGTGCCGGGCCTGAGCCTGTTCTACGGCGACAAGCAAGCCCTGTTCGACGTCAGCATGAATATCCCGAAACAGCGCGTGACCGCCTTTATCGGCCCGTCCGGCTGCGGCAAGTCGACCCTGCTGCGCACCTTCAACCGCATGAACGACCTGGTCGACGGCTGCCGCGTCGAGGGCGCCATCAACCTCTACGGCAACAACATCTACCGCAAGGGCGAAGACGTTGCCGAGCTGCGTCGCCGCGTCGGCATGGTGTTCCAGAAGCCCAACCCGTTCCCCAAGACCATCTATGAAAACGTGGTCTACGGCCTGCGCATCCAGGGCATCAACAAGAAGCGCGTACTCGACGAAGCGGTCGAGTGGGCCCTGAAGGGCGCCGCCCTGTGGGACGAAGTGAAGGACCGCCTGCACGACTCGGCCCTGGGCCTTTCCGGTGGTCAGCAGCAGCGTCTGGTGATCGCCCGGACCATCGCCGTCGAGCCGGAAGTCCTGCTCCTCGACGAACCCTGCTCGGCACTCGACCCGATCTCGACCCTCAAGGTCGAAGAGCTGATCTACGAGCTGAAGTCCAAGTACACCATCGTCATCGTTACCCACAACATGCAGCAGGCGGCGCGCGTCTCGGACTACACCGCGTTCATGTACATGGGCAAACTGGTGGAATTCGGCGACACCGACACCCTGTTCACCAACCCGGCCAAGAAGCAGACCGAAGACTACATCACCGGTCGCTACGGCTAGGAACAGGCGTCAGCGCAGGCGGTGCCCGGGACAGATACGAATGACTTGAAGCTTGCGGCTCGGAGCCGGCAGCTTTGCGGAGCGAAAGCATGATCGATAAAGACAGCCTTACCCATCACATCTCCCAGCAGTTCAACGCCGAGCTCGAAGAGGTGCGCAGCCATCTCCTGGCCATGGGCGGGCTGGTCGAGAAGCAGGTCAACGACGCCGTCACCGCGCTGATCGAGGCCGACTCCGGCCTGGCCCAGCAGGTGCGTGAAGTCGACGAGCAGATCAACCAGATGGAACGCAACATCGACGAGGAATGCGTGCGCATCCTCGCCCGCCGCCAGCCGGCCGCTTCCGACCTGCGCCTGATCATCAGCATTTCCAAGTCGGTGATCGACCTTGAGCGGATCGGTGACGAATCGACCAAGATCGCCCGCCGCGCCATCCAGTTGTGCGAGGAAGGCGAGTCGCCGCGTGGATACGTTGAAGTCCGCCATATCGGCGACCAGGTGCGCAACATGGTCCGCGATGCGCTGGACGCTTTCGCCCGCTTCGACGCCGAGCTGGCCCTGTCCGTGGCCCAGTACGACAAGACCATCGACCGCGAGTACAAGACCGCCCTGCGCGAGCTGGTCACCTACATGATGGAAGACCCGCGCTCGATCTCGCGGGTGCTCAGCGTGATCTGGGCCCTGCGCTCGCTGGAGCGGATCGGCGACCACGCGCGCAACATCTCCGAATTGGTGATCTACCTGGTGCGTGGCACCGACGTGCGGCACATGGGCCTCAAGCGCATGAAAGAAGAAGTCCAGGGTGTCGAAAAGGCTAATGTTCCGGCCGAAACTGACGATAAATAAGACTGCCCCGAGAACTGACGCCCGGCCTTGACCGGGCGTTTTCGTTTGCGGCAGCGCAATAGAAGGCACCCGCGAACGAATGTGTTGTTGTCCCGGCGTGGCCGAAGTTTTGGCAAATGGCCATCAGTCGACGTTATGCTAGTCGGGATCAGGAAGGAGTGGCGATGAGTAAAGTCAGTGTGCTTGTTGTGGATGATGCGCCGTTCATCCGTGACCTGGTAAAGAAATGCCTGCGTAACTATTTCCCCGGCATGGTCATCGAAGATGCGGTCAACGGGCGCAAGGCCCAGACCCTGATGACCAAGGATGTCTTCGACATGGTCCTGTGCGACTGGGAGATGCCGGAGATGTCCGGTCTCGAGTTGCTCACCTGGTGCCGCCAGCAGGACGCGCTCAAGGCCCTGCCGTTCATCATGGTGACCAGCCGTGGCGACAAGGAGAACGTGGTCCAGGCGATCCATGCCGGCGTTTCGGACTATGTCGGCAAGCCGTTCACCAACGAGCAGTTGCTGACCAAGGTGAAGAAAGCCCTGCACAAGGTCGGCAAGCTGGACGCCGCCATGGCGGGTGGTCCGGCACGTTCTTCCACCGGCTTTGCCAATGACTCGCTGTCGGCGCTGACTGCCAATGCCGCCAAGCCTGCTGCCGCTGCTCCTGCCGCCAAGCCCTTGATCAACGCCCCGACGCCGGCACCTGCCGCGCCGGCATCGCCGACTGGCCGTGGCCAGGGCCAGTTGCGCCTGTCCAGTGGCAACCAGCCGTGCATCATCAAGGCCCTGACCCTCAAGGAAGCCTCGCTGGTGGTGCGTCGCAGCGATGCCCTGCCGCAAGTGCTGGAGGGCGCCGTGCTCGACCTGGAACAGGGCGAGAACTCGGAAATCGCCCGCCTCAACGGCTACCTGCACTCGGTCGCGGCCATGGAGCCGAAGCCGGACAGCGACTGGCTGCAACTGATCTTCCGTTTCGTCGACCAGGACGCGCAGAAGCTCGACTACCTGTCGCGACTGATTGCTCGCGGGACTGCGCAGAAGCAGTACATTCCGGGCGCGTGATCGCTTTCCGGACCTTGTGTGTCGTTGCTGCTGGCCCTATCGCCGGCAAGCCGGCTCCCACAGGGTTCGGTGTCGCTGCGGACCCTGTGGGAGCTGGCTTGCCAGCGATATATGGCCGTTTAGCGGCAAATTGCCACCGCTGATCGGCTGCAACCGTCTCAAGCGGTTTCCACGGCTTCTGGCGCCCGTTCGCGCTGCTAGGCTTCGACGACATACCTGAAAAACACCGTCGTCAGAGGGCCGTCCGTCATGCCCGCTCGCCTGCTGCTGTTCTGTGCACTGCTGTTATCCGCCGGACCGGCGCTGGCCATGACCATCTACCAGAGCAGGGACGCCTATGGCGTCGTCACCTACTCCGATCGGCCGATCGTCGGCGCACGTCCGTTCATCTTCCGCGATCGCATGGACGAGAAACTCGACAGCCAGGTCCATCTGCAGGCCACGCCCCATCCCGGCGGCGTGCATTTCTCCGTGTACAACGAGCTGTACGCCCCGGTGGAGGTCGAGCTGCGCCTGGAGCGCCTGGGCAATGCCCGGGAGGCCGGGCCGCGGGTGGTGCGACGGGTGATCGCGCCCCGTGCCACGGTGGCCCTGACCGGCCTTACGGCGCTTCGGCCGGGGCAGAAGGTCAGCTACAAGGAAACCTTGCGCACCGCCCTTGGCGATCCGTCATTGCGGCCCCAGGCCTATCGTTATCCGCTGCCCTGGCGTGGCGGGCCCTTCCGCCTGACCCAGGGGCCCAACGGTCGCTTCAGCCATTTTGGTCCGAAAGGCCGCTATGCCATGGACATCGCCATGCCCGAGGGCACGCCGATCATCGCCGCGCGGGCCGGTGTGGTGGTCAAGGTGGAAAACCAGCAGAGCGGGCGGGGTACCCAGCCCTCGGGCAACTTCGTGAGGATCCTGCACAACGACGGCACCATGGGCGTGTACCTGCACCTGATGCGCGGCTCGGTGCTGGTGCGCCAGGGCCAGCAGGTGGTCTACGGCACGCCGCTGGCGCGGTCCGGCAATACCGGGAGGAGTACTGCGCCGCACCTGCATTTCGTGGTGCAGCGCAATGTCGGGCTGGCGGTGGAGTCGATTCCCTACCAGTTCAGCCAGCCCATCGGCGGGTTGCCGAACTTCACCGCCGGCAACCCCTGACGCGGCTCAATCCAGCTTGAGCACCTTGGCCAGAACGATCTTCGGCCCTTTCATCTTCTTGATGATGATGCGCAAGCCTTCGACTTCCAGCACTTCTTCCTCTTCCGGAACCCGCTTGAGGGTCTCGTAGACCAGGCCGGCGAGGGTTTCCGCCTCGATATGGTCGAGGTCGATGCCCAGCAGGCGCTCGACCTTGAACAGCGGCGTATCACCCCGCACCAGCAGCTTGCCCGGCTGGTAGGCGAGGATGCCGCGCTCGGTCTTGCGGTGTTCGTCCTGGATATCGCCGACCAGCACTTCCAGCACGTCTTCCATGGTCAGGTAGCCGATCACCTTGCCGTCGGCTTCCTCGACCAGGGCGAAGTGCGCGCCGCCCTTGCGGAACTGCTCCAGCAGCTGCGACAGCGGCATGTGCCGGGACACGCGCTCCAGCGGCCGGGTCAGCTCCAGCAGGTTGAACGACTCCGGAACGTGATCCAGGGCGGCCAGTTCCAGCAGCAGGTCCTTGATGTGCAGCAGGCCGACGAACTCGCCGCGCTCGGCGTCGTACACCGGATAGCGGCTGAACTTGTGCCGGCGGAACATCGCCAGGATCTCTTTCAGCGGCGCATTGACGTCGAGGCTGATCATGTCTTCGCGGGAGTTGGCCCAGTCGACCACCTCCAGCTCGCCCATCTCCACCGCCGAGGCCAGCACGCGCATGCCCTGGTCGCTCGGATCCTGGCCGCGGCTGGAGTGGAGGATCAGCTTCAGCTCCTCGCGGCTGTAATGGTGCTCGTGGTGCGGGCCCGGCTCGCCCTGGCCGGCGATGCGCAGGATGGCGTTGGCGCTGGCGTTGAGCAGGTAGATGGCCGGGTACATCAGCCAGTAGAACAGGTACAGCGGCACGGCCGTCCACAGCGACAGCAGTTCCGGCTTGCGGATCGCCCAGGATTTTGGCGCCAGCTCGCCGACCACGATATGCAGGTAGGAAATCACGAAGAAGGCGCTGAAGAACGACACCGCCTTGATGATCTCCGGCGACTGCACGCCAACGGCAGCCAGCAGCGGTTCGAGCAGGTGGGCGAAGGCCGGTTCGCCGACCCAGCCCAGGCCCAGCGAGGCCAGGGTAATACCCAGCTGGCAGGCGGACAGGTAGGCGTCGAGTTGACTGTGCACGGTGCGCAGGATGCTGCCGCGCCAGCCGTGTTGCTCGGCAATCGCTTCGACCCGGGTCGAGCGCAGCTTGACCATGGCGAACTCGGCGGCAACGAAGAAGCCGTTGAGCAGGACCAGCAGCAGAGCGAAAAGAATCATGCCGAAATCGGCGAAAAGCGAGGCGAGGGAAATACTAGAGGAAGGATCCATGATGGGGTTTTACGGGGTTCCGTCTTTTTTGAAATAGGAAGAAATAGGTGCCAGCTTGTGCTGGCACGGTCCGCCAATGTAGCGGCTGGTCGCGCAAATGCAAAGTCCGCTGGATCAGTAAGCCTTTGCAGCAGCGAGTTGGGCCGTCGGGAAATGGCAGGTAAAAGTGCTGCCGTGGCCGGGCACGCTGCTGATTTCGAGGCGGCCGCGGTGGCGCAGCAGCACATGCTTGACGATGGCCAGGCCCAGGCCGGTGCCGCCGGTATTGGAAGCGCGGCTGGAGTCGACCCGGTAGAAGCGTTCGGTCAGGCGCGGCAGGTGCTTGGCGTCGATGCCGATCCCGGAGTCCTGCACGCTGAGGTGCGCGCCCTGTTCGTCGGCCCACCAGCGGATACGGATATTGCCACCGTCCTGGGTGTACTTCACCGCGTTGAACACCAGGTTGGAGAATGCGCTGCGCAGCTCCGCCTCGCTGCCCTTGAGGCGCAGGCCAGGCTCGGCCTCCAGGCTGATGCGCTGGTTGCGCTGGCCGGACAGCGCCAGGGCATCGCCCTTGATCGAGGTCAGCAGGCTGTCGATGGTCACCGGGTGATTGTCCGAGGGGTAGTCGGTGGCTTCCAGCTTGGCCAGCAGCAGCAGGTCGTTGAGCAGGGTCTGCATGCGCCCGCCCTGTTGTTGCATCTGCTGCAGGGCGCGGGTCCAGCGCGGGTTCACGTCCTCGACGTTGTCCAGCAGGGTCTCCAGGTAGCCGGCAATCACCGTCAGCGGGGTGCGCAGCTCGTGGGAGACGTTGGCGACGAAGTCCTTGCGCATCTGCTCCAGCTGGTGGATGCGGGTCACGTCACGCACCAGCATCAGGTGCTCGTTGTTGCCGTAGCGGGTGATATGGAACTGGATGCGCACGCGGTCGCTGGTTGGCGAGGGGATTTCCAGCGGCTCCAGGTAGTTTTCCTGCTCGAAGTATTCCTTGAAGCGCGGATGGCGGACCAGGTTGGTCACCGGCTGGCCGCTGTCCTGCGGGGTCTTCAGGCCCAGCAGGGTTTCGGCGGCGCGGTTCCACCACTCCAGGTTGCCTTCGCTGTCGAGCATGATCACCGCGTCCTTCAACGCGGCGGTGGACTCCTGGACACGGTCGATCACCGCTTGCAGGCGCCCGCGCACGCGTTGGTCGCGGCGTTGCAGGTGATAGATGCTGTCGAACACCTCGCCCCACAGGCCGTAGCCGTCCGGTGGCGGTTCGTCGGGTTTGTGCTCCTGCAGCCAGTGGTGCAGGCGCAGCATCTGCTTGAGGGTCCAGCCCAGGTAGACCGCCAGACCGAGGGCCAGGGCCCAGCCGTAGTAACCGCTGACCAGCCCGACCAGCAGGCAGGCGGTGATCAGCAGCAGCATGTGGCGAATCAGGGTGCCGTGCCAGTTCTGGTTCAATTGGAATCCTTGCGGATCAGCTCCAGGTCAGGGGCTGGAGCCGATCTCCTTGTGCTCTTGCTTGAAGCCTTGCGCTGGGCGGCTCAGCTCTTGGTCGAGAAACGGTAGCCGGTACCGCGAACGGTTTGTACCAGATTTTCGTAGGCCTCACCCAGCGCCTTGCGCAGGCGACGGATATGCACGTCGACGGTGCGTTCCTCGACGTAGACGTTGCCGCCCCAGACCTGGTCGAGCAACTGGCCACGGGTGTAGGCGCGTTCCTGGTGGGTCATGAAGAACTGCAGCAGGCGGTATTCGGTGGGGCCCATCTCGGCCGGCTTGCCGTCGATGGTGACGCGGTGGCTGATCGGGTCGAGCAGCAGGCCGCCTACTTCGATCGGGGCCTCGCCATCGGTAGGACCGGCGCGGCGCAGTACCGCCTTGAGGCGGGCGACCAGCTCGCGCGGCGAGAACGGCTTGGTGATGTAGTCGTCGGCGCCGACTTCCAGGCCCTGGATCTTGTTGTCTTCCTCACCCTTGGCGGTGAGCATGATGATCGGTACGTCGCTGGTCAGCTCGTCGCGCTTCAGGCGGCGGGCCAGCTCGATGCCCGAGGTGCCCGGGAGCATCCAGTCGAGCAGGATCAGGTCCGGCTTGCGGTCGACGATGATGGCGTGGGCCTGCTGGGAGTTCTCCGCCTCCAGGCAGTCATAGCCGGCCATTTCCAAGGCAACGGCGATCATTTCGCGAATGGGCGCTTCGTCGTCGACGATCAGAATGTTCCTGCCAACCATGCTCAAACCTCTTCCCAGCTTCAGGTGTCTTGGCCCGCATTAGATAACGGAATTATTGCAGCTGTGTGACAAGTCGGGGGCCGTTGCAGCAACATTCTGTTACTGAGCTAGGCTTTAAATCCCGCACTTCAACAACAAGACGGTGAATCCAATGACACGACATACGCTGAACTGGATGGCGCTTTGCGCAGCCCTGGCCCTGCCGGGAGTGGCACTGGCCGCGCCGGCCATGGAGAAGGACGGCATGCTGGTGGACCATGCCGGGATGACCCTCTACACCTTCGACAAGGACAGTGGTGGCAAGTCGATGTGTGCCGGTGAATGTGCCAAGAACTGGCCGCCGTTGATGGCCACGGCCGGCGACAAGGCCGAGGGCAAGTGGACGCAGATCAAGCGCGACGATGGCAGCATGCAGTGGGCCTATGACGGCAAGCCGCTGTACACCTTCGTCAAGGACAAGAAGGCCGGCGAGATGACCGGTGACGGCATGAAGGACGTCTGGCACGTGGCCAAGCCGTAGGCTTCACTGGCCTCATCGCCGGCAACGCCGGCTCCCACAGGATCGGCGCACACCGTAACTGTGGGAGCTGGCTTGCCAGCGATGAGGCCATCAGCAACAACACAGAATCAGCGGGTGGCGTAATCGATCACGATGCTGACGAAGATGATGAACCCCGCCCAATGGTTATGCAGGAACGCCTTGAAGCAGGCTTCCCGCTCCAGCCCTCGCGTCGACCAGTACTCCCAGGCGAAGCACAGCGCCGCACCCAGCAGCCCCAGGTGGAACCAGCCCCCCAGGCCGAACTGGTTGCCCGCCAGCAGCAGGCACAGCAACGATGCGCCCTGCAACGACAGGATGATGATGCGGTCGGCCTCGCCGAACAGGATCGCGGTGGATTTCACGCCGATCTTCAGGTCGTCGTCGCGGTCGACCATGGCGTAGTAGGTGTCATAACCCACCGTCCACAGCAGGTTGGCGATGTACAGCAGCCAGGCGATCGCCGGAAGCTCGCCGTTGGCCGCGGTAAAGGCCATGGGAATGCCCCAGGAGTACGCCGCGCCGAGCACCACCTGCGGGTAGTAGGTGTAGCGCTTCATGAACGGGTAGCAGGCCGCCAGCGCCACCGCGCCGAATGACAGCAGCACGGTCTTCTGGTTGGTGCACAGCACCAGCAGGAAGCTGATACCCACCAGCAGGGCGAACAGCGCCAGGGCTTCGCGGGCGCTGATCCGTCCGGCGGCCAGCGGGCGCTCGGCGGTACGCTTGACGTGGCCGTCGACCTTACGATCGGCGAAATCGTTGATCGCACAGCCTGCGGCGCGCATCAGGACCACGCCGAACAGGAAGATCAGCACGTTGGCGACGCTCGGCGAGCCGTTGCCGGCGATCCACACCGCAGACAGGGTCGGCCACAGCAGCAGGTAGATGCCGATCGGCTTGTCCATGCGGCTCAGCTGGATGAAGTCCCAGGCCCGCGGATGCAGGCGGTTGAGCGACTTGAGCAGGTTCAGGTACATCAGCGGACCTCCTTGAACGCTTCGGTGGCGTGCCACAGGCCGGGCAGGAACACTTCCGCCACCAGCACCCCGAGGGCGCCGCGATCGAAGCGCGAGCGCCGGCCCCACAGGTTATCGGCGGCCTGTTCGGCAGGCAGCCAGGCCGAGGGGTAATGGCAGACTTCGATGGCCTGGCGGACGAAGCCCTGGTCGCAGAACAGCAGTTCGCCCAGCGAGCGGCTGCCCAGGGCTTCCAGGTCCAGGCCGTCGTTGCGCAGGGCCTGGCGGCCGGCGACGCTGCGGGCGAATACCCAGGGCTCACCGTGACCACGCAGATAGACTTCGCGCACCCAGCCTTCGCTGCCGGCTGCCAGGCCCAGGGCCAGGCACTCGTCATCGCGCAGGGGCTGCCAGCCTTCGAACAGTGGAGTAACGGAAAAATGATCGGCGGACAGACGGATCAGGCGGCGGGTCAGGGAGCCCTGGTCGAACAGCCAGTCGAGGGTCAGCGCCTGGGTCCTGGCGGCGAGCCGCGCGTCATGCGGCGCCCAGTGCACGGCGGGATATTGCGGGGATTCGTTTGGCACGGTAGGTATGGGGTTACAGGCCAGTGAAGCGGCGAAGCTTAACATGTTTGCCCCGGGCGACTTGCATCGCCAGGCCGGGCTCAGTACAAAGCCCGCTGACGGCCGATCGCCATTTCCATAATTCCATGATCGTGCCTGGCCTGAACCCGAGGAGATGCAGCAATGAAAAAGTGGCAGTGCGTGGTGTGTGGCCTGATCTATGACGAGGCCGAGGGCTGGCCGGATGACGGCATCGCCCCCGGCACCCGTTGGGAAGACGTCCCGGAAGACTGGCTGTGCCCGGATTGCGGCGTAGGCAAGACCGATTTCGAAATGATCGCCATCGGCTGATCCGTTTTTAACCCTGACAAGGACTCTCAAGGCATGACCGATCCCGTAGTGATAATCGGCACCGGACTGGCGGGCTACAACCTCGCCCGCGAATTTCGCAAGCTCGATGGCGAGACGCCGTTGCTGCTGATCACTGCGGACGACGGCCGCTCCTATTCCAAGCCGATGCTCTCCACCGGTTTTGCCAAGAACAAGGACGCCGACGGCCTGAGCATGGCCGAGCCGGGCGCCATGGCCGAGCAGCTCAAGGCCGAGATCCGCACCCACACGCGCATCAGCGGCATCGACCCGGGCCACAAGCGCCTGTGGATCGGCGAGGAACAGGTGCGTTATCGCGACCTGGTGCTGGCCTGGGGGGCGGAGACCGTGCGGGTACCGATGGAAGGCGACGCCAGCGACGCGGTGTTCCCGATCAATGACCTGGAGGATTACGCGCGCTTTCGTGCAGCAGCGGCGGGCAAGCGCCGGGTGCTGATCCTAGGTGCCGGGCTGATTGGCTGCGAGTTCGCCAACGATATGAGCCTGGGTGGTTTCGAGGTGGAGGTCGTGGCGCCGTGCGAACAGGTCATGCCGACCTTGCTGCATCCGGCGGCGGCTGCGGCGGTGCAGGCGGGTCTGCAAGGGCTTGGCGTGCGTTTCCACCTGGGGCCGGTGCTGACCCGTCTGCAACGGGTTGGAGACGGCCTGGAGGCGCACCTGTCGGACGGTACGCTGATCGCCTGTGACCTGGTGGTGTCGGCGGTCGGCTTGCGCCCGCGCACCGATCTTGCCGCCGCAGCGGGGCTGCGCATCAATCGCGGCGTGGTGGTGGACCGGGAACTGCGCACCTCCCACGCCAATATCTTCGCCCTGGGCGACTGCGCCGAGGTCGATGGCCTCAATCTGCTCTACGTGATGCCTTTGATGAGCGGCGCCCGGGCACTGGCGCAGACCCTGGCTGGCAAGCCGACGGCGGTCGGCTACGGGCCGATGCCGATCACGGTCAAGACCCCGGTCTGCCCGCTGGTGGTGTCGCCACCGCCCCTTGGAAGCGAAGGAAGCTGGAGTGTGGAAGGCCAGGGCGGCGACCTGAAAGTGCTCTGCCACGATGCTCAGGGCCAGTTGCTCGGCTATGCCCTTACCGGCAGTGCGGTGATGGAGAAGTTGGCCTTGAATCGCCAGCTTCCGGCCTTGCTGGCGTAAATACCGGTCGTTCTGTCGGATTTACCCTTCCATTGCCCGCTCAATGGCCGCGCAGAGACTGGCGCGGCCCCGGACGGCGTGCCATCCTCACTCCCGTCTGCCGCAGACTAGAGCCTGCGGTGCCTTGGGCGCTGCCTTCGAGGGCAGCACGGCATAACAACAAAAATCCCGTCAAAGAGGCTTCACCATGCGCAAATCCGATCTCGCCGCAGCCATCGCTGAAAAGGCCGACCTCACCAAAGACAAGGCCGGCCAGGTACTGAATGTCATCCTGGAAGAAATCAGCAAGTCGCTGGGCAATGCGGACCCCGTGACACTGGTCGGTTTCGGCACCTTCGAGAAGCGTCACCGGGGCGCTCGTACCGGCAAGAACCCGCAAACCGGCGAGCCGGTGAAAATCAAGGCCAGCAATACCGTGGCGTTCAAGCCAGGCAAGGCCCTCAAGGAAAGCGTCAACTGATGGTGTGATCCATCGAGTGCAGGCAAAACGGGCATCTGGGGATGCCCGTTTTGTTTTGTGGCGAACGTGCAAGAAATACCGCTGGATCAGTAGCTTTCGTTCATTAAAAGGATAAACTGCGCGCGCCAGTCACTTTTTCACCGAGGCGCATTCATGAAGTTCCGCTTTCTCCTTTGGGCCATGGGGCTGTTGATGGCCCGGGCCAGTCGCAAGAATCCGGCGTTCCAGCAACAGCTGAAGGACAAGGACCTGGTGTTCCAGTTGCAGACCCTGGACGGCAAGGCGGCACGTCACTTTGTCGTCAAGGACAGCCGCATCAGCAGCAGTGGCGGCACCCATCCGGCGCCGGCCTTCGCCATCGCCTTCAAGGACGCGGCCTTCGGCTTCGAGACGCTGCAGGCGAAGAACAAGCAACTGGCGTTCATGCAGGGGATTCAGGACAAGACCATCCAGATCAAGGGCAACCCGGCGCTGGTGATCTGGTTTCAGGGCTTGATGAAGTATTTGAAGCCGAAGAAGAAGTAGGGCATCAGTACAGTGCTGATGCAGCTGGCCTCATCGCTGGCAAGCCAGCTCCCACAGGGGGTGTGGGAGCTGGCTTGCCAGCGATGAGGCCGTAAATCCCTTTAGTGCTGGCTGAACTGCGACGCCAGCTCGCGCAACATCACTTCCGCTTCCAGCACCTTGTTCACCACGTCCTCTGCCTTCTCGCGGCTGATGCTCAGGCGGTCGAGCAGCTCGTCCGGAATCGCCTCGTCCGGGCCCGAGCCGATGCCACGGGCGCGCAGCAGGCGCACCGAGAGGCAGACCAGATTGGCGAACGGCGCATAGTCGCCGGCGTAGTGCGGGTCGTTCTGGAAGCGCAGGGCGGTGGCCAGTTCTTCCGGCATGTCCCAGAAGCGCATCAGCCAGGCACCGATCTGCTCGCGGCTGATACCCAGCAGGTGCTGCTCGACATAGCTGTGGCAGACATGCGGGTTGACCTCCAGGTGCCGGCAGATCAGCGAGAAATGCGGCGGGAAGACGTGGGCCAGCAGCAGGTAGCCGAAGTTGTGCAGCAGGCCCGCCAGGTAGGTCAGGCCGGCTTCGGGGCGCTCGGCGCGCGGCATGGCGCGGGTCAGGCCCTCGATTACCGCGGCGGTGTAGATCGATTGCTGCCAGTACGGCGTGGTGTGTTGCGGGTGGTCCTTAGGCAGGCTGAGGGTCTTGCCCAGAGCCAGGCCCAGTGCCAGGTTGATCACCAGGTCGAAGCCAAGCACGCGGACGATCGCGTCTTCCACCGAGCGGATCTTGCCGGGCGAGGCGTAGTAGGGCGACGCCGCCCAACTGACCACCTGGGCCGCCAGCGCCGGGTCGGTTTCCACAACGCCGGTGATGTCGTCGATGGTGGCGTTGGGGTCGACCCGCAGCTTGATGATCTTCTGCGCGGTCTCGGCCAGCGGCGGAATCTCGATGGTCGACTCCAGACGCTGCTGGATGCGCCGTGCGGTGAAGGCCTGGACCGCCTGGGTGATCTCGTCACGGTCGTCCAGCGGGCGGTCGAGGTTGGGGTGGATCTTGCTCAGCAGCTCGCCGAACTGGCCGGCGCTGGCCTTGCTGAGCATCTTGCGGAAGTCGTCGCGCTCGATCTCCAGCAGCAGGCCCGCTTCTCCCGACTGCACCAGCAGGGCGTCGGGCTTGAGCACGCTGTCTTCGTACAGGCATGGCGAACTGGTCAGCGCCGGGATACCGGGGAGAATCTTCAGCCCATGCTTGTCGAGCATCAGTTGCAGGCGCTCCAGCGGTACGGCGGCGAGCTTGCGTCCGGTCAGCTCGGTGAGGCGGCTGAGGTCGAGCAACTGGCTCTGCGGCAACAGCACCATGAGGGCGCCGACCGTGTCATCGAGCAGCACGGCCTGGACGCGGGTTTCGGGCGGCAGCTGCGGGTGGTCGGCCACTTCGCGGTAGGCGACGCCCAGCTTGTCGAGCAGCAGCCGGATAACAGACGGAACCTGTGGGGTTGCGGTATCGAGGGCAACTTCAATCATGGTCTGTATCCAAATTCTTTACAGTGGCGAGAGTATAACCAGCTTGACTGGCGGCCTGGATCCAATTCCGCCGAACACGTCACACCTGGCCGTATTGTTGGCCGTGACGCAGCCAGCGTTCCAATAGCGGGCTGACATGATCGGGCCAGCGTGCCAGCAGGGCCTGGGCTGCGTCGCGCACTGCGGGCAGCAGGTCGGCGTCGCGCATCAGGTCGGCGACCTTGAATTGCAGCAGGCCGGTCTGGCGGGTGCCGAGCATTTCCCCGGGGCCGCGCAGCTCCAGGTCTTTTTCGGCGATGACGAAACCGTCATTGGTTTCGCGCATGATTCCCAGGCGTTCGCGACCGATCTGCGACAGTGGCGGATGGTAGAGCAGCACGCAGTGACTCACTGCGCTGCCGCGTCCGACCCGGCCGCGTAACTGGTGCAACTGGGCCAGGCCCAGACGCTCGGGGTTTTCGATGATCATCAGGCTGGCGTTGGGTACGTCCACGCCGACCTCGATCACCGTCGTCGCCACCAGCAATTGCAGGCGGCCTTCCTTGAATTCAGCCATGATCGCGGCTTTTTCCGCAGGCTTCATGCGCCCGTGGATCAGGCCCACGCGCAGTTCGCCCAGGGCCATCGACAACTCTTCGAAGGTGGTCTCGGCTGCCTGGCAGGTCAGTTCCTCGGATTCTTCGATCAGGGTGCACACCCAGTAGGCCTGGCGCCCTTCGGCGCAGGCGGCGCGGACCCGTTCGACCACTTCGAAGCGCCGGCTGTCGGCGACCAGCACGGTGTTCACCGGGGTCCGGCCGGGCGGCAGTTCGTCGAGGATCGAGGTGTCGAGGTCGGCGTAGGCGCTCATGGCCAGCGTCCGCGGGATCGGCGTCGCGGTCATGATCAACTGATGCGGGCAGAAGCGGCCGCCGACGCCTTTCTGGCGCAGGGCCAGGCGTTGCTGCACGCCGAAGCGGTGCTGCTCGTCGATGATCGCCAGGGCGAGGTTGTGGAACTTCACCTCCTCCTGGAACAGCGCATGGGTACCGACCACCATCGGCGTGCCGGTGGCGATCTGCTCCAGTGCCGCCGTGCGGGCCTTGCCCTTGAGCTTGCCGGCCAGCCAGGCGACTTCGATGCCCAGCGGTTCGAGCCAGCGCTTGAAGGTGAGGTAGTGCTGTTCGGCGAGAATCTCGGTCGGCGCCATCAGCGCCACCTGGTAGCCGGCTTCCAGGGCCTGCAGGGCGGCCAGGGCGGCGACCACGGTCTTGCCGGCGCCGACATCGCCCTGCACCAGGCGCAGCATGGGTTCCTGCTGGCTCAGGTCGTAGGCGATCTCGTTGCCCACCCGCTGCTGCGCACCGGTCGGCGGGAAGCCCAGGTTGGCAAGGAATTGCTGGGGCAGGCGCTTGGCCTTGGGCAGTACCGGCGCGCGCAGGGAGCGCATGCTTTCGCGCAGGCGCTGTTGCGAGAGCTGGTGGGTCAGCAGTTCTTCGAACGCCAGGCGGTGCTGGGCCCAGTGCTGGCCCTCGGCGAGCTCGTCGACATCGGCATCCGCCGGCGGCTGGTGCAGGTAGCGGATGGCTTCGTCCAGCGGCCCGAGGTGGTAGTCCCGGGCCAGCTCTTCCGGCAGCCAGTCCGGCAGGCTGCGCGGGCCGAGCAGGGTCAGGGTCTGCTGGCTCAGCTGGCGCAGGCGTTGCTGGGTCAGGCCTTCGGTGGTCGGGTAGATCGGTGTCAGGGTCTGGTCCACCGGGGGCGGCGGTTCGTTGCCGTTGAGGGTGCGGTATTCCGGGTGGTAGATCTCCAGGCCGGAGGCGCCAGGGCGTGCCTCGCCGTAGCAGCGCACATGGGTGCCGCGCTTGAGCGCGTCCTTCTGCGCCATGCTGAAGTGATAGAAGCGCAGGCTGAGCACGCCGCTGCCGTCACCCAGGCGCACCACCAGGCTGCGGCGCTTGCCCATGACCACGTCGGCGCCGCTGACCACGCCTTCGATCACCGCATCCTGGCCCGGGCGCAGGGCACCTATGGGCACCACGCGAGTGCGGTCCTGATAGCGCAGGGGCAGGTGGAACAGCACGTCCTGGAGGTTTTCCAGGCCGACCTTGGCCAGTTTCTCGGCCAGGGCTTCACCTACGCCTTTCAGTGCCGTAACCGACACATGGGACAACTCGGTCATGACGACGACCTACTCGCTCGCAGGCGGCTTGGCCACGGAGCAGAGGCGAATCGAGTCAGCGAGGATCTCGATGGCCTTGGGCCGCGGGAAGCTGGCACGCCAGGCGATGGCGACGGTGCGGAAGGGTGTCGGTGGGCTCAACGGCCGTACTTCGATGACGCCCGGAGCGTAGTGATGGCTGTGCACCGCCGACAGCGGCAGGATCGAAACACCCAGGCCGGAGGCAACCATGTGCCGGATGGTTTCCAGGGAGCTGGACTCCACCGTGGTGTGCTTGGCGCTGTCGCTGCCCTTGCCCAGGGTCGGACAGGCTTCCAGGACCTGGTCGCGGAAGCAGTGGCCCTCGCCGAGCAGCAGCAGGCTCTTGTCGTTGAGCAGGCTGGCGTCGATGGTCTCCTGCTGGGTCCACGGATGGCCGCTGGGCATCAGCACGTAGAACGGCTCGTCGTAGAGCGGCAGGGTCAGCACGTCGGCTTCGTTGAAGGGCAGGGCGATGATCACCGCGTCCAGCTCGCCGTTGCGCAGTTTGTCGCGCAGCACGTGGGTGAAGTTTTCTTCGATGTACAACGGCATCTGCGGGGCGACCCGGTGCAGTTGCGGGATCAGGTGCGGGAACAGGTAGGGGCCGACGGTGTAGATCGCGCCGACCTTGAGTGGCGCGGTCAGCTGGTTCTTGCCGGCCTGGGCCAGCTCGCGGATGCCCTGGGCCTGTTCAAGGACCTTCTGTGCCTGGGCGACGATGCTTTCGCCGACCGGGGTCAGGCGCACCGCGCTCTTGCTGCGTTCGAAGATCAGTACGCCGAGTTCGTCCTCGAGCTTTTTCACGCCCACCGACAGGGTCGGCTGGCTGACATGGCAGCGTTCGGCGGCATGGCCGAAATGCTGTTCCTGGGCAAGAGTGACGATGTAGCGCAATTCTGTAAGGGTCATAACGTGCGTCCATGAAGTAGCGGCCCCAGCATAGCGGCTGCAACCGATAGACGCACGTTATCAGACTTGCGTGCGTACGACAGAAACGATGATTGCAAGAAAAACGGCCGCATCAGCGGCCGGCTTTCTTGGTGCGTGGTTAGCGCCTGCTCTTTTCGAGCGAGAAGACGAACGGTGCCTTCAGGTCGATGACGCCGTTGGAAAGGATCTCCTTGGGCGGCTTGGGCAGCGGTTGAGCCTTGCGGATCATCTCCAGGGTCGCACGGTCCAGCGAGGCGCTGCCGGACTTGCCTACCAGCTCGTACGAAACCACCCGACCTTCGGTATCGACCACGAAGCGCAGTTGGGTAATACCGGTCTGGCCACGGCGACGCGCGTCTTCCGGGTAGCGCTTGAACTTCGCCAGGTGATTCAGCAGTTCGCTCTGCCAGGTCGCTTTCGCTTCGCTGTTGCTCGGCACGCTCGGCGCCGGTGCGGCTGCTGGCGTTGCCGGGGCCGGGCTTGGCGGTGCATCGGCGACTTCCTGATCGACCGGCGTTTCCTTCGGCTCTTCCTTCTGCACCGGCTTCGGCGGCTGAGGCTTGGCCTTGGGCTTGGCGGGCTTGGGAATGGCGATCTTGGGCTTCGGTGCTTCGACCAGCTTCGGCAGTGGCGGCTCCTCCACCGGTGCCGGCGGCTGTGGCGGCGTCACTACCTTGGGCGGTGGCGGCGGCGCTGGCTCCGGCATCGGTGGCATCGCGATCATCATGGCCGCGGGCGGCAATTCGATTGCCTCCGTCCTTGACCAGTTCAGCGCGACCCAGATAGCCAAGGCATGCACCGCCAGTACGAAGACCAGACCACCGCAGTAACGCAACAGTGTGTCCCGGGTCTCGATCATTTCTTCGCTGCCGTCTCAAGCCCGACCAGGCCGACCTTGAGGTAGCCGGCTGCGCGCAGAATGTTCATGACTTCCATCAGATCGCCGTAGTCCACGCCCTTGTCGGCCTGGAAGAAGATCGTGGTTTCCTTGTCGCCCTTGGTCTTGGCATCCAGCAGTGCGCCCAACTGGTCGCTCTGCGGGACCAGATCGTCACCGAGGTAAAGCTTCTGGTCGGCCTTGACGCTGAGGAACACCGGTTTCTCCGGCCTCGGCGCGGGTTTCGCCGTCGAGGCGGGCAGGTCGACCTTGATGTCGACCGTTGCCAGCGGTGCCGCGACCATGAAGATGATCAGCAGCACCAGCATCACGTCGATGAACGGCGTTACGTTGATTTCGTGGTTCTCGGCGAGATCGTCGCCACCCTCGTTAAGATGCAGGCCCATGGCTTACCCCACTTTCACCATGTGCGGCTGAGCAGCGCGCTCGCCTGGCTGATGGTCCAGGTCGCGGCTGACCAGCAGCAGAACCTGCGCCGAGGCGTCGGACACCTGGGCCTTGTAGCCGGCGATGGAGCGGGCGAAGACGTTGTAGATCACTACGGCAGGAATCGCGGCGACCAGACCCAGTGCGGTGGCCAGCAGGGCTTCGGCGATGCCGGGAGCAACGACGGCGAGGTTGGTGGTCTGGGTTTTGGCGATGCCGATGAAGCTGTTCATGATGCCCCACACGGTACCGAACAGACCGACGAACGGCGCGGTGGAACCGATGGTAGCCAGTACGCCGGTGCCGCTGGACATGTTGCGGCCGCTGGCGGCGACCAGGCGCTCCAGACGGAAGCTGACACGCTCCTTGATGCCTTCCTTCTCGCGGGCGTTGGCCGACAGGTGCATTTCTTCCAGGGCGTCGTGGATCAGCACGTGGGCCAGGGTGCCTGGCTTGTCGGCTTTCTCCGATGCGTCCTTGAGGGTGGCCGATTTCTTCAGGGCGGCGATTTCGCCACGCAGGCGACGTTTGGCGCGTACCAGTTCGAGGCCTTTGGCGATCCAGATGGTCCAGGTGATGATCGAGGCGATGGCCAGGCCGATCATCACTGTTTTAACCACGACGTCGGCGTTCTGGTACATGCCCCATGGCGACAGATCGTGGCCCATGCCCAGGGTCGGATCGTCGGCCATCGGTTCGCCGTCTTCATTCAGTGGTTGCTCGACTGCGCCTTCCACCGGGGCAGCAGCCGGGTCGACCGGAGCGGCTGCAGCGTGCTCGGCGCCAGCGGCGGCTGGCGTGCTACCTTCCGCTACCGGGGCGACAGGCGCTGCTGCTGCGGCAGGAGCAGCCTGGGCTGCAGTCGGCTCTTCAGCCATGGCGACAGGTGTCAGCATCAGGCTGAACATCAGCGCTGCGATGGCGCGCAGGGCGCGCGACGTGGTTGGCGAAGCGGAGGGTTGAATGCGTGTCATGCTGGCCGGACCTGATGAAGAAGAATGAGTGGATGGTCCTCAAGGCCTCGAAACAGGCCGAGAACGGAAAAATGGGCGGCCATTATTGCAAGTAATTCTTGTTAGCAGAAGTAATAAAGTAGCTTTTTTTCCAGGGCCGCTAGCCGCCTATCGATTTTGCCGGGATAGTCCGGGTCTTTGATTACGGGAGTTTCATCATGTCTGCACCTTCAGTACTGATCGTCGGTTGTGGCGATGTGGGTGGTCGCCTGGCCAGGCAGTTGCTGGCTGGAGGCTGGTCGGTCAGCGGACTGCGCAGAAATGTTAGTGCATTACCGGCCGGTGTCACGGCGATCGCCGCCGATCTGGAGCAATCCTTGGCACCGGCGGACTGGCCGCTGGCGGGGCCGGATTACCTGGTCTATTGCGTGGCTGCGAGCCAGCATGACGAGCCTGGCTATCGCCGCGCCTATGTCGACGGCTTGCGCAATGTCCTTGGCTGGCTGGCCGAGCGTGGGCAAAAGCCGCGTCGCCTGCTGTTCGTGTCCAGCAGCAGCGTTTATGCCCAGCAGGGTGGTGAGTGGATAGACGAAACGGCGGAAACCGCGCCGCAGGAGTATTCCGGGCGGGTGATGCTGGAGGCGGAGCAACTGGCGCTCGATAGCGGCATTCCGGCCAGCGTGGTGCGTTTGACCGGAATCTATGGCCCGGGTCGTGAATGGTTGTTGAGCCAGGTCCGCCAGGGCTACAGGGTGATGGAGGAGCCGCCGCTTTATGGCAACCGCATCCATGCCGAGGACGCCGCTGGCCTGCTGGCCTTCCTGTTGTGCGCCGACCAGGCAGGGCGGCAGTTGGACGATTGCTATATCGGTGTGGACGATGCACCTGCGCCGCTGGCCGAGGTGGTTGCCTGGTTGCGCGAGTACATGGGTGTTACCGAGTGGTCGGAGCAGCAGCGGGTCCGGCGGACCGGCAGCAAGCGTTGCAGCAATGCCCGCGCCCGGGCGCTTGGCTGGGCGCCGGCCTATCCCAGCTATCGCGAGGGGTATGCGGCGATTCTCGAGGGGCAAAAGTCCTGACAGGCAACATCATTGACCCTGCGGGCCTCATCGCTGGCAAGGCCAGCTCCCACAGGGATCGCGCCGAACACAGATACTGTGGTTGGCCCAGAACCCTGTGGGAGTCGGCTTGCCGACGATGAGGCCAGCAGTCACAACATCAATCTGCTTGCTCGCCACCATAGAATCTCTCGCGGGGTCCGCATAACCGGCGGAGTGCTATTTGCGCTCCAGCAGCCAGCGCCGGGCGCCCGGACGCAGTTCGGGCATCTCGTCCGGCTGGGCTTCGTTGATGGCCTGGAAGATTTCCAGCTGCTTGCCGTCACGCTTGAAGATCCACGGGTTGCCTTGCTGGTTGCGCTCCAGCCACATGCTGTCGTACTTGCCGGTCATGGTGGCGCAGTCGCCGGCCAGGCACAGGGCGTAGCGGTCGAGGTTGGGCAAGCCGTCCAGGCCGCCATTGTCGCGGAAGCGCACGGTACCACCCTGGCCCGGGCCTTCCAGTACACGCCAGTCGCCTTTCATGTAGGCGCCATACAGGGCTTTCTCGAAGATGGCCCCTGGCGGAACGTCGGCGTCGATCACGTCGCTGTTGCGCTGGAAACGTTGCTCCGGGGCCCAGTCGCTGGCCTGCTGCACCAGTTCCTTGCCATCCAGCTCAAGGTTTTCCACCTGGTCGCCATCCAGTTGCACTTGCCAATGGTCTTCGTCGATCGCTTTCAGGCGGCCTTCGACCAGTTCGAAACCATTGCTGTAGCTGGCCTGGCCCGCCGCGACATTGACCTTCCACTCGAAGTTCGGACCATTGCGCTCCAGCGCATAGCGCAGGCCGGTGCCCTTGGCGGCGGCATCGATCGCGTTCTGGTTGATCCAGACGCCGTTGTAGTCTTCGGGTTTGTGGCTGGCGCAGCCGCCCAGCAGTGCGGCAACCAGGGAAAGGGCAAGCGCGTGGCGCATGGCGGGGTCCTTCAGGAAAAGATGCGGCGAGCCGAACGACTCGCCGCGGGGGTATTACTCGAGAACCAGGATAGCGTCCATCTCGACCTGCGCACCGCGTGGCAGGGCGGCAACGCCGATGGCGGCGCGAGCAGGGTATGGCTGCTCGAAGTAGCGGCCCATGACTTCGTTGACCTTGGCGAAGTGGCTCAGGTCGGTCAGGAAGATGTTCAGCTTGACGATGTCCTTGAACGAACCGCCAGCGGCTTCGGCAACGGCCTTGAGGTTTTCGAACACCTGGACGGTCTGGGCTTCGAAGCCTTCGACCAGTTCCATGGTTTTCGGATCGAGAGGGATCTGGCCCGACATGTAGACGGTGTTGCCAGCCTTGATCGCCTGGGAGTAGGTGCCGATGGCGGCAGGTGCCTTGTCGCTGTTGATGACGGTCTTGGTCATGGTGACTCCTTGCAAGGGAAGGGCTACGCGCGCATGCGGGTGATGCGGATGACGCCCGTCAGCGCGCGCAGTTTCTTGATCACGCGGGCCAGGTGCACGCGGTCGTGCACGCTGACCACCAACTGGACGACGCTGATGCGACCATCGCGCTCATCCATGCTGATTTTCTCGATGTTGCCATCGGCGGCATTGACGCTGCTGGCCAGCAGGGCAATCAGGCCGCGCTGGTGTTCCAGCTCGACGCGCAACTCGACGTTGAACTCGCCGGTGACGTCCTTGGCCCAGGACAGCTGGATGCATTTTTCCGGGTTGTGGCGGATTTCGCTGATGTTCCGGCAGCTCTCCAGGTGCACCACCATGCCTTTGCCGGCCGACAGGTGACCGACGATCGGGTCGCCCGGGATCGGCGTGCAGCACTTGGCGTAGCTCAGGACCAGGCCTTCGGTGCCGCGGATCGCCAGCGGACCTTCCGGGTTCGGCAGCTGCTCGCCCTCGGTGGACAGCAGGCGGCGGGCGACCACGTAGGCCATGCGGTTGCCCAGGCCGATGTCTTCCAGCAGGTCTTCGATGAGCTCCAGGCGGTACTCGCCGAGCATGGCCTGGATGCGTTCCGGCGGAATCTTGTCGAGGGCGCTGTCGAAGCCGTTGAGCACCTTGTTCAGCAGGCGTTCGCCGAGGTTGATCGACTCGGAGCGACGCTGCAGCTTGAGGGCGTGGCGAATATGCGTACGCGCCTTGCCGGTGACCACGAAGTTGAGCCAGGCCGGATTCGGCCGGGCGCCCGGGGCGCTGACGATTTCCACCGTGGAACCGCTCTGCAGCGGTTCCGACAGCGGCGCCAGGCGGCGGTTGATACGGCAGGCGATGCAGCTGTTGCCGACGTCGGTATGCACTGCATAGGCGAAGTCGACCGCAGTGGAGCCTTTGGGCAGCTCCATGATGCGGCCCTTGGGCGTGAACACGTAGACCTCGTCCGGGAACAGGTCGATCTTCACGCTCTCGATGAATTCGAGGGAGTTGCCTGCACGTTGCTGCAATTCCAGCACGCCCTTGACCCACTGCCGCGCACGGGCGTGGGTGCCCTTGGGCTGCTCGTCGTCGCTGGACTTGTACAGCCAGTGGGCGGCGATGCCGTTGTTGGCCATCTCTTCCATCTCGCGGGTGCGGATCTGGATCTCGATGGGCACGCCGTGCATGCCGAACAGCGTGGTATGCAACGACTGGTAGCCGTTGGCCTTGGGGATCGCGATGTAGTCCTTGAAGCGGCCGGGCAGCGGCTTGTACAGGTTGTGCACGGCGCCGAGCACGCGGTAGCAGGTGTCGACCTTGTCGACGATGATGCGGAACGCGTAGACATCCATGATCTCGTTGAAGGCCCGGCGTTTGCCGCGCATCTTCTTGTAGATGCCATAGATGTGCTTCTGCCGCCCGCTGACCTCGCCCTGGATGCCGTCGACGGCCAGGCAGTGGCTCAGCGATTCCTCGATCTTGTTGACGATTTCCTTGCGGTTGCCGCGTGCGCGCTTGACCGCCTGGTAGATGCGCGCCGAGCGCATCGGGTACATCGCCTTGAAGCCCAGGTCCTCGAACTCGATCCGCACGCTGTGCATGCCGAGGCGATTGGCGATGGGGGCGTAGATCTCGAGGGTTTCCTTGGCAATGCGCCGGCGTTTCTCGCCGGACAGCACTTCCAGGGTGCGCATGTTGTGCAGGCGGTCAGCCAGCTTGACCAGGATCACGCGGATATCGCGAGCCATGGCCATGGCCATCTTCTGGAAGTTTTCCGCCTGGGCCTCGGCCTTGGTCTCGAAGTTCATCTGGGTCAGCTTGCTGACGCCATCGACCAGCTCGGCGACGGTCTCGCCAAACTGCGAACTGAGGGCTTCCTTGGCGATGCCGGTGTCTTCGATCACGTCGTGCAGCATGGCCGCCATCAGGCTCTGATGGTCCATGTGCATGTCGGCGAGGATGCTGGCGACGGCCAGCGGATGCGTGACGTACGCCTCGCCACTGCGGCGACGCTGGCCATCGTGGGCCTGCTCGGCGTAGAAATAGGCCCGGCGGACCAGGTTGACCTGGTCGGGACCCAGATAGGTCGATAGGCGATCGGCGAGGGCGTCTATGCTCGGCAAGATTCGACCTCCTGCCGAGGATAAGGGACCCGCGCCGTACAACGTCGACCAGGCATGGACTTAGACGGCCTCGTTGGCCTCGTCCTCGAACGTCGGGAAGACCGGGTCTTCGGTGACGATCTCTTCGGCGGCGATGAACTCCGGAGTCACGATACCTTCGGCGATTTCACGCAGTGCCACGACGGTGGGCTTGTCGTTTTCCCAGGCCACTTTCGGCTCTTTGCCGCCGGTCGCCAGTTGACGGGCACGCTTGGTGGACAGCATGACCAGCTCAAAACGGTTATCAACGTGTTCCAGGCAGTCTTCAACGGTTACGCGGGCCATGGTGTTCCTCGAATAGCGAATGCGGTGTTCTGCCCGAGAGTGGGCGAGTGGACTCGGCAGTTTAAAAAATAACCAGCCTTTATGGAAGCGCTGTTTTCGGCCGCGAGCCCTGAATAGGCTGACGATACCTACTTGTAAGCGTCTATTTCAATAGTCTTCATCTATTGCTCAGATCAACGCGTTGCGCAGGCGTGGCGTCAGTTCGTCGAACAGGGTCTGCACCGAGCGCAGGGCCCGGCAATCCGGGCGGGTGAGCAGCCACAACTGAGTGTCGCAGCCGGGCAGGGCGTCGCTCAGTTGCGCCACGCCCGGCAGGGTATGCGCCATGTAGTCCGGCAGTGCCGCCACGCCGAGTCCGGCGCCGACCATCTGGGCGATGGAGGCGATTCCGCTGCAGCGGTAGCGCGGCAGCACGGCGGGGAGTTTCTCGCTGCGCCAGACCACGGTGGGGTGGTCCTGCATGGAATCGTCCGGGGCGATCCACGGCACGCTGGCCGGATTTTCGTTCAGGCGCTGACGAAACTCCTCACGCCCGCAGACGACATAGGACGCCGAGCCCAGGCAGCGTCCGACCAGATGCTCCGGCGGCGCATTGGTCAGGCGCAGGGCCAGGTCGGCGTCGCGCCGGCTGAGGTTGGCGAAGGTGTTGGAGGTGGCCAGCTCCAGGGTCAGGGCCGGGTAGGCCGGCATGAATTCGGCCAGCGCCGGCAGCAGCAGGCTGTGCAGCACGGCGTCGGTGCAGGTCAGGCGTACCGTGCCGCTGACCACCTGCTCGCCATGGGCCAGCGCCACCCGCGCTGCATCCAGGGCCTGTTCGGCGCGTTCGGCCTGCTCGGCCAGGGCCTGGGCGGTGCCGGTGGGTATGTAGCCCTTGCGGCTCTTTACGAACAACGCGGTGCCCAGCGCCGCCTCCATCCGCCGGATCGAGCGAAACACCGTGGAAACGTCGACCTTGAGCAGTTCCGCCGCTTTCGCCAGGGAGCGTCCGCGGACCAGGGCGAGAACCAGGGAGAGGTCGGCATGGCTGATCTGATATTGCATCGGTGCACTCTTCGCTTGCCAAAACGCCAATGTTTGTTTGCGTGGAGGCCATTCTATAGTGCGATTCCCTCGATGGACTACCCGAGAACAAGACCAGCCATCGCCCCCGAATACCCGCATTACCTCCCTACATCGCTGCCCCTACAAAAATTCCAAAGGATGCCTAGCCATGACGTCGGTCTCCCCGTGCGCCATCCCCGTTGATGAAATGGGCGAATTCCTCAAGGCCCACCCCGAGGTGCAATTCGTCGATCTGTTGATCGCCGACATGAACGGGGTAGTGCGCGGCAAGCGCATCGAGCGGGCGAGCCTGGTCAAGGTCTACGAAAAGGGCATCAACCTGCCCGCGTCGCTGTTCGCCCTCGATATCAACGGCTCCACCGTGGAAAGCACCGGCCTGGGTCTGGATATCGGCGACGCCGACCGCATCTGCTACCCGATCCCCGGCACCCTGAGTTTCGAGCCCTGGCAGAAGCGCCCCACCGCACAATTGCTGATGACCATGCACGAGCTGGACGGCACGCCGTTCTTCGCCGACCCGCGGGAAGTGCTACGCGGCGTTGTAGAGAAGTTCGACGCCCTGGGCCTGACCATCTGCGCCGCGTTCGAACTGGAGTTCTATCTGATCGACCAGGACAACCTCAACGGTCGTCCGCAGCCGCCGCGCTCGCCGATTTCCGGCAAGCGCCCGCAATCGACCCAGGTCTACCTGATCGACGACCTCGACGAGTACGTCGACTGCCTCCAGGACATGCTCGAAGCCGCCAAGGAGCAGGGCATCCCGGCCGACGCCATCGTCAAGGAAAGCGCCCCGGCGCAGTTCGAAGTGAACATGCACCACGTCGCCGATCCGATGAAGGCCTGCGACTACGCGCTGCTGCTCAAGCGGGTGATCAAGAACATCGCCTACGACCATGAAATGGACTCCACCTTCATGGCCAAGCCCTATCCGGGCCAGGCTGGCAACGGCCTGCACGTGCATATCTCGCTGCTCGACAAGGCCACCGGCAAGAACATCTTCACCAGCGATGACCCCGAGCAGAACGACGCCCTGCGCCACGCCATCGGCGGCGTGCTGGAAACCATGCCGGCGTCCATGGCCTTCCTCTGCCCGAACATCAACTCCTACCGCCGCTTCGGCGCCCAGTTCTACGTGCCCAACGCACCGAGCTGGGGCCTGGACAACCGCACCGTGGCAGTCCGCGTGCCGACCGGCAGCAGCGACGCGGTACGCATCGAGCACCGGGTGGCCGGTGCCGACGCCAACCCCTACCTGATGATGGCCGCGATCCTCGCCGGGATTCATCACGGTCTGACCAACAAGATCGAGCCGGGCGCGCCGATCGAAGGCAATTCCTACGAGCAACTGGAACAGACCCTGCCGAACAACCTGCGCGACGCCCTGCGCGAGCTGGACGACAGCGAAGTGCTGAACCAGTACATCAGCCCCGACTACATCGATATTTTCGTCGCCTGCAAGGAAAGCGAACTGGCGGAGTTCGAGGTGTCGATTTCCGACCTCGAATACAACTGGTACCTGCACACGGTCTGATGCCCGGAGAACAACAATGACAATCCCGTCTCGCGAACAGTGGGAAACCCTCTACCAAAGCCTGCGCATCGAAGGCCGTGCCTTTGTCGACGGCGCCTACCGTGCCAGCGTTTCCGGTGACACCTTCGACTGCATCAGCCCGGTCGACGGCCGTGCCCTGGCCGCCATCGCCAGCTGCGATGCCGCCGACGCCGAACTGGCCGTGGCCGCTGCCCGCCGTACCTTCGACAGCGGCGTCTGGGCCCACCAGGCGCCAGCCCAGCGCAAGCGTGTGCTGATTGCCTTCGCCGACTTGCTGCTGGCCAATGCCCAGGAGCTGGCGCTACTGGAAACCCTGGACATGGGCAAGCCGATCGCCGATTCCCTGGCTATCGACATCCCGGCGGCAGCGAACTCGATCCGCTGGTCGGCCGAGGCCATCGACAAGGTCTACGACGAAGTGGCGCCGACGCCCCACGACCAGCTCGGCCTGGTGACTCGCGAGCCGATCGGCGTGGTTGCAGCCATCGTGCCGTGGAACTTCCCGCTGATGATGGCCTGCTGGAAGCTCGGCCCGGCCCTGGCCACGGGCAACTCGGTGATCCTCAAGCCGTCGGAGAAATCGCCGCTGACCGCCATCCGTGTGGCCCAGCTGGCGCTTGAAGCCGGCATCCCGGCGGGCGTGTTCAACGTGCTGCCGGGCTACGGCCACACCGTGGGCAAGGCCCTGGCCCTGCACATGGATGTGGATACCCTGGTGTTCACCGGCTCGACCCGGATCGCCAAGCAACTGATGGTCTACGCCGGCGAGTCGAACATGAAGCGCGTCTGGCTGGAGGCTGGCGGCAAGAGCCCGAATATCGTCTTCGCCGACGCGCCTGATCTGTCTGCCGCCGCTGAAGCCGCCGCGGCCGCCATCGCCTTCAACCAGGGCGAGGTGTGCATCGCCGGCTCGCGGCTGCTGGTGGAGCGCTCGGTGAAGGAGCGCTTCCTGCCGATGGTGGTGGAGGCCCTCAAGGCCTGGAAACCGGGGCATGCGCTGGATCCGCAGACCCGCGTCGGCGCCCTGGTGGACGGCACCCAGCTGGACACGGTGCTGGGCTATGTCGAGGCGGGCAAGGCCGATGGTGCGACCCTGGTCGCGGGTGGCCAGCGTGTGCTGGAGGAGACCTGCGGGGTGTATGTCGAGCCGGCGATCTTCGATGGCGTGACCAACGCCATGCGCATCGCTCGTGAGGAAATCTTCGGTCCGGTGCTGTCGGTGATCACCTTCGACAGTGCCGAGGAAGCCATTGCCATCGCCAACGACTCGCCCTTCGGCCTGGCGGCGGCGGTGTGGACGGCGGACATCTCCAAGGCGCACCGCAGTGCTCGTGCCTTGCGTGCCGGCAGTGTGTGGATCAACCAGTACGACGGCGGCGACATGACCGCGCCGTTCGGTGGTTTCAAGCAGTCGGGTAACGGCCGCGACAAGTCGCTGCATGCCTTCGACAAGTACACCGAACTGAAGGCGACCTGGATCAAGCTCTAAGAGATCTTTGACGCGACGCGGACCCTGTGGGAGCTGGCTTGCCAGCGATTGCGATGGTGAATTCACTAAAGCAATCGCTGGCAAGCCAGCTCCCACAAGGGGCGCGTTGGCTTCGTGAGTCATGTGTTGCTCAAGAGAGGCTGAATCGATGAAAACCCCTTTGATCGGCGTCACTGCGTGCCGCCAGATGCTTGGTCACACTGCCTCCCACACCGTGGGCGACAAGTACGTCGAGGCCGCCGGTTTTGCCGGCCTGCCGCTGATCATCCCGGCACTCGACGAGGCGCTGGACCCGCAGCGCCTGCTCGAGCGCCTCGACGGCATTCTTTTTACCGGTTCGCCTTCTAATGTCGAGCCGCATCATTACAATGGCGCCCCCAGCGCGGAAGGCACCCGTCATGACCTCCAGCGCGACCGCCTGACCCTGCCGCTGCTGCGCGCAGCCATCGCGGCCGGCGTGCCGGTGTTTTGCGTTTGCCGGGGGTTCCAGGAGCTCAACGTGGCCCTCGGCGGCACCTTGCACCAGCGTGTCCACGAGCTGCCCGGCTATCTGGACCACCGCGAACCGCAGGACGCGCCGCTGGACGTGCAGTACAGCCCGAGCCACCCGGTCACGGTCGAGCCTGACGGGCAATTCCAGCGACTGGGCCTGCCGCGCAGCTTCATGGTCAACTCGCTGCACTCCCAGGGTATCGATCGCCTTGCCGATGGCCTGCGCGTCGAAGCGCTGGCGCCGGACGGGCTGATCGAAGCGGTTTCCATGGAGGACGCACCCGGCTTCGTGCTCGGCGTGCAATGGCACCCGGAATGGCGTTATGCCGAGAATCCGGTTTCGTTGCGTCTGTTCCAGGCGTTCCGTGCAGCCTGTGAGGCCTACGCCGGTGGCCAGCGCTACCGCGAGGCAAATCTGTAGCGGGCATTCCCGGATGCCCTGAAAAACAATTCCAATAGCGGCGACATCTACTCATGAGCGAATTCGAAGCAAGCCTGACCTCGGGTACGGCGGGGCAGGCTCGCAAGGCATCCAAGGGGCTGGCCAAGGGCCGGCTCGGGCTGCTGGCCAGCATTGTGCTGGGCATTTCCACCATCGCCCCGGTCTACACCCTGACCGGCGCCCTCGGGCCGACGGTACGCGAAGTCGGCCAGCACCTGCCGGCGGTGTTCATCGTCGGCTTCCTGCCGATGCTGCTGGTCGCCCTGGGCTACCGCGAGCTGAACGCAGCGGAGCCGGACAGCGGTACTTCCTTCACCTGGTCGGCGCGGGCCTTCGGCCCGATGATCGGCTGGATCGGTGGTTGGGGGCTGGTCACGGCAACCACTATCGTGCTGTCCAACTTGGCCGGCGTGGCGGTGGACTTCTTCTATCTGTTCCTCGGGCAACTCAGTGGCAGCCATGAGGTGGCTGCGCTGAGCGACAACCTGCTGGTCAACGTGGTCACCTGTTGCGTGTTCATCGCCATGGCGGTGTGGATCTGCTGTCGCGGCATCGGCACCACCATGGCCGTGCAGTACGGTCTGGTGGCCTTGCAACTGGTGGTGCTGGTGGGCTTCGCCATCGCGGCGTTCGGCGGCTCGGCCGAGACACCGCCGATGGACTTTGATGTGAGCTGGTTCAACCCCTTCGGCGTTGAGTCGTTCTCGGCCTTCACCGCCGGTCTGTCGTTGTCGATCTTCATCTTCTGGGGCTGGGACGTGTGCCTGACCATGAGCGAGGAGTCGGTGGGCAGCGATGAGGTGCCCGGCCGCGCTGCGACCCTGACCGTGCTGCTGATCCTCGGCCTGTACCTGGTCACCGCCATCGCCACCCTGCAGTTCGCCGGGATCAGCGAAGAAGGCCTGGGCCTGGGTAATCCGCGGATCCAGGAAAACGTCTTCGCCCACCTGGCCGGGCCGGTGATGGGGCCGCTGGCGATCCTGATGTCCATCGCCGTACTGGCGAGCACCGCCGCCTCGCTGCAATCGACCTTCGTCTCGCCGGCGCGCACGCTGCTCGCCATGGGCTACTACGGTGCCGTGCCGGAGCGTTTCGCCCGCATCTGCCCGCGTTCGCAGACCCCGCGCTATGCCACCATCTGCGCCGGTGTCGCCGCCGGGGTGTTCTACGTGACCATGCGTACCCTCAGCGAGAACGTCCTGGCCGACACCATCACCGCCCTCGGCATGATGATCTGCTTCTACTATTCGCTGACCGCCTTCGCCTGCGTCTGGTACTTCCGCCACAGCCTGTTCGACAGCCTGCGCCACTTCTTCATGCGCGGCCTGTGCCCGCTGTTGGGCGGTGTGATTCTCTCGGTGATCTTCGTGCAGACGGCCATCGACAGCGCTTCGCCGGAGTTCGGTAGCGGCTCGCATGTGGGGGGCTTGGGGCTGGTGTTCGTGATCGCGATGATCATCCTGCTGCTGGGCATCGTCCTGATGCTGCTGTCGCGTCTGCGCGCGCCGGCGTTCTTCCTGGGCATGACGCTGCGTCGTCATGCCATCGTCCCCAGCCGCCGCTGAAGCGGCCGGGGCGGCGAGGGCTCAAGCCAGCAGTTGCTTGAGCAGCTCGCCGTGGCGCTGCTGCTGACCGTCCCGTTGCAGGCGGTTGGCGCGGAACACGGCTTTCAAGTCTTCCAGCGCGGTAGCGAAGTCGTCGTTGATGATGACGTACTCGTACTCGTCGTAATGGACCATCTCGCTGACCGCTTCGCGCATCCGTCCTTCGATGATCTCGTCACTGTCCTGGCCACGGTTGGTCAGGCGCTGGCGCAGGGCCTGCTGGCTGGGTGGCAGGATGAAGATCGAACGCACGCCAGGCATCAGCTTGCGGACCTGCTGCGCGCCTTGCCAGTCGATTTCCAGGATCAGGTCGTGGCCTTGGTCGAGGGTGTGCTGCAGCGCGCTGCGCGAGGTGCCGTAGCAGTTGCCGAATACTTCGGCCTGTTCGAGGAAGTCGCCCTGGGCGTTCAGACGGTCGAACTCGGCGCGGTCGACGAAGTGGTAGTTCACCCCGTCGTGCTCGCCCGGACGCATGGCACGGGTGGTGTGCGAGACCGACACGCGGATGTGGTTCAGGTCATCGGTGAGGGCCTTGACCAGGCTGGTCTTGCCGGCGCCGGACGGGGCCGAAATGATGTACAGGGTGCCGCTGCTGTGGTTCATGGTGGGGGTGGCCTTACTCGATGTTCTGTACTTGTTCACGCATCTGCTCGATCAACACTTTGAGGTTGACCGCCGCTTGCGTGCTGCGTGGGTCGAAGGCTTTGGAGCCGAGGGTATTGGCTTCGCGATTGAGTTCCTGCATCAGGAAGTCCAGGCGCCGGCCCGCCGCACCGCCGGACTTGAGCACGCGGCGCACCTCGGTGACGTGGGTGCTGAGGCGGTCGAGCTCTTCGGCGACATCGCTCTTTTGCGCCAGCAGGACCATTTCCTGTTCCAGGCGCTGCGGGTCCAGTTCGGCCTTCATGTCGGTGAAGCGATCGAGGATCTTCTGCCGTTGCGCGGCGAGCATCTGTGGCACCTGGGTGCGCAGGGTCGCGACTTCCTGGCTCATGCTGTCCAGGCGCTCGTTGATCAGGCGGGCCAGTTCGGTACCTTCGCGGTTGCGGCCGCTCTTCAGTTCGGCGAGGGCCGACTCGAACAGCTCCAGCGCTTCCTGGTTCAGGGCCTGGGGATCGGCGGCATCGGCCACCAATACGCCGGGCCAGGACAGCACGGCCAGGGGGTTCAGGGGTGCGGGGTTCTTGATCAGGCTGGCAACGGTCTCCGCGGCTTCCACCAACTGGCGGGCGCGGTCCTGGTCGACCTGCAGCGATTTGCTGGCGTTTTCCTCGGTGAAGCGCAGGGTGCATTCCACCTTCCCGCGGGAAATGCCCTGGCGCAGCGACTCGCGCACCGCGCCTTCGAGGTCGCGGAAGGCCTCCGGCAGGCGCAGGTGGGGTTCGAGGTAACGATGGTTGACCGAGCGCAATTCCCAGATGAGGGTGCCCTGGGTCCCGGCTCGTTCGACACGAGCGAAGGCGGTCATGCTGTGCACCATGGGAAGTACCTCGCAGATAGATGAAGGGGAAAGCCGACGGGCTGCAAAGGCGCAGGATTGTAACGCAGTGCGCTGCCCGGTCCCATCCACTGATGTTACAAACCGGTGCGATTGCCCAGGGTAAATACCGACCGGGGGTTCTGGGCCATTTTCCCGGGCCTCATCGCTGGCAAGCCAGCTCCCACAAGGTTTTGCGGTGCAGCGGACACTGTGGGAGCTGGCTTGCCAGCGATGAAGCCGGTACAGCCAATACCGCTTCAGGCATGTCCACTGCGGGTCTGGCGCTCTATAATGCTCGGCAGTTCGAACCCCCAGTACAGGTATCCCTTATGAAACGTCCAAGTGGTCGCGCTGCCGATCAGCTTCGCTCGATCCGCATCACCCGCAACTACACCAAGCACGCCGAAGGGTCGGTACTGGTCGAGTTCGGTGACACCAAGGTGGTCTGCACGGTCAGCGTCGAGAACGGTGTTCCGCGCTTCCTCAAAGGCCAGGGCCAAGGCTGGCTGACCGCGGAATACGGCATGCTGCCGCGCTCCACCGGCGAGCGTAACCAGCGTGAAGCCAGCCGTGGCAAGCAGGGCGGCCGCACCCTGGAAATCCAGCGCCTGATCGGTCGCTCCCTGCGCGCCGCGCTGGACATGAGCAAGCTCGGCGACATCACCCTGTACGTCGACTGCGACGTGATCCAGGCCGATGGCGGCACCCGCACCGCGTCGATCACTGGTGCCATGGTCGCCCTGGTCGATGCCCTGCGCGTGGTCAAGAAGCGTGGCGGCCTGAAGGGCGGTGACCCGCTCAAGCACATGATCGCTGCCGTGTCGGTAGGCATGTACAAGGGTGAAGCGGTGCTCGACCTGGACTACCTGGAAGACTCCGCGGCCGAGACCGACCTGAACGTGGTCATGACCAGCGCCGGTGGCTTCATCGAAGTCCAGGGCACCGCCGAAGGCGCGCCGTTCCAGCCGGAAGAACTGAACGCCATGCTGGCGATCGCGCAGAAAGGCATGGCCGATCTGTTCGAGCTGCAGAAGGCCGCACTGGCCGACTGATCCGCTAATCGCGGACATGAAAAAGCCGACCCGAGGGTCGGCTTTTTTGTGCCTGGCGATCAGAGGATCAGATCGTCAGCGTCCAATCGTAGTCCACGATCAGCGGCGCATGCTGCGAGAAGCGCGGCTGGCGTGGCAGGCGCGCGCTACGCACGAAGCGGCGCAGGCCTGGCGTCAGCAACTGGTAGTCGAAGCGATAGCCCAGGTTGAGCATCTCGGCTTGTTCGTTGTCCGGCCACCAGCTGTACTGGTCGCCTTCGCGGCTGACTTCGCGCAGGGCATCGACATAGCCCATGTTGCCGACGATCTCGTCCATCCAGGCGCGCTCTGGGGCGAGGAAGCCCGGCGACTGCTGGCTGTCGCGCCAGTTCTTGATGTCGAGCTTCTGCTGCGCCACGTAGAGCGAGCCGCAGTAGATGTATTCACGACGCTTGCGGCGCTGCTTGTCCAGGTACTTGGCGAAGTCGTCCATCAACTTGAATTTCTGGTTGAGGTCTTCGTCGCCGTTCTGCCCGGAAGGCAGGAGCAAGGTAGCAATACTGACTTTGTCGAAATCGGCCTGCAGGTAACGCCCGTAGCGGTCGGCTGTCTCGAAGCCCAGGCCCATGATGACTGCCTTGGGCTGCAAGCGCGAGTAAAGTGCCACGCCGCCTTGGGCGGGTACTTCTGCGTCGCAGGCATAAAGGAAGTAGCCATCTAGCTGAAAAGCCGGGTCGTCGAGCTCAAAGGCCGAGGCGCGGGTATCCTGAAGACAGATGACGTCGGCATTCTGAGCTTGCAGCCAGCTGAGCAACCCACGCTCGACCGCAGCCTGAATGCCATTCACGTTCACACTGATGATCCGCATAAATGGCCCCAAAAATCACGTGCGTGTATGATACCCGAGCTCTACTCAATTAGCTAAATCCGTGGTATCCGGGACTCCTCATGCAGCCGTATCAGCGCGACTTCATTCGTTTTGCCATCGATCGCGGGGTTCTGCGCTTCGGTGAGTTCACCCTTAAATCGGGTCGTACCAGCCCCTATTTCTTCAATGCCGGCCTGTTCAACAGCGGTTCGGCCCTGGCCCAGCTCGGTCGTTGCTACGCGGCGGCCATCGTCGACAGCAAGATTCCGTTCGACGTGCTGTTCGGCCCGGCCTACAAAGGCATTCCCTTGGCGGCAGCCACTGCGGTGCAACTGGCCGAGCAACACCAGCTCGACGTGCCATGGTGCTTCAACCGCAAGGAAGCCAAGGATCACGGCGAAGGCGGCAGCCTGGTCGGCGCCCCGCTGGCCGGTGACGTGCTGATCATCGACGACGTGATCACCGCCGGCACCGCGATCCGCGAAGTCATGCAGATCATCCAGGCCCAGCAGGCCCGCGCCGCCGGCGTGCTGATCGCGCTGAACCGCGAAGAACGCGGCAACGGCGAGCTGTCGGCGATCCAGGAAGTGGAGCGCGACTTCGGCATTCCGGTGGTGAGCATCGTCTCCCTGACCCAGGTCCTCGAGTTCCTCGCCGACGACCCGCAGCTCAAGCAGCACCTGCCGGCGGTGGAGGCCTACCGCGCGCAATACGGCATCTGAGCGACAGCCCAAACGAAAAAGGCGACCTGATGGTCGCCTTTTTCATGTGCAGCCCTTAGTGACGCGGCTTGCGGTTGGTGATCAGGGTGCCGACGCCGCTGTCGGTGAAGATTTCCAGCAGCACGGCATTCGGTACGCGGCCGTCGATGATGTGCGAGCTGTGCACGCCACCCTGGACCGCTTCCAGTGCGCAACGGATCTTCGGCAGCATACCGCCGTAGATGGTGCCGTCGGCGATCAGGCCGTCGACCTGCTCGGTGCTCAGGCCGGTCAGCACGGTGCCCTGTTTGTCCATCAGGCCGGCGATGTTGGTCAGCAGCATCAGCTTCTCGGCTTTCAGCGCCTCGGCGACCTTGCCGGCGACCAGGTCGGCGTTGATGTTGTACGACTCACCATTCGGGCCCACGCCGATTGGCGCGATGACCGGGATGAAGTCGCCCTTCACCAGCATGTTCAGCAGATCGGTATTGACCCCAACGACTTCGCCGACGTGGCCGATGTCGATGATTTCCGGGGTGGTCATTTCCGGGGTCTGGCGGGTGACGGTGAGCTTTTTCGCGCGGATCAGCTCGGCGTCCTTGCCGGTCAGGCCGATGGCGCTGCCGCCGTGGCGGTTGATCAGGTTGACGATGTCCTTGTTCACCTGGCCGCCGAGGACCATTTCCACCACGTCCATGGTCGCCGCGTCGGTGACGCGCATGCCATCGACGAAACGGCTCTCGATCGACAGGCGATTGAGCAGGTCACCGATCTGCGGGCCACCGCCGTGCACCACCACCGGGTTGATGCCGACTGCCTTCATCAGCACCACGTCGCGGGCGAAGCCGGTTTTCAGCTCCTCGCTTTCCATCGCGTTGCCGCCGTACTTGATCACCAGGGTCTTGCCGACAAAGCGTCGGATATACGGCAGCGCTTCGGACAGTACCTTGGCGACATGGGTGGCGGCATCGCGATCGAGGGTCATGCAGGGCTCCAGTTGGAACAAGTGGTTCGGTCAGAACGGTAGTTGCAGGTCGGGGGCTACGCGCTTGAGCTGCGCGTGGAATATAGCCTTGATTCGCTGCAGTTCGGCGTCATTGTCGGCCTCGAAGCGCAATACCAGCACCGGCGTGGTGTTGGACGCGCGGACCAGGCCCCAGCCGTGGGGATAATCGACCCGTACACCGTCGATGGTGGTCAGGTCGGCTTTGCCCCAGTCGGCGTCGCGTTGCAGTGCATCAATGATGCTGAATTTACTCTCGTCGGTCACATCAATGTTGATTTCCGGGGTGGAAATATCATTCGGGAAGCCGGCGAACAGGGTTTCGGCGTCGAGATCGGTGTTGCTGAGGATCTCCAGCAGGCGCGCGGCGCTGTAGATGCCATCGTCGAAACCGAACCAGCGTTCCTTGATGAAGATATGCCCGCTCATCTCGCCGGCCAGCAGCGCGCCGGTTTCCTTCATCTTCTTCTTGATCAGCGAGTGACCGGTCTTCCACATCCGTGGGCGACCGCCGTGCTCGGTGATCAGCGGGGTCAGGCGGCGGGTGCACTTGACGTCGAAGATGATCTCGGCGCCCGGATTGCGGGCCAGCACGTCCTGGGCGAACAGCATCAGCAGGCGGTCGGGGTAGACGATGCTGCCGGTGTTGGTCACCACGCCGACGCGATCGCCATCACCGTCGAAGGCCAGGCCGATGTCGGCACCGGTTTCCTTGACCTTGGCGATCAGGTCGACGAGGTTTTCCGGCTTGCCCGGGTCCGGATGGTGATTGGGGAAGTTGCCGTCGACCTCGCAGAACAGCGGGATGACCTCGCAGTTCAAGGCTTCCAGCAACTGCGGGGCATTGACCCCGGCGGCGCCGTTGCCGCAGTCCACCACCACTTTCAGGCGGCGGGCGAGTTTGATGTCGCCGACGATCTGCTGGTGATAGCGCGGGAGGATATCGACCTTCTCGACCTTGCCAGCGCCGCGCGGCAGGTCTTCGGTCTTGATGCGGGTCAGCAGGGCCTGGATCTGCTCGTTGGCGAGGGTGTCGCCGGCGATGACGATCTTGAAGCCGTTGTAATCCGACGGATTGTGGCTGCCGGTGAGCATCACCCCGGATTTGCCGGCCAGCACGTTGGCGGCGTAATACAGGGCGGGCGTCGGCACCAGGCCGACATCGCTGACCTGGCAACCGGCGTCCGCCAGGCCCTTGATCAGTTGTTCCACCAGCATCGGGCCGGACAGGCGGCCATCGCGGCCGACCGACACGTTCGGCTCGCCCTGGGCGAGGCTCTGGGCGCCGATGGCGCGGCCGATCCAGTAGGCCGTCTCGGCATGCAGGGTCTTTCCGACCACACCACGGATATCGTAGGCGCGGAAGATGCTGTCGGGCAGTGCGGGGATCAGTTGGGCCATATCGTTCATCACGGGACTCCAGTCTCGAAGGCTTTCGGGCGTATGGAACGCTTGGACGGCCTTTCCGGCGGAGAGTTCGCCCGCGACCGGCGGTCGAGGGCGATCAGCGGATCAATGGCTGCCGGAGTGACCGAAGCCGCCAGCGCCGCGTTGGGTCTCGTCGAAGGTCTCGACGATGTCGAAATGCGCCTGTACCACCGGCACCAGGACCAGTTGCGCGATGCGCTCGCCGACGGCGATGTTGAACGCGGTCTGGCCACGGTTCCAGCACGACACCATCAGTTCGCCCTGGTAGTCCGAGTCGATAAGGCCGACCAGGTTGCCGAGGACGATGCCGTGTTTGTGGCCCAGGCCGGAGCGCGGCAGGATCATCGCCGCCAGGCCCGGGTCGCCGATGTAGATCGACAGGCCGGTCGGGATCAGCAGGGTCTGGCCCGGCTCGAGGATGGTGTCTTCCTTGAGCATGGCGCGCAGGTCGAGGCCGGCCGAGCCCGGGGTGGCGTATTGCGGCAGCGGGAATTCGGCGCCGATGCGTGGATCGAGAATCTTGGCTTGTAGAGCGTGCATGTGGATCAAACCTGGTTGAGGCGTTCGGCGATGAAAGCGATCAGCTGGCGGGCGATCTTGCCCTTGCTGGTCTGCGCGAACAGGGTTTCGTGGAGCTGGCGATCGATCACGCTGCAGGCGTTTTCCTCGCTGTTGAAGCCAATGCTGGGGTTGGCCACGTCATTGGCGACGATCAGGTCGAGGTTCTTGTCCTTGAGCTTGCGCGCAGCGTAATCGAGCAGGTGTTCGGTCTCGGCGGCGAAGCCGACGCTGAAGGGGCGGTCAGGACGGGTGGCGATGGTGGCCAGGATGTCCGGGTTGCGCACCATCTGCAGCAGCAGGCCGTCACCGGTCGTAGGGTCTTTCTTGAGTTTTTGCGGGGCGACGACTTCCGGGCGGTAGTCCGCAACGGCGGCCGAGGCGATGAACAGGTCGCAGGGAATCGCCGCTTCGCAGGCCGCGAGCATGTCGCGGGCGCTGACCACGTCGATCCGGGTGACCCGGTCCGGCGTCGGCAGATGCACCGGGCCGGTGACCAGGGTCACCCGGGCGCCGGCTTCCACCGCGGCTTCGGCCAGGGCAAAGCCCATCTTTCCGGAGCTGTGGTTGGTGATGTAGCGCACCGGGTCGATGTTTTCCTGGGTCGGGCCGGCGGTGATCAGCACATGCTTGCCGGTCAGCGATTCGCGCTTGAAGCACTCGGCGGCGCACCACGCCAGGTCAGTGGCTTCGAGCATGCGGCCGAGGCCGACGTCGCCGCAGGCCTGGCTGCCCGAAGCCGGGCCGAACACCTGGATCTGGCGCTGCTGCAGGGTGTCCAGGTTCGCCTGGGTCGCCGGGTCGCGCCACATCGCCTGGTTCATCGCCGGTGCTACGGCCACGGTGGCGTCGGTGGCGAGCACCAGGGTGGTGAGCAGGTCGTCGGCCACGCCTTGGGCAAGGCGTGCGATCAGGTCGGCGGTGGCTGGCGCGATCAGCACCAGGTCGGCCCATTTGGCCAGTTCGATATGGCCCATCGCCGCTTCGGCAGCGGGATCCAATAGGTCCATGTGCACGGGGTGCCCGGAGAGCGCCTGCATGGTCAGCGGAGTGATGAACTCGGCTCCGCCACGGGTCATGACTACGCGCACCTGGGCGCCGTGTTCCAGGAGTCGGCGAACCAGCTCGGCGCTCTTGTAGGCGGCAATGCCGCCGCCGACGCCGAGAACGATGCGTTTCCGATACAGCCGCTGCATAGGCTTGCCTTTTTTCTGATGGAAAGTTGTGCACAACGCCGACGCCTCCCCAGGCCGAATCGCTGTGCAAAAAGTGGCGGCTAAGATAGCACAGCAGTGCTGTCTGCAAGTGCGCCGGGAGCAGTAACGGACAGACAGAGGGATTTGTTGATGAGTATCAGGGACTGGCCCATGGCGGAACGGCCACGGGAGAAGCTGTTGGAGCGGGGCGCGGCGAACCTGTCGGACGCCGAATTGCTGGCGATATTCCTGCGCATCGGCGTACGCGGCAAAAGCGCCGTGGATGTGGCCCGGGACCTGTTGCAGCGCTTTGGAGGGCTGCGAGGGTTGCTGGAGGCCGACCAGCGCGGCTTCAGCCAGGGGCAGGGCCTCGGGCCGGCCAAGTTCGCGCAGTTGCAGGCGGTGATGGAGATGGCCCGGCGGCACCTGGGGGAAACCTTGCAGCGCGGTTCAGCGCTGGAAAACCCGGACGTGGTGAAAACCTACCTGAAGGCGCAGATGCGCCATGAGCGCAACGAGGTGTTCGGTTGTCTGTTTCTCGACACCAAGCACCGACCGTTGGGTTTCGAGATCCTCTTTCGCGGCTCGATCGACAGTGCCACGGTGTACCCGCGCCAGGTGGTCAAGCGGGCCCTGGCGCACAACGCCGCGGCGCTGATTCTTTGTCACAACCATCCGTCCGGCAACCCGGAGCCAAGCAAGGCCGACATTCGCCTGACCCACCGGCTGGTGGATGCCCTGGAGAGTATCGAAGTGCGAGTGCTCGATCACTTCATCATCGGTGACGGCGAGCCGCTATCGATGCTTGAGCGCGGGCACTTCTTCAGCAATCCGGCTTGAAGTGATCGGGGGAATTCCGGGTTGCTGCTGATGGCCTCATCGTCGGCAAGCCGACTCCCACAGTGACCGCGTGCACCGCTGAATCTGTGGGAGCTGGCTTGCCAGCGATAGGGGCCACTGTATGGCGCTACTTCTCTACCTTCACCCCGGCAAAGTCCTGGCGTCCGAACGGATTGACCTGATAGCCCTCCACGTCCTTGCGCAGCAGCACCGCAGCGGTGGGGTGGGCCAGCGGCAGCCACAGCGCCTGCTGCTGGATCTGCGCCTGGGCCTGCTGGTACAGGCGGCTGCGCACGCTCTGGTCGGTGGTGGTCTTGCCGGCACTGATCAACTGGTCCAGGCGCGGGTCGCAGTAGCGGGCGAAGTTGGTGCCGGAGGTCACCGCCGCACAGGAAAACTGCGGGCTGAGGAAGTTGTCCGGGTCGCCGTTGTCGCCAGCCCAGCCCATGAACAGCAGGTCATGCTCGCCGGCCTTGGCCCGACGGATCAACTCGCCCCACTCGATCACGCGGATTTCCGCCTTGATCCCGATCTTGGCCAGGTCGGCCTGCAACAACTGCGCACCGAGGCTTGGGTTGGGGTTGAGCAGGCTGCCGGACGGGCGCGTCCACAGGGTGGTGCTGAAACCGTCAGGCAGGCCGGCTTTCTTCAACAGGTCGCGGGCCTTGTCCAGGTTGGTCGGGTAGCCCGGCAGCGATTTGTCGTAGCTCCAGGTATTGGGCGGGAACGGACCATTGGCGGCGACCGCAGTGCCTTCGAACACGGCCTTGAGGTAGCTGTCCTTGTCGAAGGCGAGGTTGATCGCCTGGCGCACTTCCGGCTTGTCCAGCGGCGGATGCTGGCTGTTGATGGCGACGAACGCGGTCATGAAGGCTTCGGTCTTGTCCACCTTCAGGTTCGCGTCCTCGCTCGCCGCGGCGATATCCAGCGGCTTCGGCGACAAGGCGATCTGGCACTCGTTGCGCCGCAGTTTCTGCAGGCGCACGTTGGCGTCCGGGGTGATGGCGAAGATCAGCGGATCGACTGCGGGCTTGCCGTTGAAGTAGTCCGGGTTGGCGCGATAGCGGACCACCGCGTCCTTCTGGAAACGGTTGAAGACGAACGGGCCGGTGCCGATCGGTTGGCTGTTGAGCTTCTCCGGGGTGCCCGCCTTGAGCAGTTGATCGGCATATTCCGCCGGATAGATCGAGGCAAAGCCCATGCTCAGGGTGGCGAGGAAAGTGGCATCCGGGTGGCTCAGGGTGAAGCGTACGGTCAGCGGATCCGGAGCATCGATCTGCTTGATCAGCTCGGGCAGTTGCAGCGACTGGGCATGAGGGAAGCCGCTCTGGGCGATCTTGTGCCAGGAGTGTGCCGGGTAGAGCATGCGCTGGAAGCTGAACAGCACGTCATCGGCATTCAGCGCGCGGCTCGGCTTGAAGTAAGGCGTGGTGTGGAACTTCACCTCGGGGCGCAGCTTGAATTCATAGCTCAGGCCATCGGCGGAGACCGTCCAGCTTTGCGCCAGGCTCGGCACTACCTTGCCTGCCGCCGCGTCGAACTCCACCAGGCGGTTCATCAGCACGTCGGCCGAGGCATTGGTGGTGGTCAGCGAGTTGTACTGGACCACGTCGAAGCCTTCGGGACTGGCTTCGGTGCACACGCTCAGGGCGGCGGCCTGGGCCACGGCAGGGCCGAGCAGGGAGGCGAGCAACAGGGATAGAACGGCGGGACGCATGAGAACTCCTAGGCTGAACGACGACCCATCTGCCAGTGCAGTCTGGAAAAGTCCTACCCTAGTGCCCCGGATTACAAATCGCCAACACCTTTTTAAACGAATTGCGCGACGAGCGGTAAACCCCTGTGCAGGCCGTTTGCCGCGCTGCACGGGGCTGCAGGCTGCGGGCTCCGATCACATCTTGTGTTGTTGTGCTCTGGTCTTTCTGGTATAAAGCAGCGCTCTTTTCTAGGGGCCCGGTGTGTAGCATCCTCGGGTGTAGCCGGTAAGACCCCGAAGAATCACGGCGCCTGGCGCCAGAAACTGAGAGATTAAGCGGCCAACCCATGCCGGGTTGGGCATGTGGTTTTAGAGGGCTGAGGCATGTCGAGAGTCTGTCAAGTTACTGGTAAGGGTCCAGTAACCGGGAACAACATTTCCCACGCAAACAACAAAACCCGTCGTCGTTTCCTGCCGAACCTGCAGCATCATCGCTTCTGGGTCGAGTCCGAGAAGCGTTTCGTGCGTCTGCGCGTTTCCGCCAAGGGCATGCGTATCATCGACAAGCGCGGCATCGACGCCGTTCTGGTCGACATTCGCCGTAACGGCATCAAGGTCTAAGGGAGAACGTCATGCGTGAACTGATCCGTTTGGTGTCGAGCGCCGGTACTGGCCACTTCTACACCACCGACAAGAACAAGCGCACCACTCCGGACAAGATCGAGATCAAGAAATACGATCCGGTCGTCCGTAAGCACGTGATGTACAAGGAAGCCAAGATCAAGTAATTGGTCCGGCTTTCGCGAAAAGGCCCGTATCCCTGGATACGGGCTTTTTTTATGCCCTGGATTTTTCACGGGCACAAAAAAACGCCCGATGCTCTCGCACCGGGCGTCCTGGAGCTCTACGGGATCAGCCGAAGCGGAAGCCGGTGATCACCCCGTTGCCGCCCGCGACCACATGGATGCGCGACTCGTCGAACTCCTTGGTGGTGATGTCGTTCGGGCCGGCGACGCGGCCGCGGCCGGTCAGTTCGGTGATCTGCGCCTTCATCGCTTCGTGGTATTCACAGCCAACCAGCTTGGCCAGGGCTACCAGTACTTGTTCATTGGTCATGATTGTTCTTCCTTGTTGTTGGTGGTCCGGATGGACCACGCCATGATCAACAAGCGGCACCCCCTGGCGGCGCTACATATCTATTTCTGCTCGAACATCACGTAGATCTTGCGGCATGGCTCCAGCACCTCCCAGGTGCCTTTGAAGCCCGCTGGTATTACGAAGCGGTCGCCGGCGCGCAGGGTCTTGGCCTGGCCCTGTTCGTCGCGCAGCACCGACACGCCCTGAACGATCTCGCAGTATTCATGCTCGGTGTAATTGACCGTCCACTGACCAACCGCGCCCTCCCAGACACCTGCAGCGAACTGGTCGCACGGGCTGGCGTAGTGGTTGTACACCGCTTGTTCAGGATCGCCCTTGAGGATCTTTTCGGCGGCGGGACGGTAGCGTTCGGCTTCGGTCAGGACCTGAGCAAAATCAACGATCTGCTGGATATTCATGGGACGAGCTCACCTGATTGTTAAATAAAATGAACATCACTAGGCTTTTGGCAGCTTAATGTCAAATATATTGATAATTCGGGTCCCAGTAGTTTAGGGTGTCGAATGCTGTTGAGCGATGACAGCTCCGGCGGAAATTTCTGACAGTGTCGATGACCTCTCGCACGACACTGCACATCAACAAGAGGAGTTTGCTATGACCACCCTGACGCGTGCGGATTGGGAACAGCGTGCCCAGCAACTGAAGATTGAAGGTCGTGCGTTCATCAACGGCGAATACACCGCCGCCGTTTCCGGCCAGACCTTCGAATGCATCAGCCCGGTCGACGGTCGCCTGCTGGCGCACATCGCCAGCTGCGATGAAGCCGACGCCCAGCGCGCCGTGGAAAACGCCCGTGCCACCTTCGAGTCCGGCGTCTGGTCGCGCATGGCTCCGGCCAAGCGCAAGGCCACCCTGATCCGCTTCGCCGGCCTGCTCAAGGCCAACGTCGAAGAGCTGGCCCTGCTGGAAACCCTGGACATGGGCAAGCCGATCGGCGACTCCTCGACCATCGACATTCCGGGTGCGGCCAATGCCCTGGCCTGGAACGGCGAAGCCATCGACAAGGTGTACGACGAAGTCGCCGCCACCCCGCATGATCAACTCGGCCTGGTCACCCGCGAGCCGGTAGGTGTCGTCGGCGCCATCGTGCCGTGGAACTTCCCGCTGCTGATGGCCTGCTGGAAACTCGGCCCGGCCCTGGCCACCGGTAACTCGGTTGTGCTGAAACCGTCGGAAAAATCCCCGCTGACCGCCATCCGCATCGCCCAGCTGGCGGTGGATGCCGGTATCCCGGCCGGCGTGCTCAACGTTCTGCCTGGCTATGGCCACACCGTAGGCAAGGCCCTGGCCCTGCACATGGACGTCGATACCCTGGTGTTCACCGGTTCGACCAAGATCGCCAAGCAACTGATGGTCTACGCCGGCGAGTCGAACATGAAGCGCGTCTGGCTGGAAGCCGGTGGCAAGAGCCCGAACATCGTCTTTGCCGACGCTCCTGACCTGAAGGCCGCCGCCGAAGCTGCTGCCAGCGCCATTGCCTTCAACCAGGGTGAAGTCTGCACCGCCGGCTCGCGCCTGCTGGTGGAACGCTCGATCAAGGACCAGTTCCTGCCCCTGGTGCTGGAAGCCCTGAAAGCCTGGAAACCCGGCAACCCGCTGGACCCGGCGACCACCGTCGGCGCCCTGGTCGACACCCAGCAACTGAACACCGTGCTGGGCTACATCGAGTCCGCCCATACCGACGGCGCCAAGCTGCTGGTCGGCGGCAAGCGCATCCTTGAAGAGACCGGCGGCACCTACGTCGAGCCGACCATCTTCGACGGCGTCAACAACGCCATGCGCATCGCCAAGGAAGAAATCTTCGGCCCGGTGCTGTCGGTGATCACCTTCGACACCGTCGAAGAAGCCATCGCCATCGCCAACGACACCCCGTACGGCCTGGCTGCCGGTGTTTGGACCTCGAACATCAGCAAGGCCCACCAGACTGCCAAGGCCCTGCGCGCCGGTAGCGTCTGGGTCAACCAGTACGACGGCGGCGACATGACCGCACCGTTCGGTGGCTTCAAGCAGTCCGGTAACGGCCGCGACAAGTCGCTGCACGCCCTGGACAAGTACACCGAGCTGAAAGCCACCTGGATCAAGCTGTAATTTCCCTGGCGCGGCGCTAACGCCGCGTCAGTCCGATCCGGTCACGCAGCCGGGCCGTGCCGAAAGGCCGGTCCGGCTGTGTCGTCTGTGCTGTACGGTAATTCTTCAAGGAGTGTGAGATGCGTTGGGGGACTTATTTCGCCGTGCTGGCTGCCGTGCTCAGTGTCGGCCTGGCGCTGGGGGTCAGCATGCCGCTGGTGTCCTTGCGCCTGGAAGGCTGGGGCTATGGCAGCTTCGCCATCGGCGTGATGGCGGCGATGCCGGCGATCGGCGTATTGCTCGGCGCCAGCCTGGCCAGCCGCCTGGCGGCGCGGTTCGGCACGCCGGGCCTGATGCGCCTGTGCCTATGGGCCGGCGCGCTGTCCATCGGCGCCCTGGCGCTGTTGCCCAGCTACCCGGTGTGGCTGGTGCTGCGCCTGCTGATCGGTGTGGTCCTGACCATCGTCTTCATCCTCGGCGAAAGCTGGATCAACCAACTGGTGGTGGAACAGTGGCGCGGTCGCCTGGTAGCGCTGTACGGCAGCAGCTACGCCCTGAGCCAGCTGGCCGGGCCCTTGCTGCTGGGCGTGGTCGGCTCGGATGACGACCTCGGTTTCTGGATCGGCGTCGGCCTGCTGATCGTCTCGCCGCTGCTCCTGTTCGGGCGCGGCGGCGCGCCGAGCACCGAGGCGGCCAGCGTGACCTTCCGCGACCTGTTCGGCTTCTGCCGCAACCTGCCGGTGATCGCCTGGGCCATCGCCCTGTTCGCCGCGTTCGAAGCCATGATCCTGACCCTGCTGCCGGTGTATTGCCTGCAACAAGGGTTCAGCGCGGAAGTCGCGCTGTTCATGGTCAGCACCGTGGTGGTGGGCGATGCCGTGCTGCAACTGCCGATCGGCGCACTGGCCGACCGCATGTCGCGGCGCACCCTGTTCAGCGGCTGTGCGGTGACCCTGGCGATATCCAGCCTGATGATCCCGCTGCTCCTGCAAACGCCGCTGATCTGGCCGCTATGGGTGCTGTTCGGCGCCAGTGCCGGTGGTTTGTTCACCCTGTCGCTGATCCTGATTGGCGAGCGTTATCGCGACGATGCCCTGGTCCGGGCCAACGCCCATGTGGCGCAGTTGTGGGGTATCGGTTGCCTGATCGGGCCGCTCGCGGCGGGGGCGGGGAGCCAGTGGTTGAGTGGGCATGCGCTGCCGTGGTTCATGGCGGTGGGGGCGGTGGTTCTGGTGCTGTTGGCGCGGCGTGCCAACGCATTCGCGCCCGTAGCCGCCGTTGCGGACTGATTCCTGGCAATGGCTCGCGCGTTTCCCAAACGCGCAGCCATTTCGCCGCATTACTTAGGAATTTTCCTATATTCCCGCTGCTGACCGAGGTTCAGGATCTCCACGGAATCACTTCCATGGACATCCCCTCGGTCAGCGGCCAGCCTTTCTTCCGGTCCGGCGCCCAGGTGGATTCCCCAATCCACATGCGGCCCGGCGCTGATGTTCGCGATGGGTGCGTAGTTGCAGGGAGCACTGCATGCCCGTCCAATCCGATCTGCGCTTTACCTTCAGCGCGGGCAACGATGAATTTGAAGTCGTCGAATTCCGCCTGCGCGAAGGCCTGTCCGAAACCTTCCGTCTCGACATCGACCTGAGCTGCACCAACCCCGCCGTCGACTTCGGCGAAATCCTCGACCGTCCGGCGCTGTTCACCCTCTGGCAAGGCGAACAGCCGGTGCGCTACGTGCACGGCTCGGTCAGCTCGTTCCAGCAGGGCGACACCGGCTTTCGCTGCACCCGCTACCACGCCGTGGTCGAGCCGCGCCTGGCGCGGATGAAGCTGTCCTCGGACTGGCGCATCTTCCAGACCCTCAACGTCCCCGACATCGCCACCGCGATGCTGAAGAAACACGCCCTCACCCTCGACTACGAGCAGCGTGTCACCAACCCCCACGAGACGAGAGAATATTGCACGCAGGCAGGGGAATCCGATTACGGATTTCTGGAGCGGATCATGAGAGAAGAAGGTTTCTTCTACGGCTTCCGGCACAGCGCCGAAGGCCACCGCCTGATCCACTGCGACCGCCTGTGGATCTTCGGCAAGCAGCCTGGCCTGCCGGTGGAATACAACGCCAAGCCCGGCGGCGACCGCCCGGGTCCGGCGCTGCATCGCTTCATCTACACCGAGAATGTGCGTACCGCCCGCCAGGTGCAGCGCGACTACAGCTTCAAGAATCCCAAGTACAACCAGCAGACCCGGCGCGAAGCCAGCGACCTGCAGCACCAGAACCGCAACTACGAGCGCTACGACTATCCCGGCCGCTACAAGGGCGAAGCTGGCGAGGCCTTCACCCGCGACCGCCTGCGAGGACTGCGTGGTGATGCCTGTCAGGTCATCGCCGAAGGGGACGATGCGCGACTGGTGCCGGGCATCTGCTTCGACCTGATCGGCCACCCCCGTGAAGACCTCAACCGCGGCTGGCGCCCGACCCATCTGGAGCACCACGGCAAGCAATACACCAGCCTCGCCGAAGACAGCGCCGACGCGCGCCAGGGCATCCACTACAACTGCATTGCCACCCTGGTCCCGGACGACACCGAATGGCGTCCTGAAGCCTTGCCCAAACCGCGCATCGACGGCCCGCAGCCGGCCAGGGTAGTGGGCCCGCCGGGCGAGGAGATCTACTGCGACGAATATGGCCGGGTGAAGGTGCAGTTCCCCTGGGACCGGGAAGGCAAGGAAGACGAGCACAGTTCCTGCTGGGTCCGCGTATCGCAGAACATCGCCGGGGCGCTGTGGGGGCATATGGCGATACCGCGCATTGGTCAGGAAGTAATAGTGGGCGCAATGGACGGAGATCCGGACCAACCGATCATCATCGGCCGGTGCTATAGCGCCTTGCAGCGTCCGCCCTACGAACTGCCCCGGCACAAGACCCGGATGACCATCAAGAGCCAGAGCCACAAGGGCGATGGTTTCAACGAGCTGCGCTTCGAGGACGAGGGAGGCCAGGAAGAGGTGTTCATCCACGCGCAGCGGGACCAGAACAACGTCGTCAAGCACGACGAAACCACCTTCGTCGGTCACGACCGCAGCGAGCAGGTGGAGAACGACGAAACCCTCACCATCGGCCACGACCGCAAGGACACCGTGGGCAACGACGAAACACTGCTCATCGGGCGCAACCGGCGGCAGCGGATCGGCGAGGACGATGAGCTGGTGATCGATCGCAATCACAGCATCAGCATCGCCGGTGACCGAACCGAAGTGGTCGGCATTGACCGCCATGACACAACGACCGCCGATCACTACATCGAGATCGGTGGTCACCTGCACCAGCAGGTGCAAGGCGACGTCATCCTGCACGCGAGCCAGCGCATCGTGCATCACACCCGGACCTATGAAATCAGCACGGCCGACACCGTGGTCATCAAAGCCCCCGGCGGCACGCTGCGCATCGATGCCGCGGGCATCACCCTGGATGGCATCGCCCTCACGCTCAAGGGCCCCATGAACAAGCCGCCAGGCGGCAGTGGCAACAGCCTGTCGCAGGCCAGCGAGGTGCTGGAAGGCGAGCAGGACACCTGCGAAAGGAAAGTCAAATGAGCATCGAGTCTGTCACCTACTTCCTCGAGAAGTACCGCAAGCCGGATGACTACCTTTATCTGCTGCTGGACGGCCTGGCCGAATGTGCCCCGGAGCACCCGCTCAGCGTGCGGTCCCTGACCCAGTCGCTCGGCAATGCTGCGGTCACCCGCGTCCTGCGCCCGGACCTCGCCCACACTCCCGAGGTCTGTCCCGCGCTGGTGCAACTGGCCAAACCCGGTGAAGCACCGGCGCTGCACCATCTCGAATTTAGCGCCGAGCGTTCATCGAAAGACCTTGGCTATCACAAGCGTTATGTCTGCGGCTGGCTGCTCAGCCCGCAACCACTCGAGGTCATCGCCGAGCAGATCGCGGCCGACTGCCACACCACGGCGACCGAGAGCGGACGCCCCTCGCCCTGGTTCGAGCCACTGAGGCTGGAGCTGTTGTGCTATACGGCGGTCAGCGAGATAAGCTGGCTGCTGTGCCCCATCCGCTACTGGTTGTTACCGCTCAGTTGGGGGACTTATACCGTGGTAGACGGCACCGACAAACCGGTCGAGGTGGTCATGCCGGCGGCGGCCCGGCAAGCCCAGTACTGGGTGCCGCTGATCAACAACTTCCTCGGCATCTGGCAGCACCTCCAGCAGCGCCCTGTCGGCTTCGCCCCATGGCGCTGGGCCGGCAAAACCATCCTCCCACCCAACGCAGCACTGCATGCGCTGAACCTGATTCGTGCTGCGCATGGACTCGGTCTGTGTAATCAGCGCGACGTCATCGCGCTGTGCCTGCACCAGGTGTTCATCCACCCGCTGCTGTGGCGACACCCGGAAATCCAGGCGCTCGTCACCAAGGCCGGATCAGGTGCCCTGGACCTGCAAAGCCACTTCGCCAGCCACTACGACGAAGCCCTGTGGAAACGCACGTACATCGACCTGCCCAGCGCGAAGGACTATTCATGACCACCAGCTTCAGTGTCATCTCCGACATTGCCACCGGCGAAGCCTGCCCGGTTCCCAGCGACATCTGTCCCACCTGCCAGCGCAGCGGCCTGCCCATTCTGCCCCTGCGCGCCGCCTATGCCCCGGAGCCCTGGGAGACCCAGTTGCGGCCATTGCCCAAGATCCCCGAGGTCAAGGCCGTCAACATGCGCTTCGATCAACCGCGCATCCTGCGCCAGGGCTACCTCTACGTGCTGCTCGACCGGCGCGAATGGCAGGCCTACGAGATCTCGCCCGAAGGGGCGCTGAGCCAGTTCCGCCCGTACCAGATGCCGCGCGAGGAGCCTCGCCCGCTGTGCGAGGCCTGCATTCGCGAAGATCACGATATTCCCGCCGCCTTCATCAACATCGACACCCGCAAGTACTCCACCGCCTGGCTGGCCATCGCCAACGATCCCTGGCCCGAGGCGGTGCTGGATGCCTACAAGCATGGCGGCGTGGTCGACGGCGTGAACCTCAACGAACGCTTCCACCGACTCGACCTCAAGGCCGCCCGCGATGAGCCTGCCAGCGTCGGTATCGCCATGAGCGAAAGCGACCCGCAGCTGCACCAGGTGCTCGAGTACGCGCAAAACATCCCCGGCGATTTCCGCAGCGTGCATGGCTTCTACGGTCGCCAGCACCGCTTGCGCGCCCTCAAGGGGCATCTGCGCACCGTGATCCAGGAACAGGAGCTGCCCAACGGCGTACTGGCCCTGGTGCTGCCCGACCCCATCGGCGTGGTCCAGGAGCTCAATGCCCAGCATCTGCTCCGCCACCAGGCCATGCTGCAATGGTGTGCCGAACCGCAGCGCAGCTTCGAGCACTTCACTTCCCAGGCCTTGCTCGCGATTCGTGGGCATCAGTTCGAAATGGCGAGACTCAAGGCGAAGAAGCGCGCGGAAGACGCAGTCAAGTGGCGACAGGAGCAAAACAAAAATCCGGTGCTCAATCCGAACCTGCCCAAGCTCAATGTCGAGGCGGAAACCGAACGTGTGGCTTCGATGTGGCAAGCGAAGGCCAGCAAGCGCCTGGAAGAACGCTACGACGAGCAGGCCCGTGCAGACTTTGAGGCGGACTTCCAGCACACCCTCGCCGGCTGGCAACAGGTCATCAACGACGTTGCCGAAGACTATGAGCGCTACTACCAGGACGCGGCCTATCAGCGCGCGGCCCTGCATGACTACAGCATCACCGACGAGCGCTCGACCGAGCTGTTCACCCGCATGTTGGCGACCTGCCTGTCCGGTGGCGCGACCGAACGTAGCGGGGACGGTCCACTGGGCCCTACCTTGCGCCTGTGGAAAACCCTGCTGGAGAACGAGGACAGTCTGCTGCACCGTGCCCTGACCGCGGGGGTCAGGCCGCTGTTCGGAGAACTGCATAGCGCTCTCGTCGGTGACGAGCGCACCCGGGTCTACCACGCCATCAAGACCTTCATCACCACCCAGGAAGCCAAGAACCTGATGACCGGGCCCGTACAGGATGCCATCGGGCAACTGCTGGCCGCGGCGGCGACGGCCAGCAGTCGTCTTGGTGACCAACTGTCGGACAAAACCCGGGCACTGCTCGGGCACCTGCACCGCGAAAACCTGCTGCGCTACTACGGGGTGGCGGTCACGCGGATCACCGTTCCCCTCAAGGTGGGCGAGTACCTCTCGCTGCTCAACGAAGTGCTGCAGGAAAGCACCGATCGCTACCTGACCCGGCTCGACCAGCAGTTCCGCAAGCCGGCCCAGCGCAAGGTGCGTGCCATGCTGCTGAGCAACACCCTGTCGGCGGCCGTGCCGGGCACCCCTGGCAAGCTGGTCCAAGTCACGTTCTGGACCCTGGAAAACGCCGAGGCCCTGAAGGCCCGGCTGGACAAGCTCGGCACCGGGGTCAGCGACGGCATTGGCGATGCCTTGCGCAGTGTCACTATCGGTGCCGAAGCAGTCCAAGGGGCCATGGACAACCTGGCGCGCAAGGTGACCCTCAATGCCGAGGGCTCCGTCCAGCTGGTGCGGGAATCGATGCACAGCATGCGCAACGCCGCTGTTGCCGGCGTACCAGGCGCCAGCGCCATGGGGCTGGGCCTGATCAGCCTGTGGTTCCAGCAGGACAGCCTGCGCCGAAGCTATGCCAGCCTGCTCGATACCGTGGGGGACAAGTATCCCGAAGCCGTGGCAGCGGTCATGTCGGCATCGATTGGCGTGATGGGGGCAAGTGTCGAGGTGGTCGGTGGGGTGATTCAGATGGTGCGGCCAGATCTGACCATACCGACGCGGACTGTCGGACAGACAGTTGGGGTGGGAGCACGGATCGTCCAGTACGGTGGGGCGCTGGTGGCGTTGGCAAGTGCGTTGGAGGGGTTGCAGTATGCGTTTGCGGCGGTTCGCTCAAAAGCCTCTGGTGACCGAGGGGCAAGTGTTAAATATTCACTAGCGACTGCTTCGGCTGCAGGTTCAGCAGTGCTCGGGGTTTGGGGGGCCTTGGCTCCAGCCGCATTTGCACTAATTCCACTTGCCGCGGCCGTACTGCTAGGTCTTGTTGCATTCGGCTTGGCAGTGTGGGCAAAAAGACAAGAGTCACAGCCCTTGGAGCTCTGGGCGCGCCACTCCCGCTGGGGCCTTCCAACCGAATACCGCCGTTGGACGACCCCAGAGGACGTCGATGCCGCAATTGGCGTCTTGAACGCAGCGCTGCTGGGCTTGACTGCGGAGGTAGGAATGGTTGTTAAGGCTGAGCCGACAGGTGGAGTTCCCATCGGTGATGCAGTTCCTGCCGGGCTCTTTCTGGACTACAAACTCGTCCTGCCTGGGTATAAGGCTGGTTTATCAGGTTACGAATGGGCGTTGCAGGTATACCGGCCAAACCAGGCTTTGGGAGAAACCATCGCGAGTGGTCGTAGTGATGGAGTGAATGGTCCGTTGCCGTCTCCCTCTGCGTGGAAGAGGCCTGGATATCACCCTGAAACTACAGCTCCTGTCATTACCCTCATTGCCCAAGCCCTAGAGATTCGTGGGTCTATCAGCTTCTTTGGTCATCTTGAGGTTCAAGCTTTTAAGCTTGAGGTGTCTTATTGGCCTGACGAGAGTGACAAGTCAGGATTTGCCCGGCTCATCATCAAAGAGGACAAGATCAAGGCCCAAGCAAGGCTGGAGGCCATATGAGAAGACCTAGACTCACCCCGCCTTGTCCTGGCTGGCAAGAAGATTTACCTACTCCTGATGAAAAGCCAGCTGTGACTCCAGCACTTGGGTTCGATACACCTAATCATCAAGATGACGCTTTTCTGGAACTACCGCGCGCCTCGGCACTTGTCAGAGGAGTAGTGATATGGTTCGCGCCCGTCATGAGCATCCTCTTAATCGGATTGTTGTGGTTCATCGTTTCAGACTGGCGTGTATTGGAGCTTGAAGAATGGATCATGTTGATCACGGCTGTGGTAATTACAATCTGGTCACTCGTGTTTTGCGTGAAAGTTGATATAACTCCTCCCCGAGACTTACCACTGCGTTTCAACCGAGCTCGCCAACGTCTCTACGCCTACAACTTCAAATTCCGCTGGTGGAACCCTTTCGAGGAGTGGCGGGTAGTACCCGTTGCTTATGACTGGTCACAGGTTCGAGCGGAACGCTGGAGAAGAACCCACTTCACCGCCCAGGGCGGCGCCATCATCCAGTTCGGTGTCGAACTGTCCATCGTCAAACCCGGTACCAACCAAGTCATCGACCGCTTCCCCCTGACCGCCATGGGCGCCGACGCGCACGCCTGGGCCTACGTCTGCACCTATATGCAACAAGGCCCCGATGCACTGCCGCCCCCAGGGCCGCCCTGGGACCATAACGATGTCCTGTGGTGCAACATCGCGATGCTGCTGGCACCGAAGGTCGAGTGGCCTGCCGATATGGACTTGGAATCTAGGACCGCGCCATGAGCAGGATGAAAGCGCCCAAGCTCATACCGCCTTGTCCCGGCTGGAAAGAGGACCTGCCCGGTCCCTACGAATTACCAGTCGTTTCCCCGGACCTCGGGCTTGATACGCCTAATCATCAAGATGATGTTTTTCTGGAATTGCCTCGGGCATCGGCTCTTGTTAGAGGGGTGGTGATATGGTTCGTGCCTCCCTCAGCCATATCTCTTTTCATATCGTCATGGCTTTATCTATTCGCCGAGCGAACGCTGGTGATCGAAGAGTGGCTCATTCTTATATCCACTTCACTCATTGGGATTTGGTTAACCGTATTTTTCTGGAAATTCGATGTATCTCCTCCCCGCGATCTACCTCTCCGTTTTAATCGAGCTCGCCAACGCCTGTACGCCTACAACTTCAAATACCGCTGGTGGAATCCCTTCGAAGAATGGCGGGTAGTACCCGTTGCCTACGACTGGTCACAGGTCCGAGCCGAACGCTGGAGAAGAACCCACTTCACTGCTCAGGGCGGGGCCATCATCCAATTCGGTGTCGAACTGTCCATCGTCAAACCCGGCACCAACCAAGTCATCGACCGCTTCCCCCTGACTGCCATGGGTGCCGACGCGCACGCTTGGGCTTACGTCTGCACCTACATGCAACAAGGCCCCGACGCGCTGCCGCCCCCAGGGCCGCCCTGGGACCATAACGATGTGCTGTGGTGCAACGTCGCCATGCTGCTGGCGCCGAAGGTTGAGTGGCCTGCCGATATGGACTTGGAATCGAGGACCGCGCCCCGAACAATATGAGAAAACCTAAGCTAGCGCCTCCATGCCTTGGTTGGCAGGAGGATTTGCCTACACCCAATGAGGTGCCGGCTGTCAGCCCAGCACTCGGGCTCGATACACCTAACCATCAGGACGATACTTTTCTGGAACTTCCACGTGCTTCGGCACTTGTTAGGGGAGTTGTGATCTGGTTCGTACCGATCATGAGTATCCTTCTCTCGGTCATGTGGTTACTTTTCTTGTCAGGCTGGCGCAACCTCAGTTTTGAAGAGTGGATGATGCTTGTTTTCTCTATCCCCTTCGGAGTGTGGTCAGTTCTGTTTTTCTGGAAGTTCGATGTAGCCCCTCCTCGCGATTTACCACTCCGCTTCAACCGCGCCCGCCAACGCCTCTATGCCTACAACTTCAAATACCGCTGGTGGAATCCCTTCGAGGAGTGGCGGGTAGTACCGGTGGCCTACGACTGGTCACAGGTCCGAGCCGAACGCTGGAGACGAACCCACTTCACCGCCCAAGGCGGCGCCATCATCCAGTTCGGCGTCGAACTGTCCATCGTCAAACCCGGCACCAATCAAGTCATCGACCGCTTCCCCCTGACCGCCATGGGCGCCGACGCGCACGCTTGGGCCTACGTCTGCACCTACATGCAACAAGGCCCCGACGCACTGCCGCCCCTAGGCCCGCCCTGGGACCACAACGATGTGCTGTGGTGCAACATCGCCATGCTGCTGGCGCCGAAGGTCGAGTGGCCTACTGATATGGATCTCGAATCAACGACAGCACCATGACCAGCGCAACCCCCACCAACCGCCTTCGCCCCTAAAGCATCTTCTCCAACCCCACCGCCTTGGCAATCCACGCATTGAACCGCCGCCACAACCCTCCAGGCTCAGTGGTCAGCACATGCGGCTGACCATTGTCCTCGGTCACCCACACCAGCTTGCCGTCGCGCAGTTCCACCTGGTACGCCACCGCTGGCGCCATACCCTGGATCGCCAGGTCGCGGGTGTATTGGGCCAGTTCCGGGCTGTCCACCAGCACGCCGACTTCGGTGTTCCACAGCACCGAGCGCGGGTCGAAGTTGAATGAGCCAATAAAGGTCTTCTGCCGGTCGAAGACGATGGCCTTGCTGTGCAGGCTGGAGTCCGATGCGCCGCTGAAGCGGTATCGCGGCTGGTTGTGGTCGCCGGGCTGGCGGCGCAGTTCGAAGAGTTTCACGCCGTGTTCCAGCAGCGCCCGGCGATAGGGCGCGTAGCCGCCGTGGACCACCGGTACGTCGGTGGCTTCCAGGGCATTGGTCAGCAGGTCGACCCGGACCCCGGCGTCGGCGCGGCTGGTGAGATACAGCAGGCCTTCTTCGCGGGGCACGAAGTAGGCGGAGATCAGGATCAGTTCCTTGCGCACGCCGTTCAGCTCCGGCGCCAGTTGCCGGGTCATCAGCAGTTGCGGGTCGGGTTCGTCGTCGGCCAGCACCTTGCTCGGTGCGTCCCACAGGGCCTGGCCGTGGGCCCAGATCAGTTCGTTGCGCCACACGTCCAGGCGCGGTTCGGTCTGGTAGGCCATCAGCCGCTCGTACAGGGCCGTGCGTTGGCTGCGAGCCTCGGCCAGGTACTGTTCCAGACGCTGGCGGCTGGCGCGCAGGTCGTCGGCGTCCGGCTGGCTGTAGAGGAAGTCGCCGATGGGTTTGCTCAGGGCGCTGTTCCAGTATTGGTCGAAGCTGTGCCCCAGTTGTTCGGCCACCGGGCCGACGCCGAGCAGGTCGATGTCGGTGAAGTTCAGGTTGGGTTCGGCATCGAAGTAGGCGTCGCCGATATTGCGTCCGCCGACGATGGCCATGCTGTTGTCCACCAGCCACAGCTTGTTGTGCATGCGCCGGTGCTGGCGCGACAGGTTGAACAGGCGGCCCATGGTCCGCGTGACGCCGGTGGCGCGCCCCAGTTGCAGCGGGTTGAAAACGCGGATCTGGATGTTCGGATGGGCGGCGAGGGTGCCGATCAGGCCGTCCTGGCCATCGCTGGCGGTGTCGTCGAGAAGGATCCGCACCCGCACGCCGCGGTCGGCCGCTGCCAGCAGTTCGTGGACCAGTGCCCGGGTGCTGAGGCCGTCGGCGACGATGTAGTACTGCAGATCGATGCTGCTTTGCGCGTTGCGGATCAGCTCGGCGCGAGCGCGGAACGCTTCGTTGCTGTTGGGCAGCAGGCGGAACCCGGAGCGCCCCTCGTAGGCCTCGGCCTGGCGCTGCACCGAGCGGCCGAAGGCAGACTGGCTGGCGGGGATCGCCTGGGTCACGTCGCGGGGCACGCTGACGCTGGCGCAGCCAGACAGGGCCAGCAACAGGGTGAGCAGGACGGGCAGGAGCCGATGGCGGGTCAAGGGTGGATTCCGTGGTCGCAGGGCAGTTGAACTGTAGACCGCGTGCAACAGGCAAAGGTTACCCGTGCTTCGCTTCCTCGCCCAGCAGACGAATGGCGTTCTCCCCGACCGTGCGCACCGCCGCCTCGATGGTCGGGGTCGGCCGTGCCGCGTAGTTCATGCGCAGGCAGTTACGGTGCTTGCCCGAGGCGGAAAAGATGCTGCCCATGGCGATCTGTACGCCCTGTTCGAGCAGCAGGCGATTCAGTTTCAGGGTGTCGCACTCTTCCGGCAATTCGACCCACAGCAGGAAACTGCCCTGGGGCCGGCTGACCCGGGTGCCGGCGGGGAAGTAGCGGGTCACCCAGTCGATCATCTGGTCGCGACTGCGCTGATACTGGCTGCGCATCCGCCGCAGGTGCGGCTGGTAATGGCCGGCCTCGATGAAGTCGGCGATCGCCAGCTGCGGCTGGGTCGCGGTACTGCCGGTGCTGATGTACTTCATGTGCAGGACCCGCTCCAGGTAACGGCCAGGCGCCACCCAGCCGATGCGCAGGCCGGGGGCGAGGGTCTTGGAGAAGGAACTGCACAGCAGCACCCGTCCGTCGTCGTCGAAGGACTTGATCGTCCGTGGTCGTGGGTAGGTGTAGGCCAGGTCGCCATACACATCGTCCTCGAGGATCGCCACGTCGAAGCGTTGGGCCAGGCTGAGCAGGGCCCGCTTGCGCGCCTCCGGCATGATGTAGCCGAGCGGGTTGTTGCAGCTCGGGGTCACCTGGATCAGCTTGATCGGCCACTGTTCAAGGGCCAGTTCCAGGGCTTCGAGGCTGATGCCGGTGAGCGGATCGGTGGGGATCTCCATGGCCTTCATGCCCAGGCCCTTGAGGGTCTGCATGGCGCCGTGGAAGCTTGGCGAGTCCACCGCGACGATGTCCCCAGGCTCGCACACGGCGCGGATGCTCGCCGAGAGCGCTTCGTGACAGCCGGTGGTGATCACGAGGTCGGCGGCGTCGACGCTGCAACCGGAGTCGAGCATCAGCCGCGCGACCTGCTCGCGCAGGGCCTGGGTGCCGCTGATGGTGTCGTAGTACAGGCCGGGCATGTCCTGCCGCCGGCTGAGCTGGGCGAGGCTGCGCAGCAGCGGTTTCAGGGTCGGGCTGTTGACGTCGGGCATGCCCCGGCCGAGCTGGACGATGTCCTTGCGCGGCACGCTGCGCACCAGCTCCACCACATGCTCCCACTGAGAGATATCCACAGGCCGCTGTGCTGGCCGACCCACCGCAGGCAAGGCGGGCAGGGTGCGGTTCTGCGGGACGAAATAGCCGGATTTCGGCCGCGGCGCCACCAGGCCGTTGTCTTCCAGCAGGCGGTAGGCCTGCTGCACCGTGCTCAGGCTGACCCCATGCTCCAGACTCAGGGCACGCACCGACGGCAGGCGGTCGCCCGGACGATACAGCCCCTGCTCGATGCGGGCGCCGAGCAGCTCGGCGAGATTGACATAGAGGGTCATGGGGCGTACTCCGGAAAAAGCTGTAGGAAATAACCAGTACAGATTTCGGAAAAATACAGCATTCAGAGAGGAAATAGCGAAATCTGTATGAAGAAAATTCCGAGCGGTTGAATCTGTAACGGATTTTTCCTTGCGCGCATGCTTTCTCCACGGTTTACCAACCCTGGAGGAACACGCAATGAACGGGCTGAGCGATGTGCGCTTGAAACTGTATGGCAGCGAACTGGAGCGGGCTCAGCGCGAAGCCAAGCTGCGCGCGCCACGGTTCATGGGCACCTTGCGCTTGTGGGTGCATCGCTGGGAAACACGGCGGGCACTGCTGGAGCTGACGCCCGCGCAGCTGAAGGACATTGGCCTGAGCCGTGGTGATGCGGTAGAGGAAGGGCTCAAGCCGTTCTGGAGAGACTGAAGTCTTTTGCTGCTGATGGCCTCATCGCTGGCAAGCCAGCTCCCACAGGTTTCTGTGTCGGGCCTGGATCATGCGGTTGGCCCAAAACCCTGTGGGAGCCGGCATTGCCGGCGATGAGGCCACCAGCAACACCATGAACGTTGAAGAACTCAAACCAGCTCCTTCAACCGATGCCACAACATCCCCAACGCCAGCAGCGGCGAGCGCAAATGCTTGCCGCCGGGGAAGGTGATGTGCGGCACCTTGGCGAACAGGTCGAAGCGCCCGCTCTGCTGGCCACTGATCGCCTCGCCGAGCAGACGCCCGGCCAGATGCGTGGCGTTCAGGCCATGCCCGGCATAGGCCTGGGCGTAATACACATTGGGCTGCTCGCGCAGGCGGCCGATCTGCGGCAGGCGGTTGGCGCCGATGCCGATCATCCCGCCCCACTGGAAGTCGACGCGCACATCGGCCAGTTGCGGGAACACCTTGAGCATCTTCGGCCGCATGTAGGCGCCAATGTCCTGCGGGTCGCGCCCCGAGTAGTGGCAGGCGCCACCGAACAGCAGGCGGCGGTCGGCGGAGAGGCGGAAGTAATCCACCGTCACCCGCTGGTCGCACACCGCCATGTTCTGCGGCAGCAGTTGTCGCGCCCGCTCCTCGTCCAGCGGCTCGGTGGCGATGATGTAGCTGCCGGCCGGGAGGATCTTGCCGCCCAGTTCGCGATTCAGGTCATTGAGGTAGGCATTGCAGGCCAGCACCAGGGTGTTGGCGCGGACGCTGCCTTGCCCGGTATGCACCCTGACTTCCGTCCCGTAGTCGATGCGGGTGACCGCCGAGTGTTCGAAAATCCGCACGCCCAGCCCGCTGGCCACGGCCGCCTCGCCGAGCGCAAGATTGAGCGGGTGCAGGTGACCGGAGCCCATGTCGACCAGGCCGCCAGCGTACTGCTTCGAGCCGATCACCGTGTGCATCTGCTCCGGCGGCACCAAGCGCAATTCGTGGCGATAGCCAAGGGCGCGCAGGGCTTCGGCGTCTTCGGCGAAGCCTTCGAATTCCCGCGGCTTGTTGGCCAGGTCGCAGTAGCCCCAGGTCAGGTCGCAGGCGATGTTGTGGCGTTCGACCCGCTGGCGGACGATCTCCACCGCTTCCAGGCCCATCAGTTTCATCTGCTTCACGCCATCGGAGCCGATGACCGGCTCGAACTGCTCGAGGCCGTGACCGACGCCGCGAATCAGTTGCCCGCCATTGCGCCCGCTGGCGCCCCAGCCGACCTTGCGTGCTTCCAGCAGGATCACGCTGAAACCGCGTTCGGCCAGTTCGATGGCGGTGTTCAGCCCGGAGTAGCCGCCGCCGACCACACAGACGTCGCAGCGGTGCTCGCCGTCCAGCCGCGGGTAATCCGGCTGTGGGACGCTGCTGGCGGCGTAGTAGGAAGCGGTGTGCATGGGCGTCGTCCTGGAGTCAGTGTCTGGGCAAGGCGGGCAGCATAGGCGGTGCTTTCGGGGCTAGGCAACCGTCAGGCAAAATGGCAGCTTTCTTCTTCCGCGCGGTTCCACGTCATGGCCTGCAACAGTCACAAAATCCGATTTCTGCGTGAGCAGATTCCGTCGTTCGAGTGCGTGCCGGGCTGTCATGACTGCTGCGGGCCGGTGACCACCTCGGCCGAGGAAATGGCCCGGCTGCCGCGCAAGAGTGCCGAGGAGCAGGAGGCGGCGCTGAACGAGCTGAACTGTGTGCACCTCGGGCCGCAGGGTTGCACGGTGTATGAGGAGCGGCCGTTGATCTGCCGTTTGTTCGGCACCACGCCGCGGTTACCGTGCCCGCGGGGGCGGGGGCCGGAGGAGATGATCGATCCGGGGGCGGAGCGGTTGGTGCATCAGTTTATTGCTACTACCCGGCAAGTTCTGGTGTAGCGGCTGAGGGCCTCATCGTCGGCAACGCCGACTCCCACAAGGGGCGTGGCAGGCCAGTACCCTGTGGGAGCCGGCGTTGCCGGCGATGAGGCTCTCATGATCACCGCCAATCTCAATCCGGAATCGGCAGGTTCAAGCTCTCCTTCACCTCTTCCATCACGATATAGCTCTTCGATTCCCGCACATGGGGCAGCTTGAGCAGGATGTCGCCGAGCAGCTTGCGGTACGAGGCCATCTCGGAAATCCGCGCCTTCACCAGGTAGTCGAAGTCCCCCGATACCAGGTGGCACTCCAGCACGTGCGGCAGCTTGAGCACTGCCCGGCGGAACTCCTCGAAGGTATCCCCCGACTTGTAGTCCAGGCTGATTTCGACGAACACCAGCAGGCTGCCTTTCAGGTGCTGCGGATTGAGCCGGGCGTTGTAGCCCATGATGATGCCTTCGCGTTCCAGGCGGCGGACCCGCTCGGTGCAGGGGGTGGTCGACAGGCCGACCTTTTCGCCCAGTTCGGTGAAGGAAATACGCCCGTCGCTTTGCAGGATGCGGAGGATGTTGCGGTCGATCTTGTCCAGCTCGCGCTTGCTCTGGTGCTGGGTTCTCATAGTGGATGCCCCTTTGTAAAAGCCGACTTTGCCGAGAATTCTCGCCAAATATAGGTTTTTATATAGTGAAATGCACTGCCTCGAGTTTTTTACACTGCGCGCATTCATGCCATTCACAAGATTTGTGGCGGTGCGCCGCCTCGAGGGATAACAACATGCGCGTTCTGGTACTCGGTAGCGGTGTGATCGGAACCGCCAGTGCCTACTATCTGGCCCGGCAAGGTTTCGAAGTCGTGGTGGTCGATCGCCAGCCGGCGGTGGCCATGGAAACCAGTTTCGCCAACGCCGGCCAGGTGTCGCCGGGTTATGCCTCGCCCTGGGCCGCTCCGGGCGTGCCGCTGAAAGCCATCAAGTGGCTGCTGCAGCGTCACGCACCGCTGGCGATCAAGGCCACTGGCGACGTCGACCAGTACCTGTGGATGGCGCAGATGCTGCGCAACTGCACCGCCAACCGCTATGCGGTGAACAAGGAGCGCATGGTCCGCCTGTCCGAATACAGCCGCGACTGCCTCGACGAACTGCGCGCCGAAACCGGCATCGCCTACGAAGGCCGCACCCTCGGCACCACCCAGTTGTTCCGCACGCAAGCCCAGGTCGACAACGCCGCCAAGGACATCGCCGTCCTCGAACAGGCCGGCGTGCCTTACGAACTGCTCGACCGCGAAGGCATCGCCCGGGTCGAGCCGGCCCTGGCCAATGTCTCCGATATCCTTGCCGGTGCGCTGCGCCTGCCCAACGACCAGACCGGCGACTGCCAGCTGTTCACCACCCGCCTGGCGCAGATGGCGGTCAAGCTGGGCGTCGAGTTCCGTTTCGGTCAGAACATCCAGCGCCTCGACTTCGCCGGTGACCGCATCAACGGCGTGTGGATCGACGGCAAGCTGGAAACCGCCGACCGCTACGTGCTGGCCCTGGGCAGCTACTCCCCGCAACTGCTCAAGCCGCTGGGCATCAAGGCCCCGGTGTACCCGCTCAAGGGTTACTCGCTGACCGTACCGATCACCAACCCGGACATGGCACCAACCTCGACCATTCTCGACGAGACCTACAAGGTCGCCATCACCCGTTTCGACAACCGCATCCGCGTTGGCGGCATGGCGGAAATCGCCGGTTTTGACCTGTCGCTGAACCCGCGTCGGCGCGAAACGCTGGAGATGATCGTCAACGATCTTTATCCTCTCGGCGGCAATCTGCGCGAGGCCGAGTTCTGGACCGGCCTGCGTCCGACCACGCCGGATGGCACGCCGATCGTCGGCGCGACGCCGTTCCGCAATCTGTTCCTCAATACTGGTCATGGCACCCTCGGCTGGACCATGGCGTGCGGCTCCGGCCGTCTGCTGGCCGACCTGATGGCGCGGAAGAAACCGCAGATCAGCGCCGAGGGCCTCGACATTTCCCGTTATGGACACACTCAGGAGACCGCCAAGCATGGCAATCCAGCGCCAGCTCACCAATGACCGCATGAGCCAGATCGTCGCCCACAACGGCACCGTCTATCTGGCGGGCCAGGTCGGCAACGACATGAACGCCGGGATCGAACAGCAGACCCGGGAAACGCTGGGCAATATCGAGCGCCTGCTGGACCTGGCCGGGACCGACAAGACCCGCCTGCTGTCGGTGACCATCTACCTGAAGGACATCGATGCCGATTTCCAGGGCATGAACGCGGTCTGGGACAAGTGGCTGCCCAAGGGCGTCGCCCCGGCCCGGGCTACCGTGCAGAGCAAGCTCTGCGAGCCGGAAATCCTCGTTGAAATGTCGGTGGTCGCCGCGCTTTCGTAAACCTCCTCTCTTCACCCGCTGTTCTGGTCTTCAGGCAGCGGGCCTTTTTATCCACAACCAGACTGCCAGAAGGCTGCCGTCATGCGTCCTGCCCGTGCCCTGATCGACCTCCAGGCCCTGCGCCACAACTACCGCTTCGCCCGCCAACTGACCGGGGCCCGCGCCTTGGCAGTGATCAAGGCCGACGCCTACGGCCATGGCGCGGTGCGCTGTGCCCTGGCCCTGGAGGCGGAAGCCGACGGTTTCGCCGTGGCCTGCATCGAGGAAGCGCTGGCGCTGCGCGAGGTGGGGATCAAGGCCCCGGTGTTGCTGCTCGAAGGCTTCTTCGAGGCCAGTGAACTGGAACTGATCGTCAAGCACGACTTCTGGTGCGTGGTGCATTCGACCTGGCAACTGGAAGCGATCGAGAAAGCCAGCCTGGCCAAACCGATCCAGGTCTGGCTGAAGATGGACACCGGCATGCACCGGGTCGGCCTGCATCCGCGTGACTACCAGGCGGCGTACCAGCGCCTGCAGGCCAGCGGCAAGGTGGCGAAGATCGTCCTGATGAGCCACTTCGCCCGGGCCGACGAGCTGGACAGCCAGGCCAGCAACGAGCAGGTCGCGGTGTTCGAGGCGGCACGCCAGGGCCTCAAGGCCGAGGTCAGCCTGCGCAACTCGCCGGCCGTGCTGGGCTGGCCGCAGATCCCCAGTGACTGGGTGCGCCCGGGCATCATGCTGTACGGCGCCACGCCCTTCGAGACCGAGCAGCCCGAAGCTGCCCGCCTGCAACCGGTGATGACCCTGGAATCGAAAGTCATCAGCGTGCGCGAACTGCCGGCGGGCGAGCCGGTGGGTTACGGCGCGCGCTTCGTCAGCCCGCGTCCGACCCGGGTCGGCGTGGTCGCCATGGGCTACGCCGACGGCTATCCGCGCCACGCCCCGACCGGCACGCCGGTACTGGTGGCGGGCAAGCGCAGCCAACTGATCGGCCGGGTGTCGATGGACATGCTGTGCATCGACCTCACCGACGTTCCCGAAGCCGGGCTCGGCAGCACCGTAGAGCTATGGGGCAAGAACATCCTGGCCAGCGACGTGGCGACCCAGGCCGGCAGCATTCCCTACCAGATCTTTTGCAACCTGCGTCGGGCGCCTTTGGTCTATACCGGAGAGTGAGCGCCATCGCTGACGAGCTGCGGGTCGAAGTGTTGTAAATACTGAACGCTGTTGCGATGATGGCGCACATTTCGACCCCATTTCGTTTCGTCAGGAGGCTCCAGCATTGGACGTCGGTGAACGACTACAAGCCATTCGCAAGATCAAGGGCCTCTCCCAGCGGGAGCTGGCCAAGCGCGCGGGTGTCACCAACAGCACCATCTCGATGATCGAGAAGAACAGCGTCAGCCCGTCGATCAGCTCGCTGCGCAAGGTGTTGAGCGGAATCCCGATGTCGATGATGGAGTTCTTTTCCGAAGACCTGTTGCCGGAGAACCCGACGCAGATCGTCTACAAGGCCCACGAACTGATCGACATTTCGGACGGCGAAGTGACCATGAAGCTGGTCGGCAACGGCCATCCGAGCCGGGCCATCGCCTTCCTCAACGAGATCTACCCGCCGGGCGCCGATACCGGCGAAGAAATGCTCACCCATGATGGCGAAGAGACCGGCATCCTCCTCGAAGGCAAGCTCGAACTGGTGGTCGGTTTGGAAACCTTCATCCTCGAGGCTGGCGACAGCTACTATTTCGAAAGCACCAAGCCACACCGTTTTCGTAATCCCTACGATAAGCCGGCCCGGCTTATCAGCGCAGCCACCCCGGCGAACTTCTGACAGAGAGGGTGGCGCGGCTGATTGTCGCGGATAAACCCCTTTATTTAATGTGGTTGTTCCGGTGAGTCAGGGTTCCCGCTATACTTGCGCCGCCTGCGAAAACCGTGGCCGCGGGCGTGACTAGCCACCATGAGGGTGTACGTGTGAATCCAATCAGAATGATGCTGGCCATACCAGCAACCGTAGTGGCCCTTTGGGCAGTCAGTGCCCAGGCTACGACCAATGACGAGATCGCCAAGCGACTGGAGCCGGTCGGCCAGGTCTGCGTCCAGGGGCAGGAATGCAAGGGCATGGAAGTCGCGGCCAGCGCGGCCGGTGGCGGCGCCAAGACCCCTGATGAAATCATCGCCAAGCACTGCAACGCCTGCCACGGTGCCGGCCTGCTGGGTGCGCCGAAGATCGGCGACACCGCGGCCTGGAAAGAGCGCGCCGACCACCAGGGTGGTCTGGACGGCATCCTCGCCAAGGCCATTACCGGCATCAACGCCATGCCGCCAAAAGGCACCTGCGCCGACTGCTCGGATGACGACCTGAAAGGCGCCATCAAGAAGATGTCCGGCCTGTAAGCCCTGCGAATACCGCAGCGAAGCCCGCCTTGTGCGGGCTTCGTCGTTTTTGCCCGTTGTGCAGTAATTCGCACGGTGCCCCGGTCCAAGCTGTACTCAAGGGACCTCACGGGGAGGCGACGGCGTGCACAGTTATTCGATAGACGCAGCGGTGGACCAGGTGCTGGCGCGCCTGCCGGCCCACATCCACCTGGGCCTGCCTTTGGGCCTGGGCAAGCCCAACCGGTTCGTCAACGCCCTGTATGCGCGGGTACGCGAGCTGCCCGAGCGGCGGCTGACCATCTACACCGCGCTGTCCCTGGGCCGGCCCGACCTGGGCGATGGCCTGCAGCGACGCTTTCTCGAACCCTTCGTCGAACGGGTGTTCGCCGATTATCCCGAACTGGACTACCTGGCCGACCTGCGCGCCAGTCGTTTGCCGGCGAACATCCGCGTCGAACAGTTCTTCATGCAGCCCGGCAGCCTGCTGCACAGCCCGCAGGCGCAGCAGGACTACGTCAGCAGCAACTACAGCCACGCCGCCCGCGATATCAATGCCAAGGGCCTGAACCTGATCGCGCAGATCGTCGCCGAGGATGGCGAGCGCCCGGGTCACCTGAGCCTGAGCTGCAACCCCGACATCACCCTCGACCTGCTGCCGATGATCGAGCGCCGCCGCGCGGCGGGCGAGACCATTCTCCTGCTCGGCCAGGTGCACGCCGAATTGCCGTACATGCCCGGCAGTTCCGAGCTCAGGCGCGAGGACTTCGACCTGCTGATCGACGCCCCCGAGCGTACCCGGCTGTTTTCTACGCCGAACATGCCGGTCGGCACCCAGGACCACTTCATCGGCGTGCATGCCAGCACCCTGGTGCGCGACGGCGGCACCCTGCAGATCGGCATTGGCGCCATGGGCGATGCACTGACAGCGGCGCTGCTGGCGCGGCAGGCGGATAGCGAAGGCTATCAGGCACTGCTCGGCGATCTCGACCTGTCGCCGTGGCACCGGCTGATAGAGCGGGAGGGCGGGGTGACACCCTTCGCCGAGGGGCTTTACGGCTGCAGCGAGATGCTGGTCAACGGTCTGCTGGTGTTGCTGGACGCGGGCATCCTCCGTAGAGCAGTGCCGGCGGACGGTGAAGAAGACGTGCTGGTGCACGGCGGTTTCTTCCTCGGACCGCAGGCGTTCTACCAGCGGCTACGCGAAATGCCGTTGGCGAGCCGACGGCGCATCGACATGAGCGCCATCAGCTTCATCAACGAGCTGTATGGCCAGGAGGCGCTCAAGCGTGAGCAGCGCCGCGATGCGCGCTTCATCAACACGGTGTTCACCATGACCCTGATGGGCGCCGGGGTGGCCGACCAGCTGGAGGACGGCCGGGTGCTCAGTGGCGTCGGCGGGCAGTACAACTTCGTCGCTCAGGCCCATGCCCTGGAAGGGGCGCGTTCGATCCTGCTCCTGCGTTCGTGGCGCGAGGCGGGCGGAGAGGTGAGTTCCAACATCGTCTGGGACTACGGGCATTGCACCATTCCTCGGCACCTGCGCGATGTAGTGGTGACCGAGTACGGCATCGCCGACCTGCGCGGACAGACCGATGCCGAGGTCATTGCCCGGTTGCTGGCGATCAGCGACTCGCGCTTCCAGCCGCACTTGCAGGCCCAGGCGCAGAAGGCCGGCAAGCTGGCGGCGGATTTCCAGCTGGATCCGCGTTACACCGACAACACACCGCAGCGCCTGAAGGCCATCCGCCAGCGGCATGGCCGGCTGTTTCCGGAGTATCCGCTGGGGTGTGATTTCACCCCTGAGGAGCGCGACCTGTTGCGCGCGCTCAACTGGCTGAAGAGCAAGTTCAAGCTGAGCGAGGTGCTGGAACTGGGCAAGGCGGCGCTGGATGCACCACCGGCGGAAGAGTGGCCGGCGCAGTTGGCGCGGATGGGGCTGGAGAATCCGGAGGGGCTGAAGGAGGAGTTGTATCAGCGGTTGTTGTTGGCGGGGTTGCAGGCCACCGGGCGGGATGGGTGACTGTCTCCCGGGCCTCATCGCCGGCAACGCCGGCTCCCACAAGTTCCAGGCCAGCCACATGATCCAGGCCTGACACAGAAACCTGTGGGAGCCGGCGTTGCCGGCGATGAGGCCCTGAAGAGCACCACAAAAACCTCATATTCATATTTCTTAAAGGTATTTAAATAATTTTTCTTATGCCTTTATAGTCGGTCCCCTGCGTACCCGCCGACCAATCGGCGCGCCGCACGAACACGAACGAACACGGCGAACCCGTGAGTTTCTTGATCGATGCGCGCCAACCGATTGTGCGCGCTCTGCGTGGGAGCAACATCATGCCAGCGGCCTCTAACGCCTTGTCGGCCAACGACAGCGCACTGCAGCAATCCTTCGATATCCGGCCTTTCGACGGCGCTGTCGGCGCCGAGATCATCGGTCTGGACCTGTCCCGACCAGTCAACGGCGAGGACTTCGCCAAGATCCATCGCGCCCACCTCGACCACCATGTCCTGGTCTTCCGCGACCAGCGCATCACCCCCGAACAACAGATCGCTTTCAGCCGCCGCTTCGGCGTGCTGCAGATCCATGTGCTCAAGCAGTTCCTGCTGGCCAACCACCCGGAAATCCTCATCGTTTCCAACATCGTCGAGAACGGCCAGAACGTCGGCCTGGGCGATGCCGGCAAATTCTGGCACTCGGACCTGTCGTACAAGGAACTGCCGAGCCTGGGTTCGATGCTGCATGCCCAGGAGCTGCCCAGCGAAGGCGGCGACACTCTGTTCGCCGATATGCACAAGGCCTGGGAAGGCCTGCCTGAAGCCCTGCGCAAGGCCGTCGAAGGCCGCCAGGCGGCGCATTCCTACACCGCGCGCTACAGCGAGACCAAGTTCGAAGGCAACTGGCGCCCGACCCTGACCGCCGAGCAACTGGCGCAGGTCGCCGAGGTGATCCACCCGGTGGTCCGCACCCACCCGGAAAACGGGCGCAAGGCGCTGTTCGTCAGTGAAGGCTTCACCACCCGCATCGTCGGCCTGCCCGACGACGAAAGCCGGCAGATCCTCGCCGAGCTGTACGCCCACAGCGTGCTGGAGCAGAACATCTACCGCCATCAGTGGCAGCCCCACGACCTGGTGTTCTGGGACAACCGCTCGCTGATCCACCTTGCCACCGGCTGCCCGGCGCACCTGCGTCGCAAGCTGTACCGCACCACCATCCAGGGCGATGCCCCGTTCTGATCCGTCGAGGAATTCATCATGCGCAAATCATTCAGCCGCCTCGCGGCCAGCATCGGCCTGGGCGCCAGCCTGATCGCCGGTAGCCTGGTGGCACCGACCGCGGCCCAGGCCGAGGGCGAAATCCGCATCGCCGAGCAGTTCGGCATCGTCTACCTGCTGCTCAACGTCGTCCGCGACCAGGGCCTGATCGAGAAGCACGGCAAGGAGCAGGGCATCGATATCAAGGTGGACTGGACCCAGTTGTCCGGCGGTGCCGCGACCAACGACGCGCTGCTGTCCGGCTCGGTGGACATCGTCGGTGCCGGTGTCGGCCCGCTGCTGACCATCTGGGATCGCACCTACGGCCGGCAGAACGTCAAGGCCGTGGCCTCCCTCGGCAACTTCCCGTACTACCTGCTGAGCAGCAACCCGAACGTGAAAACCATCGCCGACATCAGCGAGAAGGACCGCATCGCCCTGCCGGCGGTGGGCGTCTCGGTGCAGTCGCGCTTCCTGCAATATGCCGCTGCCCAGCAGTGGGGCGACAAGGACTTCAACCGCCTCGACAAGTACACCCTGGCCGTCCCCCATCCGGACGCCACCGCCGCGCTGATCGCCGGCGGTACCGAGCTCAATGGCCACTTCTCCAACCCGCCGTTCCAGGAGCAGGCGCTGGCCAACAAGGACGTGCACGTGGTCCTCGACACCTACGAGCTGCTCGGCCCCAACTCGCCGACCGTGCTGTTCACCACCGAGAAATTCCGCAAGGACAACCCCAAGACCTACAAGGCCTTCGTCGAGGCCCTGGCCGAGGCGGCGGACTTCGCCCAGAACGACAAGGCCGCCGCAGCCGACACCTACATTCGCGTGACCAAGGCCAAGATCAGCCGCGACGAGCTGCTGAAGATCATCGACAACCCCAAGTACGAGTTCACCGTCACCCCGAAGAACACCTACAAGCTGGCCGATTTCCTCTACCGGGTCGGCGCCATCAAGCACAAGCCGGAATCGTGGAAGGACTACTTCTTCCAGGATGAAAAGCCGCTGCAGGGGAGCTGATGTCATGACCGCCCAACTGCAAGGCCACACGGCCAGCAAGCTGAGCCCTGTCGCAACGCCACCGCTGTTGCAGGTGGATAACCTCAGCCTGGAATACCGCACCGCGCAGCGCGTGGTGCGGGCCACCCACCAGGTCAGTTTCGAAGTGGACAAGGGGGATCGCTTCGTCCTCCTCGGGCCGTCCGGTTGTGGCAAGTCGACCTTGCTCAAGGCGGTCGGCGGTTTCATCCAGCCGAGCGAAGGCGCCATCCGCCTGCAAGGCCAGGCGGTCAACGGCCCGGGCCCGGACCGCATCGTGGTGTTCCAGGAGTTCGACCAGTTGCCGCCGTGGAAGACGGTGAAGCAGAACGTCATGTTCCCGCTGCTGGTGTCCGGCACCCTCAAGCGTGCCGAGGCCGAACAGCGGGCCCTGGAGTACCTGGAGAAGGTCGGTCTGGCCGCCTTTGCCGACGCCTATCCGCACACCCTCTCTGGCGGCATGAAGGCACGGGTGTCGATCGCCCGGGCCCTGGCCATGCAGCCGAAGATCCTGCTGATGGACGAGCCCTTCGCCGCCCTCGACGCCCTGACCCGGCGCAAGATGCAGGAAGAGCTGCTGGCGCTGTGGGAAGAGGTGCGCTTCACCCTGCTGTTCGTCACCCACTCCATCGAGGAGGCGCTGGTGGTGGGCAATCGCATCCTGCTGCTGTCGCCACACCCGGGCCGGGTGCGTGCCGAGATCCACAGCCACCAGTACGACCTGCACAGCCTCGGCGGCGCCGACTTCCAGGCCAGTGCCCGGCGTATCCACAGCCTGCTGTTCGAAGACGGCCAGGCGCCGGCTGACGAGGCCGCGCTGGATTTCACCGATATCCGTATCGCCTACTGACCGGGAGCCGTTCATGACCACACCATCCACCCCGCGCCAGGAGTACGAAATCGACCTCAAGCCCTGGGACGGCGTCGCCCTGGAGCGTGAACTGCCGCTGCTCCAGCGCCTGTGGCAGCACAGCTGGCTGCGCAAGAGCGTGATCCTCGTTGTGCTGGCGATCCTCTGGGAAGCCGCTGCGCGCTACCAGGGCAACGACCTGTTGCTGCCGACCTTCCTGCAAACCGCCACGGCGCTGTACGACGGCCTGCTCAGCGGCGAACTGCTGGAGAAGGTCGGCGTATCGCTGGTGGTGCTGCTCAAGGGCTACGCGCTGGGCATCCTGCTGGCCTTCGGCCTGACCAGCCTGGCGGTGTCGACGCAAATCGGCCGCGACCTGCTCGACACCCTGACCTCGATGTTCAACCCGCTGCCGGCGATCGCTCTGCTACCGCTGGCGCTGCTGTGGTTCGGCCTGGGCGAGAACAGCCTGATCTTCGTGCTGGTGCATTCGGTGCTGTGGGCCCTGGCGCTGAACACCTACGCCGGCTTTCTCGGGGTCAACGAAACCCTGCGCATGGCCGGGCGCAACTACGGCCTGCGTGGGCTGCGCCTGGTCCTGCACATCCTGGTGCCGGCGGCGCTGCCGTCGATCCTGTCCGGGCTGAAGATCGGCTGGGCCTTCGCCTGGCGCACGCTGATCGCCGCCGAGCTGGTATTCGGCGCCACCAGCGGCAAGGGCGGGCTGGGCTGGTACATCTTCCAGAACCGTAACGAGCTGTACACCGACAAGGTCTTTGCCGGCCTGGCGGTGGTGATCCTGATCGGCCTGCTGGTGGAGAGCCTGGTGTTCAACGTGCTGGAGCGGGTGACCGTGCGGCGCTGGGGCATGCAGCGCTGAATCAGTCTTCCTGGTAAGCCGCCGCCGCGTTGCTCAAGGTCGTGGAGATCAACTGACGCAACGCCGGCGGCTGTTCCACCACCAGTTCGTCGCCCTGGCTCAGCAGCCACCAGCGCAGGCTCCAGCTGTTGCTGACGGTGGCTTGCAGGCGGTGGCCGTGGTCCAGGTCGGTGAGTTGCATGTCCGGCGACAACGGCGTTTCGCGCATGCGCCGGGCCAGGTTGTCACTGATCCAGGCTTGCAGCTCGATCTTCTCGGCACTGCCGAATTGCAGGGCATCGCTGCGCAGGTAGGCCTGCAGGTCGAAGTCGTCCAGCCCCAGGGCCGGGCTGTCCAGCACGGTCAATTGGCGGAAACGGTGCACGGCGAACTGGCGGATATCGGCGTAGGGCTGCGCCGTGGCGATCAGGTAGGCGACCTGGCCACGCTGGATCAGGGCCAGCGGATTGAGGGTCAGCTCGACGGTGCGATCGTTGTGCGCCGAGTAGTACAGGCTCTGCAACTGATGCTCTTCGAGCAGCGCTTTCTGCACGGTTTCGAGGATGCTGTCGGAGACCTCGGGGGCGCGCATGTTCATTTCCGGGCGCACGCTGGCGACCTTGTCCAGCCAGCGCGCCGCCTTGTTCTCCGCCGACAGGGTTTCCAGCTTCTGCCGGGCATGGGCGAAACGTGCGTCCAGGCCCTTGAGCATGCTGCCGGGCAGCAGCGGGCGTACCGCTTCTTCCACCAGGGCCAGGCTCAGGGCCTCGCTCACGCTCAAGCCACGCAACTCTATGCAGGCATTCGTTGCCCAATACCAACCGAAGGGAATGCTGCGGTCGTTGCGTTCGAGGGGAAAGATCAGCGACAGCTCGTTGAGGTCGCGCTCGATGCTGCGCTTGCTGATGGTGAAACCGGCGTCCTTGAGGCGGCCGACCAGCTCCGCGCTGGTAATGCCGGGCGAGCGGTTGGGCAGCTGGCGCAGCAGTTCCCATTGACGACTGAGGGTGGCGCGGGTGGTGGCGGAGGGCAAAACGGTGGGTCCTTGTCTAGGCTTGCGGCGATAGCAATGAGTCGCCCATAAGATATGGCATTCTGCCATTAGTTCAGTCACCCAAGGGACGAATCGTTGAATTGCCCCGACGAACGTGTTCGCGACAGGTTTTGTCGTGACGCTGCGCAGAATCACCCCTCGACGCCCAGAAGGAAGCCAAGAAGGAGGGCGGTTCCATGAGGATGAACATGTCAGCTGCCAGCAATATCTATTCTCTGCTCGGGCGCCTGTTGCCGGAGCGTGTCGTGCTCGCGCCCGGCCGTGTGCATATGCGGCGTTTGTACAGTGGCGTAGGCATGCCGACGCAGCGCGCGGCGCTGGGGGAGCGCTTCAGCCTGGTCAGCCTGCTGGACGAGGCGCCGGATTTGCAGGCGGTCTACGCCGACCTGCGTGACCAGGCGCTGAGTGGCAGCGTGACGGCCCTCAACGACCTCGGCTGGATCTGGCTGAATGGCCGCTACTGGCGCGCCGATCCGGTACTGGCCGGGCACCTGCTGCGCATGGCGGCGTTGCAGGGCAGTGCCGTGGCCTGGTTCAACCTCGGGCAGCAGTACTACTTCGGCAAGGGCGTGGCGATCGCGTATGCCAGTGCGGCGGAGTACTACCGGCACGCCTTCGAGGCAGGGCTGGCGGAGGCTGCGGCGGCGCTGGGGGATCTGTACGAAGAGGAAGTCTGCGATAGCGACAGCGAACCCAACCCGTGGCAGGTGGACCCGCAACAGGCCTATGAGTGGTTCCTGCGGGGCGCCCAGCGCGGCGATGCACGCTGCCGCTTCGAGGCGGGCTATCGCTTGCTGCATGGGCACCAGGTGCCGGCGGACAGCCGCGCCGGGATCTACTGGCTGGAGCTGGCCGCCGTGGCCGGGGTAATGCAGGCGGCGGAGGAGCTGGCCCTGCATTTCCAGTCGGGCGGGAATGAACTGCGCTATCTGTTCTGGCGCGACCAGGCGATCGGCCTGGGTAGCCCGCTGGCGCTGGCGATGAAGGTCGAGGATCAGTTGCGTCCCTGAAAGCAGCGCCGCACGCGCGGGCCTCATCGCCGGCAACGCCGGCTCCCACAAGGTCCGCGTACACCGCAAAACCTGTGGGAGCTGGCGTTGCCAGCGATGAGGCCGGCATGAACAAAGAAGCCTTTAGCCAGAACCATCTCCCGGACGGCTATTGACGCTCCCCCCAAGGGTCGGCGTATATTGATAGTTAGCAAACTATGAATATGGCAAGCAACGATCCCCATGAAGCTCGACGCACTGCAATTGAACACCAGCAGCGGCATGGTCATGGCCAGCCGCAGCTGGCGGCGCATCTGTCAGACCACCCTGGCGCGCTTCGGCATCAGCGAAGCCTGCGCCGTGCCGCTGTTGATGATCCTGCGCCTTGGCGATGGCGTGCATCAGGTCGCGGTGGCCCAGGCGGTAGGGGTGGAGAGCCCGTCGCTGGTGCGCCTGCTCGACCAGCTGTGCAACGCCGGCTATGTCTGTCGCTGCGAAGACCCGGGCGACCGCCGGGCCAAGGCGCTGTCCCTGACCGACAAGGGCCGCGAGCTGGCCGAAGCCATCGAAGGTGAGCTGGTGCGCCTGCGCCGCGATGTGCTCAAGGACATTCCCGCCGCCGACCTGGAAGCCGCCCTGCGCGTGGTCAAGGCCTTCGAAGAGGCGGCGCAGCGTTCGCCGGGCCTGCCCCTGTGAAGCACTTCTTCAGCTCGATGCCGCCCGCCCGGGACTGGTTCTACGGCGTGCGCACCTTCGCCGCGTCGATGATCGCCCTGTACATCGCCCTGCTTCTGCAACTGCCGCGGCCGTATTGGGCGATGGCGACCGTCTATATCGTCTCCAGCCCCTTCGTCGGCCCGACCAGCTCCAAGGCCCTGTACCGCGCCGTGGGCACCTTGCTCGGCGCTGCCGGCGCCGTACTGCTGGTGCCGTTGCTGGTCCAGGCGCCGGTGCTGCTGACCCTGGCCGTGGCGCTGTGGACCGCGACCCTCCTGTTCCTTTCCCTGCACCTGCGCACTGCCAACAGCTACACCCTGATGCTGGCTGGCTACACCTTGCCGATGATCGCCCTGCCGGTGGTCGACAACCCGCTGGCCGTGTTCGATATCGCCTCGTCCCGGGCTCAGGAGATCTGCCTGGGTATCGTCTGCGCGGCGGTGGTCGGTGCGGTGTTCTGGCCGCGACGGCTGACCCCGGTGTTCGTCGGCGCCACCGGCAACTGGTTCGCCGGGGCGATCAGCTACTGCGATACCTTCCTTGCCCGTAACGTCGCCGCCGATAGCGTGGGTAGCCTGCGCGGCTCGATGGTGGCGACCTTCAACACCCTGGAAATGATGATCGGCCAGCTGTCCCACGAAGGCGCCCGCCCGCAGACGGTGAAGAACGCCCGCGAGTTGCGCGGCCGCATGATCCACCTGCTGCCGGTGATCGATGCCCTCGACGACGCCTTGCTCGCCCTCGAAGGCCGCGCGCCGGAGCAGGCCGCGCAGCTCAAGCCGCTGCTGGAGGAGGCCCGCGAATGGCTGAAGAGCACCGCGACCGACGCCTCGGTAGCGCGCTGGTCGGCGCTGCGCGACAAGCTCGAACGCCTGCAGCCCAGCGTCGCCGAACTCGACCAGCGCCCCGGCCTGCTGCTGTCCAACGCGCTCTATCGCCTCGGCGAATGGATCGACCTGTGGCAGGACTGCTGCAGCCTCAAGCACGCCATCGCCAACGAAGACCTGTCGCCCTGGCGCGCGGTCTACCGGCACTGGCGCCTGGGCCGGCTGACGCCGTTTCTCGACCGCGGGCTGATGCTCTATTCGGTGTTCTCCACCTTCTCGGCGATTGCCGTGGCCACCGGCCTGTGGATCCTGCTCGGCTGGGCCGACGGTGCCAGTGCGGTGATCCTCGCGGCGGTGGCGTGCAGCTTCTTCGCCGCCATGGACGACCCGGCGCCGCAGATCTACCGGTTCTTCTTCTGGACCACGCTGTCGGTGGTGTTCGCCAGCCTGTACCTGTTCCTGGTGCTGCCCAACCTGCATGACTTCCCGATGCTGGTGCTGGCCTTCGCCGTGCCGTTCATCTGCGTCGGCACCCTGACCGTGCAGCCGCAGTTCTACCTCGGTACGCTGCTGACCATCGTCAACACCGCTTCGTTCATCAGCATCCAGGGCGCCTACGACGCGGACTTCCTGGCGTTCGTGAACGCCAATATCGCCGGCCCGGTCGGGCTGCTCTTCGCCTTTATCTGGACCCTGGTGATGCGCCCGTTCGGCGTCGAACTGGCGGCCCGCCGCCTGACCCGCTTCAGTTGGCGCGACATCGTCGGCATGACCCGGCCGGCGACCCTGGCCGAGCACCGCCGCCTCGGCGTGCAGATGCTCGACCGCCTGATGCAGCACCTGCCACGCCTGAGCCAGACCGGCCAGGACAGCGGCAGCGCGCTGCGCGACCTGCGCGTCGGCCTGAACCTGCTGGACCTGCTCGCCTATCTGCCACGGGCCACCCCGGCACCGCGTGCGGCGCTGGAAAAGGTGATCGACGAGGTCGGCGCGCATTTCCAGGCCTGCCTCGATGCCGGCGAGCGCCTGCATGCGCCGCCAGCCCTGCTGGGCAACATGGAAAAGGCCCGCCGCGCCCTTAACCTCGAAGCCATGGAAGGCTGCGCCGAAGCCCGCCTGCACCTGCTTCACGCCCTCAGCGGCCTGCGCCTGGCGCTGCTGCCCGGGGTCGAAGTGGTGCTGGAGCCGGCCGATCCTCAATCGCAACTGCCCTATGGTCTCGACGGAGCCCCGCTGTGATCGGTGAACTGGATATCAGCGGGGTATTCCTGCCCACGCTGCTGGTGATGATGCTGGCCAGCTACCTGCTGTTCCTTGGCATCCACGCAGTGCTCAACCGCCTGCATTTCTACCGCCTGGTCTGGCACCGGGCGTTGTTCAACGTTGCGCTCTACGCCGTGCTGCTGGGCACGGTCGACCACTTTTGCCGAAGCCTGATGCTGCCATGAAAAAACCTTTGTTGACCCTGGGCCGCGTGGTCCTGACGCTGCTGGTAGTGACCCTGGCGACCGTGCTGGTCTGGCAGATGGTCCTGTACTACATGTTCGCCCCCTGGACCCGCGACGGGCATATCCGCGCCGACGTGATCCAGATCGCCCCGGACGTTTCCGGCCTGATCCAGGAGGTCGCGGTGCGCGACAACCAGCCGATCAAGCGCGGCGACGTGCTCTTCACCATCGACCAGGACCGCTTCCGCCTGGCCCTGCGCCAGGCCCAGGCGACCCTGGCCGAGCGCAAGGAAACCCTGGCCCAGGCGCAACGCGAGGCCAAGCGCAACAAGGGCCTGGGCAACCTGGTTGCCGCCGAGCAACTGGAAGAGAGCCAGTCGCGCCAGGCCCGCGCCCAGTCGGCGCTGGACGAAGCCCAGGTGGCGGTGGACGCGGCGCAGCTCAACCTCGATCGCTCGGTGGTACGCAGCCCGGTCAACGGTTACCTCAACGACCGCACGCCGCGCGCCCACGAGTTCGTCAGCGCCGGACGCCCGGTGCTGGCGCTGGTGGACAGCGAGTCGTACCACGTCGAGGGCTATTTCGAGGAAACCAAGCTGTCCGGCATCCATGTCGGCCAGGCCGTGGATATTCGCGTGATGGGTGACAACACTCGCCTGCGCGGCCATGTGCAGAGCATCGTCGCCGGCATCGAGGACCGTGACCGCAGCGCCGGCGCCAACCTGCTGCCCAACGTCAACCCGGCGTTCAGCTGGGTGCGCCTGGCCCAGCGGATTCCGGTGCGTATCGTCTTCGACGAAGTGCCGGCGGACTTCCGCCTGATCGCCGGGCGTACCGCCACGGTGTCGATCATCGAGGACGCCAAGCAATGAAAAGGCTGTCGCTGCTGGGCCTGGCTCTGACGCTGTCGGCCTGCCAGATGGTCGGGCCGGATTATCACCTGCCGGAAAAGGCCGCGTTCAATCGTGCGGACCTGCAAGGGCAATTGCGTGCCGACGCCGACAGCGTGGTGTCGGCGCCGGTGCCGGCGGACTGGTGGCGGTTGTACCGCGATGATCGCCTGGATGCCCTGGTCAGCCAGGCACTGGCGGCCAACAGCGAATTGCGCGTGGCTGCGGCCAATATCGCCCGTGCCCGGGCCCAGGTCGAAGAGGCCGAGGCGCAGGGTGGTTTCAATGGTGGGGTCAAGCTTGGGGCGCAACGCTTGCAGGAGTCCGGCGAAGCCTTCCTGCTGGCGGACAAGGTGCCGGTGGCGAACATCGGCGAGGCGATCATCAGTGCGTCCTACCAGTTCGACCTGTGGGGCACCCTCAAGCGCGGCGTCGAGGCGGCCCAGGCCAATGCCGACGCGGTTCAGGCGGCGGCGGATACCGCGCGGATCACCGTGGTCGCCGACGTGGTGCGGGCCTACACCCAGGTGTGTGCGGCCAACGAGGAATACCACATCGCCCACGAGTCGCTGGACCTGCAGGACCAGAGCGTCAGCCTGACCCGACGCCTGCGCGATGCCGGGCGTGGCGATGAAACCCAGGTGACCCGCACCGAGACCCGCTTCAAATCGCTGCGCGCCGAACTGCCGCGCTACCAGGCGGCGCGGGACGCGGGGCTGTATACCTTGTCGATGCTGCTGGCCAAACCGGTTGACCAGTTGCCGGCCGGTACCGCCGATTGTGCCGAGCTGCCGCATATCGCCCAGTTGATTCCGGTAGGCGATGGCGCTGCGCTGCTCAAGCGCCGACCGGATGTGCGCCGTGCCGAACGGCAACTGGCCGCCGCCACCGCGACCATCGGCGTCGCCACCGGCCAGTTGTATCCGGACATCAGCATCGGTGCGCAGGTGGGGACCATCGGCATCCTGGAAAACCTCGGCAAACCGGCGACCAACCGCTGGGGCTTCGGCCCGCTGTTGACCTGGACCGTGCCGACCAATGGCTCGCGGGCGCGGATCCGCGAGGCCGAGGCCAGCACCCAGGCGGCGCTGGCCAATTTCGATGGAGTGGTGCTCAACGCCATCCGCGAGACTCAGACCAGCCTGTCCCAGTACAGCGCCTTGCTGGACCGGCGTGATGCACTGGAGGAGGCCGAGCGCTCGGCGAAGCTGGCGGCGGACCAGACCCACAGGTTCTACCAGGCCGGGCGGGCGTCGTTCCTCGCCGATCTGGAAGCGACCCGCACCTACACCGACATGCGCGCCCAGTTGGCGACGGCCAATACCCAGGTGGCGATGGGGCAGATCGGGTTGTTCCTGGCCCTGGGTGGTGGCTGGTAGGGCCTAATCGCTGGCAAGCCAGCTCCCACAGGTACTACATGCGCCGAACCTTGTGGGAGCTGGCTTGCCAGCGATGAGTCCTTTAGAAACACCAGAAAAATACCTGACCTAAACTTTCACTCCCCAAGGCAATCAATCCCTTTGAATCCCAGCCTAAAGGAGTGCCCCCATGGAATTGACCAACCACAAGTTCCACGAGCTGTTCAAACAGCTCGGCCTGCCCGACGACCCCAAGGGTATCGATCAATTCATCACCAGCCATTCCCCGCTGAAGAACGAGGTGAAGCTGGTCGATGCGCCGTTCTGGACCGATGCCCAGCGCGCCTTTCTCAAGGACCAGTTCATCGAGGATTCCGATTGGATCGTGATGGTCGACCAGCTCAACGAGGCCCTTAGAAATAAACGCTGAGCGGCACCCTATGAGCGTCAGTGGCGTTGCTATGCTCAGAAAAAAACAACAAGGGGACAGCGCCAATGAAAGACCCCTACGCCGTTGGCTTCTGGGCTGCCGTGACAGCCCTGGGCCTGCTGACCGCCGGTTATTTCTACGGGGTCAGGGAAGTTCACCAGCTCGATCAGGCCCGCCTGTTCCTTTACGGAGCCGCCGGCCTGATCGCGGCCCTCGCCCTCAGCGCGCTGGCGTGGATTCGCTGGCAACTGCTGAAGACGCGACGGCGCCAGCTGGAGCAAGGACGCACGCTGGTCGCCATCTGGAATACCAAGGTTGCCCTGCGCCGCGTGGAAACCGTGTTCGACCGTTATTTCTGGGGCAGTTACTGGCAACCAGGACGCACCTTCCAGGAAGTCATGGGCGAGCTTGAAGGCACGCCGCTGGAACGCAGCCTGGAAGCGCTCAAGACGCAGTGCCAGGAGCTCGACCAGGAAACCCACGACCGCCACCGCCACTGGCTGAACAACGCCCGCGAGCTGTCCAGCGTGGCCACGGCCATGGCCCGCGAGCGCTATCAGTTGGACCTGTGCGATTCGCAGCAAAGCTCGCGGCGCGGTGCGGCGGTGCTCAACCGCGACCTCGAGGTGCTGGTGTACACCTGGTCGGCGCGGTTGCGCAGTTTCGATCATCAACTGGACGAACTGGAAGGCGAATACCGCTAGGCGTCACTCGCCGCGGATATAGCCTTCCAGCTGGCGAATCAGATCGGCCTGCTCGGCGATGGCTTCCTTGACCAGGTCGCCGATCGACAGCAGGCCGAGCAGTTTGCCGTCCTCCACCACCGGCAGGTGGCGCAGGTGACTGTTGGTCATCATGCTCATGCAGGTCTCGACGTTCTGGTGCGAGTCCACGGTGATCACCGGCGAGCTCATGATCTCGCGCACCTCGGTACCCACCGACGAACGCCCCTTGAGCACCATCTTGCGCGCGTAGTCACGCTCGCTGACGATCCCCACCACCTGACCGTCCTTGACCACCGGCAGGGCGCCGACGTTCTTCTCGGCCATGACCATCAGGGCTTCGAGCACCGTCTGGTGCGGGGCGATGGTGTACACCTGATGCGTGTGCTGCGACTTCAACTTCAATAGCTGTGCCACGGTCTTCATTGCGGACCCTCTGCATGGGGGGTGGTTGTTGTAACGGCAGATACCCTCAAGAATCGTGCACGGCGGGCAATCGGGCAAGGCGGATTGCGGCATTGAAGCGATTGAAAAACGTCATGGTGCTGGTTGGGGCCGCTTTGCGGCCCTTCGCGAGCAAGCTCGCTCTCACGATGGTCCCGGATGGACTGCTTGTCGTGGGAGCGAGCTCGCTCGCGAAGGGCTGCAAAGCAGCCCCATGTTTTCAGCTCTGCTGCACGATCACCTGGCTGTTCAGATCACGGATCAGCGCCTCGACGGTCGGCATCAGCACCCGCAGTTGCTCCGGTGTGCAGGTCGAGCCGTCGTTGCGGAAGTCCATGCGCCGGGTCACCACCACGCTGTTGCCTTCGCGGCGGTAGTCGGCGCGGTAATCGAGGTTGCTGGCTTTCAGCACCACCGGCTTGGGCACGGCAATGATCTGCACCTGCGCCGGGAAGTCGAAGCGCGCTTCTTCCTCGCTCAGGCTGGAGACGCACAGGAACGGCTGCTTGCGCTCCTTCTCGCTGATAAAGCCCTGGGCGTTCTGCGCAATGCCGCCGGCGAAGCTGCTCAGGGTCGGCACGCCGATCGGCCCGGGCAGGTTGACCAGGTTGCGCAGGTGGCCGCTGATCTGCATCTGGAACCCGTGGCCCTGCTTGTCCAGCTTCTTGCCCTCGACCCGGCCGATGCCGGAGTGGCCGTAGCTGCTGAGGATGCGTTGCACCAGCATGTCGCGCTCGCCCGGCGCCATGTTGCGCAGGCCGTAGCGGTTCAGTTCGGCGCCCCAGCCCTCGATGGTCGAATCATTGCTGAAATCCGCCTCGCCGCTGTCGCTGATGCTGAAGGTGGTGCGGCTCTTCACCGAGCTGAGCTGGGTTTTCGGCGTGCGGGCGAGGGTGCCCGGGCCGACCAGGACCACCGGCTTGTCCATGTCCGGCAGCGGCAGGAAGCCGGCGGCGATGCCCTTCATGGTCGGGTCGAGATAGAGGTCGAGTTCGGGGATGTAGGTGATGGCGTGGTTGATCACGCCGAGGGTCGGCACCTTGGGCAACTGGTAGGCGTTGCCCAGGTTGATCAGCGCCGGGGTGCTGTGGATATCCACGGCGGCGAGCAAGGCACCAAGCAGCGCGACATGGTCCTTGCAGTCGCCGTAGCGATTGCTCAGCACGGTGTCGGCGGCATGCGGCACCACCCCGCCTGCGCCGATATAGACGGCGACGAAGCGCACGTTCTTGCGCACCCAGTCGCTCAGCACCAGGGCCTTGGCCCGAGGTTCGCTGACGGAAGCGGTCAGGGATTTGGCCAGCTCGGCGATGGCCGGGGTCACTTCGAACTGTGAGCGCGCCGCATAGGCCTTGGCGAACGCTGCGTAGTCGGCAAAGGTCGAGACCGCCAGGTACTGACCGTAGTCCGAGTAGGACACCGAACCCATTTCCATGCGCGGCTGTGCGTCGTGCTGGTAGTCCCAGCGCCACAGCTTGCGACCGCTTGCCGCTTGCGGGCTGGACGGCTTGAAGTCGTGGGCATCGGCCTGCAGCGGCAGGGTCGCGGGCAGGTCATAGACCACGCTCATCTGCTTCACCGGGTAGATGTAGGGGAACACCGTGTCCTCGAACTGGCCGGGGAACAGCGCGGTACTGCGATGGCGCTTGTAGGTCAGCACCAGGCGGTCGCCCACGGCGACCTCGGGGAAGATCACCACCTTGACCAAGCTGTCGAGGAACATCGGCGCATCGGCCGAAGCCTGCTGCTGTTGCTCCTTGATCTGCTCGGCGCTGACCTGGACCTTGCGCCCGTCGGGCTTCTCGGTATACGCCTCGACCACTTCGAGGCTTTCCAGGGTGCGGTTGTAGGGCAGCGATTGCTGGGCGGTGGTCTTGATCGCGCGGTCTTCCTCGATATGGAAGACCAGCTCATGGCGCAGGTCGTAGCTGCCATCCGCTTCGACGCGGTAATGGCGGGCATCCTTTTCCACGGTGACGGAGCGGTCGCGCCCGTCCTCCGCGGCCTGGGCCAGGTTGAGGGTAAACAGGCAGAACAGCAGGCCCAGCCAGTGCGCCGGGCGTGAAACGAGCCACTTCATAGAGATCCTTCTTGCAGGCGGGTTTCGAAATCGATGCGCAGTAATGCGAATCAATATTGCGATTGTGCCTGAAGTGCTTCCCTGCTGCAGGGCTCAACTGGCGCCGAGGATCTTGCCGAGGAACTGCCGGGTCCGCTCCTGCTGCGGGTTGGCGAACAGCGCCTTGGCCTCGCCCTGTTCGACGATCACCCCCTTGTCGAAGAAGATCACCCGGTTGGCCACGTCACGGGCGAAGCTCATCTCGTGGGTGACGATGATCATGGTGCGTTTTTCCCGGGCGAGATCGCGGATGGTTGCCAGTACTTCGCCGACCAGCTCCGGGTCGAGGGCCGAGGTGGGTTCGTCGAAGAGGATCACCTGCGGCTCCATCGCCAGCGCCCGGGCGATTGCCACCCGCTGTTGCTGACCACCGGACAGGCGCCGGGGGTAGGCGTCTTCCTTGCCGGCCAGGCCGACCTTGGCCAGCAATGCTCGGCCGAGTTTCTCCGCCTGGTCGCGCGCGGTCTTCTTCACCACCACGGGGCCTTCGATGACGTTTTCCAGCGCCGTGCGATGAGGGAACAGGTTGAAGTTCTGAAACACGAAACCGACCTGCTGGCGCAGGCGGCGGATCAGGTTGCCTTGCTGGTTCAGCGGCTTGCCGGCATCGATCTCCACCTCGCCGACCTGGATCAGGCCGCTGTCCGGGGTTTCCAGCAGGTTCAAGCAACGCAGGAAGGTGGTCTTGCCCGAGCCGCTGGGGCCGATGATGGCGATCACCTCGCCGGGCTCGACGGTCAGGTCGATGTCCTTGAGCACGGGGTGGCCGTTGAACTGCTTGTTGAGCTTTTCCACCCGGATCATCGCTGCGGCTCCTGGTCATGCCGGTTGACCCGGGTTTCCATGCGGTGCTGGAAGTGCGCCAGGACGCTGCACAGGATCCAGTAGATCACTGCCACGGCCAGGTACATGGTGAAGACTTCGAAGGTTCGCGCGGTGATCAACTGCGCCTGGCGGAACAGCTCGGGAACCTGGATGGTCGCCGCCAGGGCGGTGTCCTTGACCAGCGAGATGAAGCTGTTGCCCAACGGCGGCAATGCGGTGCGCAAGGCCTGCGGCAGGATCGCCCGGCGCATCGCCTGGGTGCGGGTCATGCCGATGCTGGCGGCGGCTTCCCATTGGCCGCGGTCGATGGAGGAAATCGCTGCGCGGAGGATCTCGCAGATGTAGGCGGCCATGTTCAGCGACAGGCCGATCAGCGATGCCGGGATCGGATCGAGCTCGATACCGATCTGCGGCAGGCCGAAGTAGATCACGAACAACTGCACCAGCAGCGGCGTGCCGCGGAAGAACGACACGTAGATGCGTGCCGGCCAGTCCAGCAGGCGCCGCTTGGACAGGCGCATGAGGGCCAGGGCAAAGCCCAGGACCAGGCCGAAGAACATGCCGCCGACGCTGAGCAGCACGGTGTAGCCAGCGCCCTTCAGCAGGAAGGGCGTGGAATCGGCAACCAGTTGCAGGCTTTCGGCGATCATTTGGTTACATCAGCACCGAAGTATTTCTCCGACAGCTTGGCCAGCGTGCCGTCGGCGCGCAGCTTGTCCAGGGCCTTGTTGATCGCGTCGAGCAGTTCCGGCTCGCCCTTGCGCAGGGCAATCCCGGACTCAAGGCGGGAGAAGGCGGCGCCGGCCAGCTCGGTGTCCTTGGCCTTTTGCGCGTATTCCAGGGCGGCCAGGCGGTCGACCAGGATCGCGTCGATGCGGCCGTTGCGCAGGTCGGCGAACTTGCTCGGATCGTCCTCGTAGGTGCGCACGTCAGCCTGCGGGACGGTCTGCTTCACCCATTGTTCGTAGTTGGTGCCCAGGCCGACGCCGACCTTCTTGCCGGCCAGGTCGGCGGCGGCGTTGATCTTCAGGGCCTCGGCCTTCTTCTTCAGGATCAGCGCCTGGATACCCGAGATGGTGTAGGGCTCGGAAAAGTCGTACTTCTTCTTGCGCTCATCGGAGATGGTCACCTGGTTGACCACCACGTCCAGGCGCTTGGATTCGAGGGCGGCGAGAATGCCGTCCCACTTGGTCGGCTGGACCTTGGCCTTGACTCCCAGCTCCTTGGCCAGGGCTTCCGACAGCTCCACCTCGAAGCCGGTGAGCTTGCCGTTCTCGTCGACGAAGCTGAACGGCGGGTAGGTACCTTCCAGGCCGACGTTGATCACGCCCTTGTCCTTGATCGTCTGCAACTGCTCGCCGGCAACCGCCTGGCCCAGCAGGCTGGCACCCAGCAGAAGGCCCGCGCCGACACCGAGAATGCGTTTGGTGAAAACGGAAATCGTCATGCCCTGTCCCCAGTCTTGTTGTGGAAGTGGTGGTGACTATAAGGGCGCGGCTAATAGTCCTGAAAATAATAAAAAAGAATTCTTCTATATCTTTCAGTTCTACAAGCCGGCACCGGTCTCAGCCTTGATAGACATCAGGGTAGGCGAATAATGCTGGCGCCCCGCCCGTGTGCAGAAAAATCAGCGGACCCTCGTCGAAGCGCTGCCGGGCGACGCCGTCGAGCAGCCCGGCCATGGCCTTGGCGGTGTACACCGGGTCGAGCAGCACGCCCTCCTGGCTGGCCAGCAGGCGAATCGCGGCCAGGCCACCGGCATTGGCTTCGCCGTAGCGTGGGGCGTAGTACTCGTCCCACAGATGAACCTTGAACGCGTTTGGCAGCGCCACCCCTAGCAGTTCGGCGGTGCGCTCGGCCAGGGCCTGGACCTTGGGCTTTTGCGCCTCTTCGCTGCGCGACACGGTGACGCCGATCACCGGAACGTCCGGCAGGCGCTCGGCCAGGGCCAGCGCCAGGCCAGCGTGGGTCCCGGCGCTACCGGAGGCGAGAACCACGCCAGCGAAGCGCTGGCCGCTGTGCTCGATCTGCTCGGCCAGTTCCAGTCCGGCGCGCACGTAGCCCAGGGCGCCGAGGGCGTTGGAGCCGCCGATGGGCACCAGGTACGGCTTGCGCCCGCTGGCATGCAGGCGCACGCCGAGGGTCTGGAGTTGTTCGTCGGCATTGTCGAGGTTGTCCACCAGCTCGACCTTGGCATTGAACAGGTCCAGCAGCAGGCGGTTGCCGTTGGCCAGGTAGCTGGCCGAGTCGGTGCCGATGGGGTTTTCCAGCAGGGCCACACAGCCCAGGCCGAGGCGGGCGGCGAGGGCAGCGGTCTGGCGCACATGGTTGGACTGGATCGCCCCGGCAGTGACCAGGGTATCGGCGCCCTTGGCCAGGGCATCGGCGGCGAGGTATTCGAGCTTGCGCAGCTTGTTGCCGCCGAGGGCCAGTGGGGTCAGGTCGTCGCGTTTGATGTAGAGGTCGCGACCGGCCCAGTCCGACAGGCGCTGGAGCTTTTCCAGCGGGGTCGGCGCAGCGAGCAGTTCCAGGCGATTGAAGCGGGACAACTGTCGTTCGATCATGGGGATAGTCGGCTGTAGGAAAATTCGAGCATAGGCAGGCATTGGGACACAGGCAACCGGGTCGGCCTCATCGCTGCATGGGTATCTACACATCTCGATCAAGCACAACACAACCCCCTGTGGGAGCGGCTGTTAGCCGCGATTGGCCGCAAAGCGGCCATAAAACCTGTGCACTCGGTGTGTCAGTCAGACCTGGGACTCAGGTTTTGCGACGGCTTCGCCGCCGATCGCGCGGTCCGGCGTCCCGGCTAACAGCCGCTCCCACAAGGTCCGCGTTGGGCATGGCAGAGATATGTAGATACCCATGCTCATCGCTGGCAAGCCAGCTCCCACAGGTACTGCATCCACCGGACCTTGTGGGAGCTGGCTTGCCAGCGATTGGTGCCACCCCGGTATTCCTGCTTATGCCGCCCATATAGCCAACCGTCATAACAGGGTGTTTTTTCCACCCCCCGCCCATGACGTAGAGTGCTGAACCAAGAGAGCGGCATTCCCCTACCAGTCCCACGCCGCCGAGCAGGAGAAACCACCGTGAGCGACAACGCGCAATCCGGGTATTGGCAATTGAATTCCATCGTCGGCCAGCTACGCTCGGCCCGAGATGAGTGGCGCACCCGCAATGGTCGCAGCAGCGGCGAACAGGGCGGGCGCGAGCTGCCATCGCGCGAGGCGGTGAAGCACATCCTCGAACAACTCTGTGGCGCGCTGTTCCCCATGCGCCTCGGTCCGGTGGACCTGCGCGAGGAAAGCGAAGACTTCTACGTCGGCCACACCCTCGACTCGGCCCTGACCGCGCTGCTGGCCCAGGCCCGCCTGGAACTGCGCTACGCCGCCCGTCATGGCAAGCAGGACGACGCCGATGTCGACGCCACAGCGCTGCGCCTGATCCAGGAGTTTGCCGCGGCCCTGCCGGCCATGCGCGTGCTGCTGGATACCGACGTGCTGGCCGCCTTCAACGGCGACCCGGCAGCGCGCAGTGTCGATGAAGTGCTGCTGTGCTATCCCGGCGTGCTGGCGATCATCCATCACCGCCTGGCCCACCACCTGTATCGCGCCGGGCTGCCGTTGCTGGCGCGGATCAGTTCCGAGCTGGCGCATTCGATCACCGGCATCGACATCCACCCGGGCGCGCAGATCGGCAAGAGCTTCTTCATCGACCACGGCACCGGCGTGGTGATCGGCGAAACCGCGATCATCGGCGAGCGGGTGCGCATCTACCAGCACGTCACCCTGGGCGCCAAGCGCTTCCCCGAGGACGAATGCGGCAAATTGCAGAAGGGCCATCCGCGCCACCCGATCGTCGAGGACGACGTGGTGATCTACGCCGGCGCGACCATTCTCGGGCGGATCACCATCGGTCAGGGCTCGACCATCGGCGGTAACGTCTGGCTGACCCGCAGCGTGCCGGCGGAGAGCAATATCACCCAGGCCAACCTGCAGTCGGACGAGGGGGCGCAGAAGTAGTTTTTCCGTGGCTTTGAGGGCCCTATCGCTGGCAAGCCAGCTTCCACAGGTACTGCATGCACCGGACCTTGTGGGAGCTGGCTTGCCAGCGATGAGGCCCTCGATAACACCAGAAATTTCCCAGTCCAGTAGTCAGCTATAGGTCGCCTCGATCCCTGATCCATGTTTAACTTGAACGCTTGTTCAAATTAAAACGCTGGTCCGCTGCCGGTGTTCAACAGGAGGATCTGCCTTTGCTGAACCCGTTCAACCCCACCGCTCTTCCGTCTTGCGGGGTGCTTCTGCGATGAATGCCCCGTCGAAGATCCGCATGAATCCCCCGGTGTTCTATTTCGCCGCCAGTTTCATCCTGCTGTTCGCCCTGACCGTCATCGCCAACCCCCAGGCCGCTGGCGAGTGGCTGTTGGCCGCGCAGAACTGGGCGGCGCATACCGTCGGCTGGTACTACATGCTGGCCATGACCCTGTACCTGGTGTTCGTGGTGGTCACCGCGCTGTCCGGCTACGGCAAGATCAAGCTCGGCGCCGACCATGACGAGCCCGAGTTCAGCTACCTGTCCTGGGCCGGCATGCTGTTCGCCGCCGGGATCAGCATCACCCTGTTCTTCTTCTGCGTCTCCGAACCCCTGACCCATTTGATGCAGCCGCCCCAGGGCGAAGCCGGCACGGTGGAGGCCGGGCGCCAGGCGATGCAGGTGCTGTTCCTGCACTGGGGCCTGCACGGCTGGGGCGTGTTCGCCTTCGTCGGCATGGCCCTGGCCTATTTCGCCTACCGCCATAACCTGCCGCTGGCCCTGCGCTCGGCGCTGTACCCGCTGATCGGCAAGCGCATCAACGGGCCGATCGGCTACGCGGTGGATGGCTTCGGCATCATCGCCACGGTGTTCGGCCTCGGCGCCGACATGGGCTTCGGTGTGTTGCACCTCAATTCCGGTCTCGACTACCTGTTCGGCATCGCCCACACCCAATGGGTGCAGGTCGCACTGATCGCCCTGATGATGGGCGCGGCGGTGCTGGTGGCGGTGGCCGGGGTGGAGAAGGGCGTGCGGGTGATGTCCGACGTCAACCTGTTCCTGGCCTGCGCGCTGCTGCTTTTCGTGCTGTTCGCCGGGCCCACCCAGCACCTGTTCAACACCCTGATCCAGAACCTCGGCGACTACCTCGCCGTGCTGCCGCGCAAGAGTTTCGACGTCTACGCCTACGATGGCGCCAACGACTGGCTGGGCAACTGGACGGTGTTCTACTGGGCCTGGTGGATTGCCTGGGCGCCGTTCGTGGGCCTGTTCATCGCGCGGATTTCCCGCGGCCGGACCATTCGCGAATTCGTCTTCGGCGTGTTGCTGATCCCGCTGGGCTTCACCCTGGCGTGGATGTCGATCTTCGGCAACAGCGCCCTGACCCAGGTGCTCGACCACGGCATGACCGCCCTGGCCGACTCGGCGGTGAACAACCCGTCGATGACCCTCTACCTGCTGCTGGAAACCTACCCGTGGAGCAAGACGGTAATCGCCGTCACCGTGTTCATCAGCTTCGTTTTCTTCGTCACCTCGGCCGACTCCGGCACCGTGGTGCTCTCGACCCTCTCGGCCAAGGGCGGCAGCACCGACGAGGACGGCCCGAACTGGCTGCGGGTGTTCTGGGGCGTGATGACCGCGCTGGTCACCAGCGGCCTGCTGTTCGCCGGCAGCATCGACTCGCTGAAATCGGCGGTGGTGCTCACCTCGCTGCCGTTCTCGGTGATCCTGCTGGCGATGATGTGGGGCCTGCACAAGGCGTTCTACCTGGAGTCGCAGCGGCGTATCGCGCAGATGCACTCGCTGTCGCCATCCGCCGGCTCGCGCCGCGGCAAGAACGGCTGGCGCCAGCGCCTGAGCCAGGCGGTGCACTTCCCGTCGCGGGACGAGGTGTACCGCTTCATGGAAGACGTGGTGCGCCCGGCGATTGCCGAGGTCACCGAGGTCTATGCGGAAAAGGGCCTGAGCGTCATCACCCAGGAAGACCCGAGCCACGACAACGTCAGCCTGAAGATCGGCCACGGCGAGGAACAGCCGTTCCTCTACCAGGTGCAGATGCGCGGCTACTTCACCCCGTCCTTCGCCCTCGCCGGGCTCGGCACCCAGGAGCTGAAGAACCGCCGCTATTACCGCGCCGAAGTGCACCTGGCCGAAGGCAGCCAGGACTATGACCTGATGGGCTACAGCAAGGAGCAGGTGATCAACGACATCCTCGACCAGTACGAGCGGCATTTGCAGTACCTGCATCTGGTGCGTTGATTTGCCCGACACTCGCCGCGTGATTTTCCGATCACGCGGCGAGCTTGCTGAATTTCCGCAGCGTCTTTCGGAAACGTCTCACAGACACCGCCGTTTCTCCTCCCTAGGCTGCGAACTCCCACCTACAAAGGAGTTCGATCCATGGCCAACCACAGCTACCTGACCATCAACGGCAAGAAGATGGGCCTGATCTCGGCGGGGTGTTCCACCCACGACTCGATCGGCAACAAATGCCAGGTCGGGCATACCGACCAGATCCTCGTGCTGGCGCTGGCGCACGAGATGACCACGGTCAGCAACGTCTCCAGCGCAGTTCACAGCCCCCTGCTTATCCACAAGCACCTCGACAAATCCTCCCCCTTGCTGGCCCAGGCCATGGCCGACCGCGAAGAACTGTCCTGCGAGATCGATCTCTATCGCACGGCCAATGGCACGCAGCAGAAGTACTACACCCTCAAGCTCCTGGGCGCGCGGATTGTCGGCCTCAGCCTCGACATCCCCGATGTACTGGTGTTCAACGATGCTGCGCCGACCGAGCAGGTCATGCTGCGCTACGAGCAGATCACCTGGACCCACCATATCGCCAGCACCGATGGCTATGCCTTCTGGGGGTTGGACGAATGAAGAAATGGTCCCCGACTTCGCCAGAGTGGTTTCCGGAAGAGTCCTGGGAGCTGCATCAAAGTGCTGCGAATCTTACGCAGTATGCGTGCATTGTTAGTTCTCGGCATATCAGGGATGTGGGAATACGGGCGCGGTTTAATCGTCAGGTGACGCTTTATGCGCGGCAGATTTTGCAGGAAGTGAGGAGTGCAAAGATCTCGATCGAGGAGGGATTAAAGCAAATTCAGTCATTGCACAAAGAGCTTCAGCCACACTTTGATACCGGCAGTGGGGTTGTTGGTTTGAGAGCCGGATTGTATCAAGTTTTTGATGGTGCAAATCTGTGTCGATCACGTGCAGGTTGCATTATCGGACTGCCCATGATAGCTCATGGCTTTAATAATATTTATGAAAACGGCCTTAATCTATGGGCGGGTCGCTCTGACACTACCGGCCCGGTGAGATGGGTCTATCGGCGTGCGGCTGGATGGATGGGTAAAGATCCTGTTAAAGGTGATGTTGCCTATGGTTCTGTGGACATATCTTTCTCTGCGGTATCACTTTTGAGGCCTGTGCCGAAGAGAAACGCTCGTAAATTATTTAGATATCTAGACTCTGATTTGCAGCGCGCCTACGCTAGGACGGGAAAAATTGCTCTTTCTCTAGATTCTCTCGCAACAGGTTTGACGATCAAAAAACTGCATGATGATATGAATAAGGATTCGGAAGAGTGATGGTCTTTCTGTTCTTTATGGTTGCAATATGCAGTGTGTCACTAGCTTATTTTCTGAGAGGCTGCTTTTCCGGTGAGGATCTCAAACTGAGGTATTCTGCCGGCTGCCTTGTCTTTAACTGGGTATTTGGCTTTTTCTACTTGGAGCTCGCACGAGAAAAATGTATTTCGTTTTATGGATGCGTTCCGGATTTCGTCAATGAAAACCCAGCTGTTTTTTGGGTGGCGTTGGTATGTCTATTCCTGCATGCTTCCGCTTTCCCTGTGAACTCAGAGGTTAGGCGATGGGTTTTTCGTAAGAACAAAAAAAATCAACTCTAGCTTATTGAGTTCTCATGGAAAATGGCAAGTTCGGATTAATGTTTTCCAGGGGCGTTGAGTGATTTATCTTGATTTGGCCATTCTGAGCTGTTTAGGCCTAGCAAGTCTCAAGATGATGCGGGATTACTATTTAATAGGGCAGAAAAGCAGTGGTAGGTATTTTGTTATTCGTTATGAATCTGGTGGCGTGTCATATCTACTCCCATGCTTATGAAATGTCTTGTGGAAAAATGTTTCCTTCCTAGTGAGGTCACTATGGGAGAAACAATGATGGCGTTATTTTCAGCGTTTATTCATCTTTACGCAGGTGTTGGTGCAAGGACATGCAAGAATGATCACGCTGCTGTTCATTTTTATTGCGGTGCCTAGTGTTGCGATAGCATATTATTTACGTTTTAGGTTCTCTGCTCCGGATCTGAAAGCTCATCAGGCGATAGGATGCTTTTTCTATAATTTCGTCTTTGGTTTTTCTTATCTGAAGCTTGCTGAGTACGGGTGTATTAGTTTTTACGGGTGTTTTACGGATTTCGAGAAAGAATATCCTATCATAGCTTGGGGGTCTTTTTTCTGCTTTATCTTGCACGGCTTGGCTCATCCCATGGAATGGAATCCTCGGATCAGATTTCGAAGGAAGTTAAAGTGAGCTTGGTAGGTTAGCTCTATATTGGGTGAAGTGGAAATTTTCCAGTGTTGCACGTCGGTGCTTAGTCAGATGATAGGCGGGAGTAGTTGCTTGATGGTTATTCGTGCCAGGGGTAAAGATGATAACTTTTCTGTATTTTTGTTTTTCGATTCTTCTCCTTTTTGCTGCTTGTTTTGTAGGGCGAAGATTGTCCGGGGCTAACTATTCTGAAATAAAGACTATAGTATTTATGTTTCCAAACAGTTTTTTTCTTATGCTCCATTCGCGGCTTTTTATGGATGGCTGCTTAATAGAGGGTTTTTGTTTTCCAAATTTGGATTCGGACTATCCGGTTCTGACATGGTTAGCACTTGGATTCGGTTTCGCTCATGGATTCGCGTTTCCCGTGCCATGGGAACGTAGAGGTTTTTTTCGAAAGCGGAACAAACTTCCAATGAGGTTTTAGCGTGTGGATAACATTGATTCAGATCGCATTCCGGCGCCGATGAATAAGCTGGATGATGGTGTGAATAAGGATTCAGATGAGTGATGGTTTTTCTGTTCTTTGTGGTTGCAATCGGCAGTGTGTCGCTAGCTTATTTTCTAAGAGGCTGTTTTTCCGGTGAGGATCTCAAACTGAGGTACTCTGCCGGCTGCCTTGTATTTAATGGAGTGTTTTGTTTTTTCTACTTGGAGCTCGCGCGGGAAAGATGTATTTCGTTTTATGGGTGCGTTCCAGATTTTATCAATGAGAATCCAGCTGTTTTTTGGACGGCCTTGGTATGCCTATTCCTGCACGCTTACGCTTTTCCCGTGGACTCGGAGGTTAAGCGATGGATTTTTCGTAAGAAAAAGCCAGTTTAATTATGAGCCTTTTATTTTTCATGCTGAGTGTTGGAAACAGAGTGTGAGTAGCTCGCAATTTTTTGTTGTTGCGGTTTTAAGCTTTGTGTCTGCTCGTTTACTCAATTTGTGGTTTTCGGGGTCGAGATTAAATGGCTGCAAGTACTTTTTATGCGTAGTATTTAATTGCCTTTTTGGATTCTACTATTTAAGAATAGTAGACAGTGGATGCATGGCATTTCAAGGGTGTCTGGATAAATCACAGGTCGAATATGCGATTGTCGGTTGGGTGGCATTGATCTGCGCCATTGTTCATGCTTGTTCCTTTCCCACTTCGAAAAAAACCGCGTGGAAGTAAGTGAGGAGGTAATTGGCTTCGGTATCTGCATACGCTAGTAAGGTCTTTCATGTCTAGAATTAAAGAGTGATAAATGAGTCTGGTGGATTTTTAATTCTGACGGTAGCCAGTCTATGCTGTGCTTTCTTTTTTAAAAGGTGGAGCTCAAGAGCCGGTTATGAGTCGTGGCGATATTACTTCTGTGGGGTGTTTAACTTTGTATTCATATGTACCTACATGAGGGTTGTCGACCAAGGGTGCATAGTGCTGGTTGAGTGTCTTGGCAAACAGCATGAAGATTATCCTCTGATGGCCGCGATGGCGTTGGTTGCAGCTGTATTGCACGCGGTAGCCATGCCCTCTAGAACCGATGAAGCTAAGTAGCTGGATTTTAATTTTCTGGTCTCGTGTGGGGCAATGGTGCTTGAGGCTCTATGATTACTTTTCTATTCGTTGTTATTGCTTTTTTTAGTGTGTTGGTTGCATATTTTTTACGTGATAGATTTTCTGGCGCAGATGTAAGGCGCCGTTATGTTGCGTTGTGTACGTGCTATAACTTTTTTTGGAGTTTTTCTTATCTAAAGCTTGCGCAGTCTGGATGCGTTGTCTTTTTTGAATGCTTTGCGGATTTTGAGGGAAATTATCCTGTTATAGCTTGGGGATCTTTCTTCTGTTTTATTCTACATGGCTTCGCTCATCCCGTAGATTGGGTTCCCAGAATCAGGCTTAGGAGATGGTCAAAGCGGCTATGATAAATTTCATGATTGAAGTGTACATGATTAGACTCACCTTGATTCAGATTGTGGCGGAGGCTGAACAATGATCACGGTGGTATTTGTCTCTCTATCGTCATTGGTTATTTGTGTCTCTTATTGGGCGCGGCGAAAATTTTCTGGCGTAAAATTTAAGGGTAGGTATTTCATACTCTGTGTCGTCTGTAATTTCCCTTTTGGGATCTTTCATCTGGATATAATAGTGCGGCGCTGTGTCAAGTATGTCGGCTATTTTCCGAATCTGCACTTTGACTACCCTGTGTTAAGCTGGTTTGCGTTTCTGTTTGCTGTTCTTCACTGCTTCGCGCTTCCGTCGGAAAGCGAGCCCGGGCGCTTATTTAGAAAGAAGCAAAAATCTCTTTTGTAAATATATCAACTAAGCGATGCTGCTTGACAATAGTTGCGTGTTTTATGCCCTTGTTTTCTGTGGTTGATAAGTTGCAGTCCTGGTGGCATATCCGCAATAGATAGTTCTCAAGCGCTTTCCCGGCCGATCACCTGACACTCCAGCAAATTCAACTGCTCCGCCTCCCCCTCGATAACCCCCAATTTCTGCAACACCCGCTCAGCCGCCAGCACCCCCATCTGCAACGCCGGCGGTTTCACCGTGGTCAGCCCCGGCATCAGCATGGCGGCGAACGGATAATCCCCAAACCCCATCACCGCGCAGTCCTCGGGAATCCTGAACCCGGCCCGTTGCCCCGCCAGCAAGGCCCCCGCCGCGAGGTTGTCATTGGCGAAGATGATCGCTTCCGGCCGCTGCTCCGAAGCCATCAGCGACAGCATCGCCTGCTTGCCCGCTTCGAACGGCGCCAGGTCCGTCTCCGGTGCGAATACCTGCGGCTCGCCACCCAGTTGCTTGAGCGCTTCGATATAGCCATCACGCCGCTCCAGGGCACTGAAGTCGCCCGCCGCGCTGTTCTGCACGAAGGCGATCCGTCGGTAGCCCTTGTCGTGCAGATGGCGGGTGGCAACCACGCCGACTTCATGATGGGAAAAGCCGATCTGGATCGGCGTCCGCTCCGGCCGGTAGTCCCAGGTTTCCACCAGCGGGATGTCCGCTTCGGCGAGCATCTTTTCCGTGGCCGGGCTGTGGAAGTGGCTGGTCAGCACCAGCGCTGCCGGCGACCAGCCGAGAAACGCCCGGACTGCGCTTTCTTCCTGCTCGCTGGAGAAGTAGCTGGACGCCAGCAGCAACTGGTAGCCGTGGCGGGTGAGGGTGTCGCTGAAACCCTGGATGGTGTCGGCGAAGATCGGCCCGGAGATGTTGGGGATGACCATGGCGACGATCCGCCCCCGCGCAGACGCCAGTCCACCGGCCACGAGGTTGGGCACGTAGCCCAGTTCGGCGACCACTTCGGCGATGCGTTCGCGGCGCTCGGGTGAGACCGATTCCGGCTGGTTGAAGTAGCGCGACACGGTGATCGCCGATACTCCGGCGGCCCGCGCCACCGCCTGCAAGGTGACGCGGCCGGCGCCACGGCGTTTGCGTGGCGGGCTTTTTTCATCGCTCACAAGGCACGTCCTTAAAAACCTAAAGGCATATAAAAGTAATTTTTCAGTATTGGACGATCTATTCGGCGCCCGATGATACTGGCGATGTTAGCGCTAACAAAGTGGTTTGTCTGCTACTCGCACGAGCGAATGCCCAAGGACCCTGCGCTGACGTTTCATCAGGCGCCGCGGTCAGCGATCGCGGTGGACAGGGCATTCTTCGAGTAGCGAACCATGTACAGCCGTGCCGCGTTTTCCTCCGCAATTTCTCCCTTGGCCCAGGCCATTCGCCGTCAACGCCTGAGCCTCGGCGTGCTCGCGCTGAGCACCTTGCCGATGGCCCCGGTGATGGCCGTCGAGACCGCGCCTGGCGCGCAAGACGACAGCCCGACCCTCAAGGCCGTGACCGTCACCGCGACCCGCCGCGAAGCCTCGCTGCAACAGGTGCCGGTGGCCGTTTCGGTGGTGGATGGCGAACAGCTGGAGCGGGAAAACCGCAACAGCGTGGCGAGCATCGTGCAGCAGGTGCCGAGCCTGAATTTCCGCACCGGCGCCTCGAACAAGGACACCTCGCTGTTCATCCGCGGCGTGGGCACCATTTCCACTTCGCCGGGCGTCGAGCCGACCGTGGCGACGGTGATCGATGGCGTGGTCTTCGGTCGCCCGGGCCAGTCGACTCTGGACCTGCTGGATATCGAACGCCTGGAAGTGCTGCGCGGCCCGCAGGGCACCCTGTTCGGCAAGAACGCCTCGGCGGGCGTGCTCAACATCACCACCCGCGCACCCACTGAAGAAACCCACGGTTTCGTCGAGCAGTCGTACTACAGCGGCAATGAAAGCCGTACCCGCTTCGGCATCGGTGGTGCGCTGATCCCCGACACCCTCAAGGGCTCGATCAGCACCCTGTTCGGCAGCTACGACGGCAATGTCGACAACAAGGCCAATGGCCAGGAGGTCAACGGCTACAACCGCAAGGGTGTGCGCGGCAAGCTGGTGTTCACCCCCAGCGACGACCTCAGCCTGACCCTCGCCGCCGACTACCTGAAATCCCGCGACGACGCGCCCAACGGCGTGGTGGCGAAATCCCTGCTGCCAGCGTTTTCCAATGCCCTGGCGCCGGTGCGCGCCGACAGCGACAACCGCGATGTGGTCAGCGATTACCGTAGCCATGTCGACGACACCAACAAGGGCCTGTCGGCCCAGCTCGACTGGAATCTTGGGGATTACACCCTGACCTCGATCACCGCCTGGCGCGGCTGGGACAACACCCAGTGGCAGGACGGCGACCGCCTGGCGACCATCAGCGCCGCCTTCCCCGGCATCGAGGACAAGGGCGAGCTGGAGTACAACCAATACTCCCAGGAACTGCGCCTGGCCTCGCCGAAAGGCCAGTTCCTCGAATACGTCGGCGGTCTGTTCTACATGCACGGCAAGGACGAGGAAACCTACCGCCGCACCTTGCGTACCACCACCGCCACCCAGCAGGGCATCGCCGACTACAGCACCACCAACGACAGCTACGCGGTGTTCGGTGAAAGCACCCTCAACTTCACCGAGCGTTTCCGCGGTATTGCCGGCCTGCGCTGGACCCACGACGACCTCGAATACGACCACCGTCGGGTCTCTACCTCGACCGTGGCGGTCAACGGCATCCAGCCCGGCACCAGCAGCTCCGGTTCGGTGGACGAGGATGGCTGGTCCGGCCGCCTGGGCGTGCAGTACGACCTGACCGACGACATCACCAGCTACCTGACCTACTCCCGCGGCTACAAGGGCCCGGCCTACAACGTGTTCTTCAACATGCAGCCGCGCGACACCGACGCGCTCAAGCCGGAGACCTCCAACAGCTGGGAGGCCGGGCTCAAGGCCAGCCTGTGGAACAACCGCCTGACCACCAACGTCGCCGTGTTCCACACCGAATACGAGAACTACCAGGCGAACTTCTTCGACAGCGTCGCCGGCCAGGTGGTGACCCGCCTGATCAACGCCGGCAGCGTCAGCAGCGAAGGCGTCGAGCTGGACTTCGCCCTGCAGGCCACCTCGCAGCTGAAGTTCTCCGGCGCAGTGGCCTACACCAAGGCGCGCATCGACGAATTCGCCTGCCCGGCGGGCGCGGCGGCGTCGTGCAACGTCAACGGCAAGCCACTGCCCTACAGCCCGGACTGGAAGAGCTACGTGCGCGCCGACTACAGCATCCCGCTGGACAACGGCCTGGATATCGAACTGGGCACGGACTTCAGCTGGCAGAGCAAAGTGCAGTACGACATTTCCCAAAACGCCGACACGATTCAGGGCGCCTACGGCATCTGGAATGCCAGCGTCGCCCTGGCGGACTACAACGAAGGCTGGCGCGTGGCGTTGCTGGCCAAAAACCTTGCGGACAAATCCTACTCACCTCTTCTGGCCACCGGCGGCAACTACGTCTACCGCGCTGTTCCGCGCGATGACGAACGTTACTTCGGCATCCAGCTTCGCAAGGACTTCTGACATGAGCAAAACCCCACGGCAAATGAGTCTCGGCGCCTTTTTAATGGCCACTGGGCATCACGTCGCCGCCTGGCGTCACCCCGATGTTCCGGCCAATGCCGGGTTGGATATCCAGCACTACCGACACTTGGCCCGGGTTGCCGAAGGCGCGTGCTTCGATGCGTTGTTCGTTGCCGACAGCGTTGCCGCTGCCGAGGGTGAGATTGCCAGCCGGATGGCCCGTTCCGACCACTTCGAGCCCTTGACATTGCTAGCAGCGTTGAGCGGGGTCACGGAGCGCATCGGCCTGGTCGGTACAGCTACTACAACGTACAACGAGCCATACCACATAGCACGCAAGTTTGCTTCGCTCGATCATCTGTCAGGAGGGCGGGCAGGGTGGAACCTGGTAACCTCCGATGCGGCCGCCGAAGCCTTGAATTTTGGCCTCGCCGAGCATGTAGGCCACGCAGAACGCTATGTTCGCGCCCGGGAGTTTCATGAAGTGGTGGTCGGTCTGTGGGATAGCTGGGCCGACGATGCCTTCGTCAGAGACAAGAAATCCGGTACGTACTACAAGCCAGATTCAGTACGATTGCTCAATCACGACGGCGAACACTTCAAAGTGCGCGGTCCTTTGAATGTAGCTCGCACCCCGCAGGGCCGCCCGGTGGTGGTCCAGGCCGGTTCGTCGCCGGCCGGGCTGGACCTGGCGGCGCGTACCGCCGACGTGGTGTTCACCGCGCAGACCTCGCTGGCGGCGGCCCAGGCTTTCTATACCGATCTCAAGGGCCGGCTGGCTGCGTATGGGCGTGACCGCGATGCGCTGAAGATCATGCCGGGGGTGTTTGTCGTGACCGGTGAGAGCCAGGCCGAAGCCGAGGATAAGTTCGCGGTGTTTCAGGAGTTGGTGGAGCCGGAGGTGGGCATCGCCTTGCTCGGGCGGATGCTGGGCAACTTTGATCTGTCGGGTTATCCACAGGACGGCCCGCTGCCGGAGCTGCCGCTCACCGACAGCGGCCAGCGCAGCCGCCAGCACCTGCTTAGCGAACTGGCCGCGCGGGAAAACCTCAACCTGGCCCAGCTCGGCCGGCGCATTGCCGGCGGACGCGGGCATCACAGCCTGATCGGCACGCCGGCGCAGATTGCCGACCAGTTGCAGGAATGGTTCGAGAACGACGCCGCCGACGGCTTCAATGTGCTGGTCCCCCATCTGCCGGGCGGCCTGGAAGACGTGGCTCGCCACGTCGTGCCGGAGCTGCAGCGCCGCGGCCTGTTCCGTACCCGCTACGAGGGCACCACCCTGCGCGAGCACCTCGGCCTGAGCCGACCGAACAATCCCTATTTCTCTTGAGGAGTACGCCCATGACTTACGTCGCTGCGCAAAACCGCTACACCGCCATGCCCTACCGCCGCGTGGGGCGCAGTGGCCTGGTGCTGCCCGCCCTGTCCCTGGGCCTGTGGCACAACTTTGGCGACAGCACGCCACTGGATAACCAGCGCGCCCTGCTGCGCACCGCCTTCGACCTGGGCATCAACCACTTCGACCTGGCCAACAACTACGGTCCGCCCTACGGCAGCGCCGAAACCAACTTCGGCCGCCTGCTGCGCGAGGATTTCAAGGGCTATCGCGATGAGCTGATCATCTCCAGCAAGGCCGGCTGGGACATGTGGCCCGGGCCTTACGGGCAGGGCGGCGGTTCGCGCAAATACATCCTCGCCAGTCTCGACCAGAGCCTGGCGCGGCTGGGGTTGGACTATGTGGATATCTTTTATTCACACCGCTTCGACCCGGACACCCCGCTGGAGGAAACCGCCGGCGCACTGGCCACGGCGGTGCAGCAGGGCAAGGCTTTGTATATCGGGATCTCGTCCTATTCCGGGAGCAAGACCCGGGAAATCGCCCGGCTTCTGCAGGAATGGAAGGTGCCGCTGCTGATCCATCAGCCGGCCTACAACCTGCTCAATCGCTGGGTGGAAAAGGATCTGCTGGAGGTCACCGACGAGTTGGGCGCCGGAGTGATCGCCTTCACCCCGCTGGCCCAGGGCCTGCTCACCGACAAGTACCTCAACGGCGTGCCCAGTGATGCCCGGGTCAACAAGCCGGGTGGTGGTTCGCTGCTGCCGTCGCACCTGTCCGAGGCCAACCTGGCGCATGTCCGTGCCCTTAACGAAATCGCCAGGGCACGCGGGCAGAGCCTGGCGCAATTGGCGCTGGCCTGGACCCTGCGTGATTCTCGGGTTACCTCGGCTTTGATCGGTGCCAGCCGGCCGGAGCAGATCGTCGAGAACGTCGGCGCCTTGAGCAATCTCGTCTTCAGTCCGGAAGAACTGGCGCTGATCGACCGGCATGCGGTGGAAGGCGGTATCAACCTCTGGGAAAAGCCCTCGCTGGCGGAGTGATCGATGAAGCTACTGGCAATGTTCGCCGCCGGCCTGGGCCTGTTCGGCCTGGCGACGGTGGCCCAGGCTGATCCGCAGGCGCTGCGCATCGGCTACCAGAAGGGATCTATCGCTCTGGTGCTGGCGAAGGAGCATGGGCTGCTGGAAAAGCGTTTCCCCGAGACCCAGGTGCAGTGGATCGAGTTTCCCGCCGGACCGCAGATGCTCGAAGCGCTGAACATCGGCAGCCTGGATGTCGGCTCCACCGGTGATATCCCGCCGCTGTTCGCCCAGGCGGCGGGAGCGGATCTGGTGTATATCGGCGCCGAGCCGGCCAAGCCGTCGGCGGAGGTGATCCTGGTGCGCAACGACAGCGCGCTGAAGCAGGTGGCGGACCTGAAGGGACGCAAGGTCGCGCTGCAGAAGGGTTCCAGTTCGCACAACCTGGTGCTGCGGGCGCTGAACAAGGCCGGGTTGTCGTTTCGCGATATCCAGCCGGTCTACCTGAGCCCGGCGGACGCCCGCGCGGCCTTCGAGCACGGTAGCGTGGATGCCTGGGCGGTGTGGGACCCGTATGTGTCCCTGGCGCTGAGTGAAGGGCACAGCCGCAAGCTGGCCGATGGCGAAGGGCTGGGGCTGTCCGGGCCGGTCTACACCGCGCGACGGCCTTATGCGGCGGAAAATGGCGAGTTTATCCACAGCCTGCTGGCTGAGCTGACCTCCGCCGAACAACTTACCCACAGCGACCGTGAAGCCAGTCTGAAAGTGCTGAGCGCTTCCATGGGGCTGCCTGAAGCGGTAGTGGCCAGCTATGTGGATAACCGGCCGCCATCGCCGGTATTGCCGATCACCGAGGCGGTGATCCAGGCGCAGCAGGCGACGGCGGATCTGTTCTATGAGAACCGTTTGTTGCCGAAGCGGTTGGAGGTGAAGAAGGCGTTGCCCTGAGTTCCTTCGAAAGCACCGTGGACTCTGTGGGGCTTGTTCCCACAGAGTCCACGTTCGCTCAATCGTGAGTGAACTCTTCCGGCACCAATCGCACCTCGACCCTCTGGCCCAAGGCGCGGGCTGCACTTGCAAGGGTGGCCAGGGTCATGCCGGGGTCGTTCTGGTCCAGGGCGCGGTCCACTGCCGTGCGGCTGGTCTGCATGCGTTCCGCAAGGGCTTTTTTGGTCATCTTGCGCAACTTCATCGCCTCGGCGAGCTGCCAGGCGATGACCTGTTTGAGCGCGGTGGCGGACACTTCCTCAGCGAGATCCTGTTCCGCGAGGAAGTCGTCGAAGCTGGAGCCAATGTGCGGGTTCATGGGGCTTTCCTCTCTAGGGATGCTTTGCGCTGCCTGGCTGTTTGCAGGTCGACCGCTGGGGTTTTCTGGCATTTCTTGATGAAGCCGTGGAGAAGAACCATGCGGTTTCCGGAAACGGTGAAGAGTACGCGGGCGATGGTATCGCTCAGGTTCACCCTCACTTCCCAAAGATCTTTTTCAAGCTTTCTCACAATCGGCATGCCGATCGGCCAGCCGATCTGAACTGTCTTGATCTCGGTGCCGATCATTCGCTTGTGCTCGCGAGGAAGCTCTGCCAGCCATTCACGGACCGGCTCGTTGCCTGCGGCCGAGCGGTAAAAGCTGGCGTCCATTACTAGAAGCTGATTCAGCATACTGAAGAGTGTACCTAAATTGGTTCATATTTCAACGGAGCAGTAGTGGGGGTGGTCGACCACCACCTGCTCGGGTTGCATTGACCAGCATCAGGCATCGTAGAGCGACGGAATGTGTTTCACCGGCATGGGAACGCTTTGCCGTGGCGGCTTGAGCGCTTGCTTGCGCCGGGATCACTTGGGCTTGTGCTACACATGGATCTTATGGCCAGCGTTTTTCAGGGGTGTCCATAGATCAAGGGCTGAAACCCTTGTGTGAATGTCCCGAACAGGCACGTCTTGTTTCTCTGGGAATAAGTATTTCAGCACGTGTTCGGCGATTGGCTGGCAGTATTGCCAGGCTGAAGAGTCCTGCAGGCTCCATCAGGAGTAATTGGATGATGGCAAACAAAAAAGGCCCCGACATTCCTGTCAGAGCCTTGATTCGCAAGTAACCTAAGACCGCCAAAAACACGATAAGTTTCACAACAAAATCAACAACTTAGAAATATGTGTGACAGTCGTGCTACTCGTCGGATTTCCATTGTCAGCCTCATGCGCGGGACGCAGGATCAGCGCCGTCATCCCCTTGAGGCTCTCGTATGAAGTACTCCTCGATTCTGCTGTTGTCCCTCAGCCTGCTCAGTGGCGTTGCCAGCGCAGGCGGCACCGCCGAAGCCGGTATTGGCGGCGCATTGGGTGGGGTATTGGGTTCGGTGGTCGGTCAGTCGATCGGTGGCAGCACCGGTTCGGCAATCGGCGCCGGCCTCGGTGGCGCGGCTGGTAGTGCCGTCGGCGCCGACAAGCGCAGCCGCGGCGAAGCCGCCATTGGTGGCGCCCTGGGCGCAGCCGGCGGCAACGTTGTAGGCCGTAGCATGGGCGGCAACACCGGTAGCCTGATCGGCGCCGCAGCCGGTGGTGGCGCAGGCGGTGCGCTGGGCAACTACATGGGCAACAAGGCCGATGAAGACGATCGCCGCTACAGCGATCGCGGCCGTGGCTACGACCGTCGCTATCATGACCGTGGCCATCACTACGGCCACCGCAAGCACAAGCGTCACTGGCGCCACTGAGCCATCACCCGCATTCCGCTCTCCCGGAGGGCGGAATGCGGGAAAGCCCCCACATTCCCTGCCACCAATTGCTTATCAAGCTAAACGCCATCACACCTTTGGCTTAAGCCATCCTCCTACGGTTCCTGCCTTCTCCTAATCCTCTTCGGAAGCTGCCGGTGCGCGGCGCCTAAAGCGTTTCAGTCGACATTCCTGTCGGACTGGTCAGCGCACTCCCGTATTGTTTTGCCATGGCACTTTTGTGACTGCCCGGTCGGCTTAAGGGGCGTCCCGATTTTGACGTCAAATCACTATCGCTACCATGCGAGGCCTTCACAGAAGGACGGTGGGCGTAAGGGATGCGAATGCACGTAGGAATCGGGATCGGGGTCATTCTGTGCGTCGCCGCGATGGTGTCCGGGCTGCACTGGCTGAATATCGCCGGGCTCCTGTCCATTGTTGCCGCCGCGCTGTTCTGGGGGCCGCGCAAAGTCGTCGAGCCGGTCGCTGTCGAACATCTCCCGGTCGAACCTCAACCCCACGCCCTCGAACACCTGCTGCCGGTGGTCGTACCGTCCTGGACCGACAGCCTGCAACAGAGCCGCCGCCTGCTCGCCGACAACATCGGCGGCCTGCTCGACCGCTTCACCGATATCAGCCAGCGCCTCCAGGCCAGCCTCGACCAGAGTGACGACGTGCTCACCAGCGGCGGCCTCGGCGAGAACCTGCGTCAAGCCAACCAGCGCCTGCATGGCGTGACCGAAGCCTTCGCCGCCGGTAGCCGTCGCCAGCAGGAATTCCTCGCCACCATCGGCCACCTCGGCGGCTACACCGGCGAGTTGCAGCAGATGGCCCGCCACGTCCAGGAAATCGCCAGCCAGACCAACCTGCTGGCCCTCAACGCCGCCATCGAGGCGGCCCGCGCCGGCGAGTTCGGCCGCGGTTTCGCCGTGGTTGCCGATGAAGTGCGCAAGCTCTCCCGGCTCTCGGCAGAAACCGGCCAATCGATGGACAGCAAGGTCGGCGAGATCAACCAGGCGATCCAGGCCAGCATCGAAGCCGCCAACGAACTGAACGCCGAAGAACAGCAAAACCTCGCCCGCCTGGAACAGGTGCTGGGCGAAGTGATCGACGGCCTGGGCGGCAACCTCGACGCGCTCGACGCCGCCTCGCGCAGCCTTCAGGACAACGCCCGCTCGACCCAGGGCGATATCCACGCGGTGATGGTCGCCCTGCAGTTCCAGGACCGCGCCGACCAGATGCTCGACCACCTTCAGACCGACCTGCAGCAACTGCTCGAAGCCATCGAGCGCCGCGACCAGCGCCTGCACGATGCCCAGGCCTGGCTTGCGCGCCTGCGCGAGCGCTTCACCACCAGCGAGGAGCGCGCCGGCCATAGCCAGGCCGCCACCGCCAGCGACGTCACCTTTTTCTAACTGCCGAGGGCCCTGACATGGCCAAGACCATCCTGATCGTCGACGACTCCGCCTCCATGCGCCAACTGGTCAAAATCAGCCTTGCCGGTGCCGGCCACCAGATCATCGAGGCCAGCGATGGCCGCGATGCGCTGAGCAAGCTGACCGGACAGAAGATCAACCTGATCATCAGCGACGTGAACATGCCCAACCTTGACGGCATCGGCCTGGTCAAGGCGGTCAAGGCCAAGCCCGAATACCGCTTTACGCCGATCATGATGCTCACCACCGAAAGCGAGCAGTCGAAAAAGGCCGAAGGCCAGGCCGCCGGGGCCAAGGCCTGGATCGTCAAACCGTTCCAGCCCCAGCAACTGGTGGCGGCGGTCGAAAAGCTGATCGGCTGATGGCCAGCCTCACGCTGCATCCGGCCAGCGACCTGGAGCCTGCGCGCCTGAGCGTGCATGGCGACCTGACCATCTACGAAGCCAGCGACACGCAACAGACCCTGCTTGCCTTGCTGGCACAGGATCCGGGGCCCTGGGCCCTGGATCTCGGCGGCCTGGAAGAGATCGACAGCGCCGGCCTGCAGTTGCTGCTGTCGCTGCAAAAGACCCTGGCGCAGGGCGCACACGTCATCGAACTGGCCGAACCGGCCCGCGCGCTGGTGCAACTGCTGCGCCTCGAATCCCTGTACCCGGCCGGTGCCATCGGCGCTGGCGAGGAGTGAGCGATGTTCGATAGCGATCAGTGGACGCAACTGTTGGAAGGTTTTCTCGAAGAAGCCCGCGACCTGCTCAAGGAAGCCGAGGACAACCTGCTGCGCCTGGAGCAGGGCAGCGACGACGCCGAGGTGATCAACGCCCTGTTTCGCGCGGTGCACACCCTCAAGGGCTCGGCGGGGATCTTCTCCCTGGAGCCGCTGGTCGCCCTGGCCCACCAACTGGAAAACCAGCTGATGGGCGTGCGTGACGGCGAGCGCCAACTGACCCCGCCGCTGGTGTCGCTGATGTTGCAGTGCATGGACGAGCTCAACGGCATGGTCGAAAGCATCGATCCGCAGCATGGCACCCTGGCGCCACACACGCCGCGTCAGAGCGAGTTGCTGCTGGCCCTCGGCGGTACCGTGGCGGCGGATGGCGAGGCAGTTGCCGCAAGTGCTGCCGACGCCGGCGAGATCAACGAGTGGTACCTGTCGATCCGCTTCGACAACGAACTGCTGCGCAACGGCTTCGAGCCGAGCAGCTTCCTGCGTTACCTGGACCGCCTCGGTCGCATCGAGTCGTTGCAGACCCTGGCCTGGGCCGTGCCGGACCTGCACGGCCTCGACGCCGAGGCCTGCTACCTGGGCTACGAACTGACCCTGCGCAGCGCCGCCAGCCGTGAGGAACTGCTGGACGTCTTCGCCCTCGTCGAAGACTTCTGCACCCTGCGCCTGCAAATGCAGGAGGAGGGCGACAGCGCCGAGCCGGCCAGCGTCGACGTTCCAGCGCAAACGTTGGCGCCGGTCGCGGCCACGCCGGTTGCGCCGCCATCGACCAGCAGCGAGCCACGCAACGGCAGCGGCAATGGCAGCAGCATGGTCAAGGTTGCCGCGCACAAGCTCGACGAGTTGATCAACCTGGTTGGCGAACTGGTGATCAGCACCGCCGGCGCCCATATGCAGTCGCTGCGCAGCGGCTCCACGGCCTGCATCGAAAGCGTCCAGGCGGTGCAGCAACATGTCGAGCAGATCCGCGAGCGCGCGTTGAAGCTGCGCATGGTGGAAATCGGCGAGACCTTCAACCGCTTCCACCGCGTGGTCCGCGATGTCAGCCAGGGCTTGAACAAGCAGATCCAGCTGAGCCTGTCCGGCAGCGAGACCGAGCTGGACAAGACCCTCATCGACCGCATCGCCGACCCGCTGGTGCACCTGGTGCGCAACGCCATCGACCACGGCATCGAGCCGCCGGACGAGCGCCGCGCCGCCGGCAAGCCGGAACAGGGCAACCTGCGCCTGAATGCCTGTCACGACTCGGGGATGATCGTTCTCGAAGTGAGTGATGACGGCCGTGGCCTGAACACCGAGCGCATCCGCGAAAAGGCCATCGCCCGCGGCATGCTCGATGCCGATGCGCAGATCAGCGAGCAGGACATCCACCTGCTGATCTTCGAGCCCGGCTTCTCTACCGCCGAGGCGGTGTCCAACCTGTCCGGCCGCGGCGTCGGCATGGACGTGGTGCGCAGTGCCATCGACGAGCTGCGCGGAGTCATCGAGATCGAGTCCCGGGAGGGGCAGGGCTGCACCTTCCGTATCCGCCTGCCGCTGACCCTGGCGATCATCGATGGCTTCCTGGTCAGCGTCGGTGGCGACCACTTCGTGATCCCCCTGGACATGGTCACCGAATGCATGGAAGAGCGCGCCGACGCCCGCGATACCAGTGGCCACCTGAACCTGCGTGGCAAACCGCTGCCTAGCGTCGACCTCGGCCGCCACTTCGGCCTGCGCGGCGACCCCCGGGCGCGGCGCAATATCGTCGTGGTCAGCCAGGGCCGCCAGCAGGCCGGGCTGATCGTCGAGCATCTGCTGGGCGAATTGCAGACCGTGATCAAGCCGCTGGGGCAGATGTTCCAGCACCTGTCCGGCATCAGCGGCTCGACCATCCTCGGCTCCGGCCAGGTGGCGCTGATCCTCGATATCCCCAGCCTGTTCCGCCAGTTGCAGCAGCGCGCGGAAAGCGAACCCCGTTTGGCCACCCCCTTGAACATGCCTAGCCCTCTTGGAGAGTCACCATGCAAATGATCAGCAACATGAAGATAGGTGTGCGCCTGACCCTGGGCTTTCTGCTGGTGGTGGCGCTGACCGCCGTCATCGGCTTCATCGGCATCCGCAACCTCAGCCAGGTCAACGACCTGTCCGACCGCATGTTCGATATCGACGTGACCGGCCTGGCGACCTTGCAGGAGGCGAACATCCAGTTGCTCACCGCCAACCGCGCGGTGCGTGCCAGCCTGATGGCCACCACCGTCGAGGCTCGCGACGAGTCCGCTGCGGTCGGTCGCGCGGCGATGGACAAGACCCGCGAACTGCTGACCCGCTCCAAGGAATTCTTCATCACCCGCGAGGGCAAGGCCCAGGTCGAGGCCATCGAGGCGCCGCTGCAGGAATACATCGCTGCCGCCAACCTGATGCTCGATACCCACAAGCAATCCGGCGAGCTGCAAACCATGAGCGCGGCCCTGGCGCTTATGCCGCGCAACACCGCGGCGGCCAACGAGGTCGACCGTCTGCTGGGCATCGCCAGCGACGCCAAGCAGGCCCGTGCCGGCGAGGCCAATGCGTCGATCACCGCCATCGCCGAAAGCTCGCGCACCCAGATGATCATCCTGGTGGTGGTCGCCACCCTGCTCGGCATGCTGGTCGGCGTGCTGGTCACCCGCAGCATCACCCGCCCGCTGGCCGGCGCGGTGCAGGCTGCCGACCGTATGGCTTCCGGCGATCTGAGCCAGGACCTGGTAGTCAATCGCAAGGACGAAACCGGCCGCCTGCTCGGCGCCATGCAGAACATGACCGAGCGCCTGCGCAGCATCCTCGGCGATGTGCGCAGCTCCGCCGACGCGCTGTCCTCGGCCTCCGAGCAGGTCAGCTCGACTTCGCAATCGCTGAGCCAGGCGGCCAACGAACAGGCCGCCAGCGTCGAGCAGACCAGCGCCTCGGTGGAAGAAATGTCCGCCTCCATCGCGCAGAACACCGAAAGCGCCAAGATCACCGACGGCATCGCCGGCAAGGCCGCCAACGATGCAGTGCAGGGCGGTAGCGCAGTGGGCGACACGGTGCTGGCGATGAAACAGATCGCCGACAAGATCGGCATCATCGACGACATCGCCTACCAGACCAACCTGCTGGCACTCAACGCGGCCATCGAAGCGGCCCGCGCCGGCGATCACGGCAAGGGCTTCGCGGTGGTCGCGGCGGAAGTGCGCAAGCTGGCCGAACGCAGCCAGGTCGCGGCCCAGGAGATCGGCCAGGTGGCATCGAGCAGCGTGCAGTTGGCCGAGCAGGCCGGGCAATTGCTTGGCGAGATCGTGCCGAATATCCAGCGCACCTCCGACCTGGTCCAGGAGATCACCGCCGCCTCCCAGGAGCAGAGCAGCGCCGCCGGGCAGATCAATATCGCCATGGGCCAGATGAACCAGATCACCCAGCAGAACGCCTCGGCGTCCGAGGAACTGGCGGCCACCGCCGAGGAAATGAACGCTCAGGCCAGCCAGCTTCAGGAACTGATCGGCTATTTCCGCTTCGAACAAGGCAGCGTCGTCGTGCGCAACCCGCGCGGCGACAGCCTGCCGGCCCCGGTACGCCCCGGGCCGAAGGCGCTGATCGATGAAGGCCAGTTCGTCAGCTTCACTTGAGCGAGGTGCCCATGAGCCAGCCGCAACGAATCGAGGCGCAAGCCGACGCCATCCAGCACCTGAGCTTTCGCGTGCGCGAGGCGGGTTATGCGCTGCCCATCGCCCTGGTGCGCGAGATCATCGAGTACGCCGAGGTCACCCGGGTGCCGATGATGCCGGCCTATATCCACGGCGTGATCAACCTGCGTGGCAACGTGGTGCCGGTACTCGACCTGGCCGCACGCTTCGGCCTGAGCCTGACCGAGCCGGGCAAGCGCACCTGCATCGTGATCATCGAGCTGTCCCTTGCCGATGGCCTGCAGCGCATCGGCCTGGTGGTCGACGAGGTCGACGAAGTGCTGGAGATCGATCCGCGCCAGGTCATGCCGGCGCCGGCCTTCGGTACGGCAATCCGCTCCGACTTCATCGCTGGCATGGCCCAGCAGGCCCAGGAGTTCCTGATCATTCTCAACATGCTGCAAGTGCTGTCGCTGGACGATATCCGTCACCTCAGCCAGGCGTCGAAGGTCCACTGACATGTCTGCCATGCCCTCGTTGCCGGTGCTCGGCGAACAGAACTTTCGCCAGCTGCAGCAACTGATGCGCGATGCCTCCGGCATCCATCTGTCGAACAACAAGCGCTCGCTGGTGGCCGGGCGCTTGCTCAAGCGCCTGCGCCATCTGCAGATCGACAGCTACGAGGATTACCTCAACTGCCTGGCGTACCCGCAGTACGCCCGCGAGCGGCGCCTGGTGGTAGATCTGCTGACCACCAACGAAACCTACTTCTTCCGCGAGTACGCCCATTTCGAGTTTCTCGGCCAGTGGCTGAGCAAGCGTGGCGGGCCGCTGCGCCTGTGGAGTGCGGCCTGTTCCTCGGGAGAAGAACCCTACAGCCTGGCGATGACCGCCGCCGAGCATGCGCGCGGCAACGAGTGGTCGATCCTCGCCAGCGACCTCAGCCAGAGCATGCTGGAGATCGCCGAACAGGGCATCTACGACATGGCCCAGGCGCGCTATTTTCCCGAGGGCTGGCTACATCGCCATTGCCTGTGCGGGATCGAGGACATGCACGGGCGCATGCGCGTGCAGGGCTGGCTGCGCAACAAGGTGCAGCTGCGCGAGGTCAACGTGATCCAGCCGATGCCGGAAAGCCTTGGCCAGTTCGACGTGATCTTCCTGCGCAATCTGCTGATCTACTTCGACACCCAGCAGAAGCAGCGCATCGTGCGCAACCTGGTCGAGCGCCTGCGCCCGGGCGGCCTGCTGTTCATCGGCCACGCCGAGAGCATCCACGGCTTCGACCTGCCGCTGCGTCCGGTGCGGCCCTCGGTGTTCGAGCGCTTATGATCGAGCGTTCCACTCCCATCCGCGTGTTCATCGTCGACGACTCGGCCCTGGTCCGCCAGGTGCTCGGGCAGTACCTCGGCAACCATCCCGGGATCCAGGTGGTCGGCATGGCCGCCGATCCGCTCTACGCCATCGACAAGATGCGCCGCGACTGGCCCGACGTGCTGGTGCTCGACGTGGAAATGCCGCGCATGGACGGCCTGACCTTCCTGCGCCAGATCATGGCCGAGCGACCGACCCCGACCATCATCTGCTCAACCCTCACCGAGGCCGGCAACGACCTCAATGTCGAGGCCCTGGCCGCTGGCGCGGTGGGGGTGTTCACCAAGGCCAAGCTGGGCCTCAAGCAGAGCCTGGAGAATATCGCCGGCAACCTGGTGCGCTGCATCGAGGACGCGGCGAAAACCCGGCCAGTGGCCCGCCACGCCTTGCCCGCGACGGAAAAAAAAGACCTGCCGCCCGGCCCGGCGCTGCGCCAAACCACCGACCGAATCGTTACACTTGGCTGCTCGACCGGCGGTACCCAGGCGCTGGAGTTCGTTCTGCGGCAATTGCCGCGCGATTGCCCCGGCCTGGTCATCGTTCAACACATGCCGGAGAAGTTCACCGCCGACTTCGCGCGCCGTCTCAACGGCCTGTGCCAGATCGAAGTGCGCGAGGCCAGGCATCTGGATCGCGTGCACACCGGGCTCGCCCTGCTGGCGCCCGGCGGCCTGCACATGCAGCTCAAGCGCAGTGGTGCCCACTACCTGGTCGAAGTGCTCGACGGCCCCGCCGTCAACCGGCACAAGCCCTCGGTCGATGTCCTGTTCCGTTCCGCCGCCCGCCATGCCGGCAGCAATGCCCTGGGCATCATCATGACCGGCATGGGCGACGACGGAGCCCGTGGCCTGCTGGCCATGCGCGAACAGGGTGCCAGCACCGTGGCCCAGGACGAGGCCAGCTGCGTGGTGTTCGGCATGCCCAAGGAAGCCATTCGCCTCGGCGCGGCCCAGACCATCGAGCCGCTCGATCGCATGCCGGTCCTGATCAACCAGTTCGGCATCAATGCCCGCAATGGCTGAGCATTCCCGTTTCATCCTTCATGACCGCCCCGCGGGCGACACCGCCGGGCGGTGCGCGACGTACGGGCGGCAGTCCACCCCAAGGGAGCAATAAAGCGCAGCGACGATTCGTCTTCACCCCACCGTCCAACCTACGCGACACAGGCTCAAACCTATGCTTTGCCGTTTACTGATAGCCGATGACTCGCCCCTGTTCCGCGCAGGCCTGCGAGCGTTGCTCGAACAAAAACAAGAATATGCCGTGGTCGGCGAAGCAGGCGATACGGTAACGACCGTGGAACTGGCCGAGACCCTCAAGCCCGACATCATCGTGCTCGACATCGCCCTCGGCACGCTGACCGGCGAGGAACTGCTGCGCGAGCTGTACCTGCGGGTGCCGGCCTGTACGGTGTTGATGCTGTCGTCGCGTTCGGAGCTGGAGTTCGTCATGCACTGCCTGCAACAGGGTGCCCATGGTTTTCTGCTCAAGAGCGCGACGGTGCAGGAGCTGGAGCTGGCCTTGCAGTCACTGCGTGGGGGCGGGCAGTACCTGTCGTCGGCGGTGCTGCCGCTGGTGATCGGCCAGGCGGTGAAGCAGAACCGGCGGCGCCCGCAGGCCAGCGCGGCGATGCAACTGACGGCGCGGCAGCTGGAGATCCTGCGGTTGATCGCCCGTGGCGAATCGACCCGCTCCATCGCCGACGGCCTCGGGCTCAGCGTCAAGACCGTCGAAGCGCACCGCTCGCAGATCATGCACCGCCTGCAGATTCACGATGTGCCGGGGCTGGTGCTGTTTGCGGTACGGGAAGGGATCATTCGGTTGAACGATTGATGCCGCGCAGGGCTTCCAGTGCGCCTTGCACGGCCACAGGCAGCACCGCCGGTTGCCCGGACCGGCGCTCGACGAACACCTGCACTACCCGGCCCACGGCACAGGGCTGGTCATGGCCGACCTGGAACAGTGCCGCCGTGAACTCCACCGAACTGCCGGCCAGGCGCTCGACCCGCAGACCGATCTGCAGCAGATCGGGGAAGGTTGCCGAGGCGTAGAAATCGCAGGCGGAACTGACCACGAAGCCCACTACCTCGCCTTCCTGCGGGTCCAGTCCGGCCTGTTCGATCAGCCAGGCCTGGATGGCAGTGTCGAAGAACCCATAGACCTTGGAGCTGGTGATCTGACCGTTGAGGTCGTTGTCCTGCCAGCGGGAGGAGAGCGGGTGCAGGTGGGGGAAGTCGGTGCGCTGGATGGTCGGGGACATGGCCGGTCCTTGGAGGGGAGGTGGCCGTCGAGCATAGCGGCTAATGTCACCGGTGTGGAATGCGGACTTGTGGGAGCTGGCTTGTCGGGGCGCCGAACCGCAGCGATGAGGCCCGACCTGACAACATCTTTGTCATTGCCGGCCTGATCGCTGGCAAGCCAGCTCCCACAGGGTCCGCGCCGAGCACAGAGACTGTGGCTGGCCAGAACCCTGTGGGAGTCGGCTTGCCGACGATGAGGCCAGCAGTCACAACCTCAATCTGCTCGCCTGCCACCATGGAATCCCCCACAAGATTCGCAGCGCCCACAAAAAAGCCCCGGCTCTTTCGAGCCGGGGCTTTTGCGCAGCAGGTATCAGCTTACAGCTGAGGACCGGCAGCCTTGATCGCGTCGGAAACTTCGAACTTCTTGAAGTTTTCGATGAACAGCGAGGCCAGGCCTTTCGCTGCTTCGTCGTAGGCAGCCTTGTCGGCCCAGGTGGTGCGCGGGTTCAGCAGTTCGGTATCGACGCCCGGAACGGCCTTCGGCACGTCCAGGTTGATGATGTCCAGGTGCTCGGTCTCGGCACCGATCAGCGCGCCGCTCTGGATCGCTGCGATCACCGCACGGGTGGTCGGGATGCTGAAGCGCTTGCCGACGCCGTAGCCACCGCCGGTCCAGCCAGTGTTGACCAGGTAGACCTTGGAACCGAAGCCCTTGATGCGCTTGATCAGCAGTTCGGCGTATTCGCCAGCCGGACGCGGGAAGAACGGTGCGCCGAAGCAGGTGGAGAAGGTCGACTTGATGCCGCCGCCCGAACCCATTTCGGTGGAACCGACCAGCGCGGTGTAGCCGGACAGGAAGTGATAGGCCGCCTGCTCGTTGTTCAGGATCGACACTGGCGGCAGTACGCCGGTCAGGTCGCAGGTCAGGAAGATGACCGCGTTAGGCTCGCCGCCCAGGTTCTTCTCGGAACGCTTCTCGACGTGCTCCAGCGGGTAGGCCGCACGGCTGTTCTGGGTCAGGCTGCCATCGGCGTAGTCGGCGTGCTTGGCATCGTCGAGGACGACGTTTTCCAGGACTGCGCCGTGCTTGATGGCTTTCCAGATGACCGGCTCGTTCTTCTCGGACAGGTCGATGCACTTGGCGTAGCAGCCGCCTTCGATGTTGAAGACAACGCCTTCGCCCCAGCCGTGCTCGTCGTCACCGATCAGGTAACGGCTTTCGTCGGCCGACAGGGTGGTCTTGCCGGTGCCGGACAGACCGAAGAACAGGGTCACATCGCCTTCTTCGCCGATGTTGGCGGCGCAGTGCATCGGCAGCACGTCGGCGGCCGGCAGCAGGAAGTTCTGCACCGAGAACATGGCTTTCTTCATTTCACCGGCGTAGCGCATGCCGGCGATCAGGACTTTCTTCTGGGCGAAGTTGAGGATCACGCAACCGTCGGAGTTGGTCCCGTCACGCTCTGGCACGCACTCGAAGTTGGCGACGTTGAGCACTTGCCACTCTTCGCGGCCAGCCGGGTTGTACTGGGCCGGGTTGATGAACAGGCAACGGCCGAACAGGTTCTGCCAGGCGGTCTGGGTGGTCATCTTGACGGCCAGGTAGTGCTCTTCGGCAGCACCTACGTGGACGTGGGAAACGAAGTGTTCCTGGGCGTTGTTGAACGCCTCGACGCGAGCCCACAGGGCATCGAACTTGTCGGCGGGGAACTTGCGGTTGATCGGGCCCCAGGCGATGGCGTCCTGGGTGCTCGGCTCTTCGACGATGAAACGGTCAACCGGCGAACGACCGGTGCGGTGACCGGTTTTCACGACCAGCGCGCCAGTGTCGGCCAGCTCGCCTTCACCGCGGTTCAGTGCTTCTTTTACCAGCTCGTCGACGCTCAGATCGGTGAACACGGCGTTGTTGGCTTGCGTCATGAGATTCCCCATCCGGCCCGGTGGCCGAGTGCTCCAAACGATTTGTAGTAGATCTTTACAAACTACTACAGCGAAAAAAGTGGCCGGATTATGCCAGAAACGCCCAAAAAAAGTAGGGCCCTCCTGTCAGAACTGCGTCTTAAGCGCATTCGACAGGAGAATTCCCTGTGCATAAACGTTTCAGTGACGAGTATCTGACGGTGCGTCCACACCACCGCCAGCGAACAGCTGCTCCACATCGGCTACATCGAAGCGATAGCGCTCGTTGCAGAACTGGCAATCGACCTCGATCTGGCCACCATGTTCAGTCACCAGCTCGCGTGCATCGTCCAGGCCGAGGCTGATCAGGGCATTGCCGGAGCGCTCCCGCGAGCAGCTGCAACGGAACTGCAACGGCTGGATATCGAACAGGCGCACGGCGTCTTCGTGATAGAGGCGGTGCAGCAGGGTCGGGTTGTCCAGCTCGAGTTGCTCTTCGCGACTCAGGGTGCCGGCGAGGGTGGACACGTGGGCCCAGCTTTCTGCGCGGTCGTCGGCATCCGGCTGGCGGTCCACCGGCAATTGCTGCAGGAGCATGCCGCGGGCGCGCTGGCCGTCGGCGCTGAACCAGAAACGGGTGCCCAGCTGCTCGGACATGACGAAGTAGTTGGTGAAGGACTCCGCCAGGTCGGCGCCGTCCAGTTCGACGATGCCCTGGTAACGCTGGCCCTGGCGCGGGTCGATGGTCAACGCCAGCATGCCGTTGGGCATCAGTTCGCGCAGGCCGGCCTCGGCGTTGATCGCCTCGCCGTCATAGCGGGCGATGCCACGGATCTCGCGCTCGCTGGAGCACTCGACCATCAGCAGCGGCACCGGGCCATCGGAACGGGCCTGGAGAATCAGCAGTCCATCGAATTTGAGGGTGCCGACCAGCAGGGCGGCAGCGGCCATCAGTTCGCCCAGCAATTGCGCGACCGGCTGCGGATAGGGGTGCTTTTCCAGCACGCGGGCATAGCTGCTTTCGAGGCTGACGAGTTCGCCGCGTACGTCGCGCTCGTCGAAGATGAAGCGTTGGGTGAAGTCGGTATCCGGCAAGTCGCTCATGGGAATCTGCTGTTCGAAATTGTGACAAAATGATTACAAGGGTGTCGAAACCCCTGTGACAGAGCGCCCTGACGGCGCTCGCATGGCAATTTTGGAGAGGTATCTTATGGACAATCGACCACTGTTCCAAGCGAGGTGGTCCTGGGGCCCATTGGCAGCCTGCACGCTGCTGCCCATCGCACTACTGTGTTTCTGGTTATGGCCTTTTGGCCAGATCCTCTGCCTGACTTTCGACGAGTGGCTGTTCCATGGCCTCAACGCGCCGCTGGCCGATAACGCTGCATGGCGTTACCTCTGGACCCTTGGCAGCTTGCGTCCTTTCGATATCGTCGTCGGCCTGATCCTGCTGGCCGTGCTGATCCGTGGCAATTGGGTGTTCAAGGCCCATCAGGTGCGCGAAGCCTTTTTCGGCTTTTTCGTCACGCTGCTCCTCTTAGTGGTGGTTCGCGCGCTGTTTTCCAAGTGGGTGGATGCCGCGGGCTGGCAACATCACAGCCCATCGATGGTGTTCGACAACGCCGTTCGACTCAGCGACTTCTACCCGCATCTGGAGTCGGCCTGGGAATTGAAGGACCGCTCCAGCAAAAGCTTCCCCGGTGACCATGCCTCGGTGCTGCTGGTCTGGGCGCTGTTCATGAGCCTGTTTACCCGCGGCCTGTGGCAGAACCTGGTGGTTTGGGGCCTGGCCCTGCTGTTCATGCTGCCGCGCCTGGTCGCAGGGGCTCATTGGGGGCAGGACGACTATATCGGTGGCCTGTTGATGGCGCTGCTGGCCCTCGGCTGGAGCTGCTACACGCCGCTGGCGGCCAAGGCCAGCGCGGCGTTGTTGCGCTGGACCGAGCCGCTGTTCGCCTGCGCCGCGCGCGTGCCGCTGCTCGGGCGTCTGAGCGTGGTCAGCGCTCAGTCGTAATTGCCCTGGAACTGATGGATCTGCCGGCGCTGTTTCTTGGTCGGCCGGCCATCGGTGGTAACGCCCAGGGCGCCTGCCTTGCGCAGATCCGCCGCCTGTTCGCGGCGGCGGATGCTCTCTTCGGTTTCCTCATACAGCGTCTGTGCCTCTGGTGCACCCCGGCGCACGATGGATAGCGCCTTGACCACCACGGTGCGCTCGTCGAAGCCGGTACGCAGGACGAATTCGTCGCCGATGCGCGGCTCCTTGCCCGGCTTGCAGCGTTCGCCGCGACAATGCACCTTGCCACTCTCGATGGCAGCCTTGGCCAGGGCGCGGGTCTTGTAGAAGCGCGCGGCCCAGAGCCATTTGTCCAGACGAACCTTGTCGTCGTCTTCCTGATAAGCCATGACACAGCCCCAATTAATAGCGGTCATGGAACTGTACTACCGTAACTGACGGATGCAAAAAGTCCGCTGCCTGCTTACAGTTCACCGAATTTCTCCGGGTTGCCCATCGTGAAGACATTTGATCATTTGAGCGTTATCGGTTTGCGCGAGTGGGTGGCCTTGCCCGACCTCGGCCTGGCCGGTCTGCGCGCCAAGATCGACACCGGTGCCAGCACCTCCAGCCTGCACGCCACCGAGGTCGAGCCGTTCATGCGCAACGGCGAGCGCTGGGTGCGCTTCAACGCCCATCTTGGCTCGGTGGTGCAGTTGCGTCACCGTCGCTGCGAGGCGCCGCTGGTGACCATGAAGACCATCAAGAGCTCCAATGGCCACGCTCAGGTGCGCTATGTCATCCGGACGGCACTTGCACTGGGCGATCGGGTCTGGGAAGTAGAGTTCACCCTGGCCTGCCGCAAGGCCATGCGCTATCGGCTTCTTTTAGGTTCCAAGGCCCTGGTCCACGGCCAGTTGGTGGTCAACCCGGGGCTCAAGTATGTACAGGACAAGCCGGTGTTCCCGGCAACCATTACCCCCTCCACAGGTGCTGCATGAAGATCGCTGTGCTGTCGCGTAACCCGCGTCTGTATTCCACCCGTCGTCTGGTCGAGGCCGGTACGCAACGGGGCCATGAAGTGGTTGTGATCGATACCTTGCGTGCCTACATGAACATCGCCAGCCACAAGCCGCAGATCCACTATCGCGGCAAGCCGCTGGAAGGCTTCGACGCGGTGATCCCGCGGATCGGTGCTTCGGTGACCTTCTATGGCTGCGCGGTGCTGCGCCAGTTCGAGATGATGGGCGTGTATCCGCTCAACGAATCCGTGGCCATCGCCCGCTCGCGGGACAAGCTGCGTTCGCTGCAATTGCTGTCACGGCGTGGCATCGGCCTGCCGGTCACCGGCTTCGCCCACTCGCCGGATGACATTCCCGACCTGATCCAGATGGTCAACGGCGCCCCGCTGGTGATCAAGGTGCTCGAAGGCACCCAGGGCATCGGCGTGGTGCTGTGCGAAACGACCAAGGCCGCCGAGTCGGTGATCGAGGCGTTCATGGGCCTGAAGCAGAACATCATGGTCCAGGAATACATCAAGGAAGCCGGTGGTGCGGATATCCGCTGCTTCGTGGTCGGCGACAAGGTCATCGCCTCGATGAAGCGCCAGGCCAAGCCGGGGGAGTTCCGCTCCAACCTGCACCGCGGCGGCACCGCGAGCCTGATCAAGGTCACCCCGGAAGAACGCATGACCGCGATCCGCGCGGCCAAGGTGATGGGGCTGAGCGTGGCCGGTGTGGATATCCTGCGCTCCAATCACGGGCCGCTGGTGATGGAGGTGAACTCGTCGCCAGGGCTGGAGGGTATCGAAGTCACCACTGGCAAGGACGTTGCCGGGATGATCATCGAGCATCTGGAAAAGAATGGCGGGCCTAATCAGACCCGGACCAAAGGCAAAGGTTAGTGCGAAGCGCTTGGGGCTGCTTTGCAGCCCTTCGCGAGCAAGCTCGCTCCCACAGTCAAATCACCCCGTGGGAGCGAGCTTGCTCGCGAAGGGCCGCAGAGCGGCCCCAATGGTTTTTAGTCAGACTGCATCTCTCGGCAACAGCAGTCCCAGCGGCAGTCGCACCCGCGCTTCGATACCGCCACCCGAGCGATTGCGCAGCTCGACATTGCCGCCATGCTGCGCCGCGATCCGCCGCACGATCGCCAGGCCCAGTCCGGTGCCTTTGCCACCCCGGGCGCGGTCGCCGCGGATGAAGGGGTTGAAGATCGCCTCCAGTTCGCCGGGATCGATCCCCGTGCCACGGTCCAGCACGCTCAGCACCACGTACGGCGCATTCACGTCACCCGATACATAGGCCGCCACCTCGACGCCCTTGCCGGCGTGATGCAGAGCATTGCCGATCAGGTTGTTGAGCAGGCGCTTGATCGAAACCCGGCGCAGCGGGAAGGGCGGGATCGGCTCCAGGCACAGGCGCACCCGCTCTTTCGGCTGGTTGAAGGGCGCGACCACCTCGCGTACCAGTTCGCTCAGGTCCACCTCTTCAACCGGCTCGTCACGCCCGTCGCGGATGAAGGCGAGGAACTGGTCGAGGATCGCGTCCATGTCCTCGATATCGCGGACCATGTCGTCGGTAAGGTCGCTCTCGCTGGGCAGCATGGACAAGGACAGGCGCAGGCGGGTCAGGGGCGTGCGCAGGTCGTGGGAGACCCCGGCGAGCATCAGTTCGCGTTCGCGCCCGGCCTGCTCGACGTCCTCGGCCATCTGGTTGAAGGCGCGGTACACCTCGGTCATTTCGCTCGGCGTATCGCTGACCGGCAAGCGCACGCTGCGACCCTGGCCCAGTTGCCGGGCGGCGAACACCAGGCGCTTCAATGGCTGGTTGAGCTGGCGCACGAAGATCCACGCCGAGGCGGTGGACAACAGGCCGATGGCGAGGAACCAGCCGAGCACGTTCCAGATCTTCTGGCCACGCAGTGGATGGGGGTAGAGAGGGACTTTCAGCCAGTCATCGCCCAGGCTTGGCGCCCGTACCCAGAGCGCCGGCGGTGAATGCACGCGCAGGCGGACCTCGGTGTCCTCGCCCAGTTCCGCCTGCATCTGCCGCTGGTAGATCTCGCTGTACGGCCAGTGCTGCTCGCCCTCGGGCACGCCGTTGCCGGTGACGCGGATCAGCCCGGCGGCCTCGGCCACCTTGTCGCGGTTCTCCTCGTCCGTCGCCCAGTAGGCGCGCAGGGTCAGGGCGACCCCGTGGCTGTACTGACGGTCGACCAGCACGTCCTCGTTCATCAGCAGGTAGACCAGGGTCAGCGCCTTGGAAAACAGGACGACGATCAGCACCAGCCACAGGGTGCGGGCGAAGAAGCTTTGCGGGAACCACAGCGGCGTTTTCATGGACGACGGCTACACACTTGGCAGGCGCGAGCGCGGCTCGCGGGCGTGGCGGGGGCGGACTCATGCAAAAGCAGGGCAGCCCTGCGGCGGCCCTGCTTTCGATGACTCACTCTTTGAAACCTGGAATCACTTGCCGGCGTTGCCGTCCGGCACGAACACGTAACCCACACCCCAGACGGTCTGGATGTAGCGCGGTTTCGACGGGTCTGGCTCGATCATCCGGCGCAGGCGGGAAATCTGCACGTCGATGGAGCGTTCCAGCGCATCCCACTCGCGGCCACGGGCCAGGTTCATCAGCTTGTCGCGGGTCAGCGGCTCGCGGGCATGCATGACCAGCGCCTTGAGCACGGCGAACTCGCCGGTGGTGAGCATGTGTACTTCATCGCCACGCTTGAGCTCGCGGGTAGCCAGGGACAGCTCGTAGTCGCCGAACGTGACCGTTTCGTCCTCGCTGCCGGGCGCTCCCGGCACCGTTGGCGCCTGGCGACGCAGCACGGCCTTGACCCGCGCGACCAGTTCCTCGGGGTTGAACGGCTTGGCCAGGTAATCGTCGGCGCCCAGCTCCAGGCCCTTGATCCGGCTCAATTCGTCGCCCTTGGCGGTGAGCATGATGATCGGTACCTGGTTGTTCGCCGCGCGCAGGCGGCGGCAGGCAGAAAGACCGTCTTCACCGGGCAACATCAGGTCGAGGACGACCAGGTTGAAGACTTCGCGTGACAGCAGGCGGTCCATCTGCTCGACATTGGGTACTGCCCGTGCGCGGTAGCCTTTGCTGGTGAAGAATCGCTCCAGCAGGCTGCTCAGGCCCGGGTCGTCGTCGACGATGAGGATTTTTTCGCCTTCGGCTGTTTGTGCAGTGCTGCTCATGGGTAGCTCCTTTAATCTCGGCGCGCATTATGGCTTAGCCATCTTTAGCGGGTCCGAGCTCATTGTTAGCAGATTTTTCCTCATGTGCCAGCGGAATGGTCCGTCAGGCTGGCCAGCCGCTATCACCGCAAGCCCTGTGCGCTGGGTATAATGCGCCGCTTTTCACCGAGTGCCGCCTTGCCCCGACGCCTCTGGCGCCGGCCCCCGCGGCCCAAGCATTCACAATTTGTCAGGTGGTTTTATGGACAGCATCAACAGCCGCATCGCCGAAGAACTCGGCGTCCGCCCGCAACAGGTCGAGGCGGCCGTGGCTCTACTTGATGAAGGCTCCACGGTGCCTTTTATCGCCCGTTACCGCAAAGAAGTGACCGGCAGCCTCGATGACACCCAGCTGCGGACCCTCGAAGAGCGCCTGCGCTACCTGCGCGAACTCGACGAGCGCCGCGCAAGCATCCTCGCCAGCATCGAGGAGCAGGGCAAGCTGACTCCGGAACTGGCCCGCGAGATCAAGCTGGCCGACACCAAGACCCGCCTCGAAGACCTCTACCTCCCGTACAAGCAGAAGCGCCGCACCAAGGGCCAGATCGCCCTGGAAGCCGGCCTCGGCGAGCTGGCCGACGGCCTGCTGGGCGATCCGCAACTGAATCCCGAAGCCGAAGCCGCACGCTTCGTCGATGCTGAAAAAGGCGTCGTCGACGTCAAGGCCGCGCTGGAAGGCGCCAAGTACATCCTCATGGAGCGCTTCGCCGAAGACGCCGCCCTGCTGGACAAGCTGCGCAGCTTCCTGACCCAGGAAGCGACCCTGTCCGCCCGTCTGGTCGCCGGCAAGGAAGAAGAAGGCGCCAAGTTCCGCGACTACTTCGAACACGACGAACTGCTGAAAAGCGTGCCCTCGCACCGCGCCCTGGCGATCTTCCGCGGCCGCAACGAAGGCGTGCTGTCGGCCTCGCTGAAGGTCGGCGAAGAGCTGCCGGGCACCCTGCACCCGTGCGAGCTGATGATCGCCGAGCGTTTCGGCCTGGCCAACCAGGGCCGTCCGGCCGACAAATGGCTGGCCGAAGTGGTGCGCTGGACCTGGAAGGTCAAGCTCTACAGCCATCTGGAAACCGACCTGTTCGGCGAACTGCGCGACAACGCCGAAGGCGAGGCGATCAACGTCTTCGCCCACAACCTGCACGACCTGCTGCTGGCCGCCCCGGCCGGCCCGCGCGCGACCCTCGGCTTCGACCCGGGCCTGCGTACCGGCTGCAAGATCGCCGTGGTCGATGCCACCGGCAAGCTGCTCGACCACACCACGGTCTACCCGCACGCGCCGAAGAACGACTGGGACCGCACCATCTCCATCCTCGCCGCCCTGTGTGCCAAGCACTCGGTGGAACTGGTCGCCATCGGCAACGGTACTGCCAGCCGCGAAAGCGACAAGCTGATCAGCGAGCTGGTCAAAAAATATCCAGCACTGAAAGTCACCAAGGTCATGGTCTCCGAGGCCGGCGCTTCGGTGTACTCGGCGTCCGAGCTGGCCGCCCGTGAATTCCCGGACCTGGACGTGTCGATCCGTGGCGCAGTGTCCATCGCCCGCCGCCTGCAGGATCCGCTGGCCGAACTGGTGAAGATCGATCCGAAGTCCATCGGTGTTGGCCAGTATCAGCACGACGTGTCCCAGCTCAAGCTGGCCCGTGGCCTGGACGCGGTGGTCGAGGACTGCGTGAACGCCGTCGGCGTCGACGTCAACACCGCCTCGGTGGCGCTGCTGGCGCGCATCTCCGGTCTCAACGCGACCCTGGCGCAGAACATCGTCAGCCACCGTGACGCCAACGGCGCGTTCAAGACCCGCGCCGCACTGAAGAAAGTCAGCCGCCTCGGCGAGAAGACCTTCGAACAGGCCGCCGGCTTCCTCCGCGTGATGAACGGCGACAACCCGCTGGACGCCTCTGCGGTTCACCCGGAAGCCTACCCGCTGGTGCAGCGCATCGCCGCCGACACCGACCGCGATATCCGTTCGCTGATCGGCGACAGCGGCTTCCTCAAGCGTCTCGACCCGAAGAAATTCACCGACGAGACCTTCGGCCTGCCTACCGTCACCGACATCCTCCAGGAGCTGGACAAGCCGGGCCGCGACCCGCGTCCGGAGTTCAAGACCGCCGAGTTCCAGGAAGGCGTCGAAGACCTCAAGGACCTGGAGCCGGGGATGATCCTCGAAGGCGTGGTGACCAACGTCACCAACTTCGGTGCCTTCGTCGACATCGGCGTGCACCAGGACGGTCTGGTGCACATCTCGGCGCTGTCCGAGAAGTTCATCAAGGACCCGCGCGAAGCGGTCAAGGCGGGTGACGTGGTCAAGGTCAAGGTCATGGAAGTGGACATCCCGCGCAAGCGCGTCGGCCTGTCCATGCGCATGAGCGACACCCCGGGCGAGAAGGTCGACGGTGCCCGTGGCAGCCGTCCGGGCTCGGCGCCACGGCAGCAGGGCGCGCCGGCACGGGCCAAGGAAACCCCGCCACCGGCCAACAACGCCATGGCCGCGCTGTTCGCCAACGCCAAGCAGTTGAAGAAGAAGTGATGGACGCGCCCGAGGACATCGTCCAGAGCGCCTTCAGCCAGTTGCTGGGCTGCCGTCTGCAACGCCTTGAAGAGGGCGTTGCCGAGGTGGCCCTGGCACTGGAGCCGCAGTTGCGCAACCGCGGCGGCTTCCTGCATGGCGGCGCGATCTTCAGCCTGGTCGATATCGCCATGGGCCTGGCCTGTTCCAGCAGCCATGGCTTCGACCGGCGCAGCGTCACCCTGGAGTGCAAGATCAACTACGTGCGTGCGGTGAGCGAGGGCGAAGTCCTATGTACCGCCCGCGTTCTGCACGCCGGACGGCGCACGCTTGTTCTGGACGCCGACGTATTCCAGGGCGACAAACTCGTCGCCAAAGCCCAGGGTACGTTCGCCGCGCTCTAGCCGCAAAAGGCCATCTGCGGTACTTTCGGCAGTGCGCGGGCGCTGCCGATTTCCTGCGAAAACCAGGCGACAACGCCAGTTCCTCCTGTCCACCCTTGCAGACCGTCATCTCCACCCCCATATCGGGGCGACTGACGTGTGAAGGAATCCCATCTTGAGCGAACTTCTCAACCGCCGCCTGAGCCTGCTCAGCGAGGGCGACAACCTCTCCCTGCTCAAGCAGTGCCTGCACGGCATCGAGCGTGAATGCCTGCGCGTGACCGCGGACGGTCGCCTGGCCCAGACACCCCACCCCGAGGCCCTGGGCTCGGCCCTGACCCACGAATCCATCACCACCGACTATTCCGAGTCGCTGCTGGAGTTCATCACTCCGGCCCTGGCCGACCCGGCGCAGACCCTCGAAAGCCTGGAAAACATCCACCGCTTCGCCGTCAGCAAGCTCGGTGACGAGTACCTGTGGAGCCCGTCGATGCCGTGTCCGCTGCCAGCGGAAGAAGACATCCCGATCGCCTGGTACGGCACTTCCAACATCGGTCAGCTCAAGTACGTCTATCGCAAGGGCCTGGCCCTGCGTTACGGCCGCACCATGCAGTGCATCGCCGGTATCCACTACAACTTCTCGCTGCCGGAAAAACTCTGGCCGCTGCTGCGTGACGCCGAAGGCGCCAGCGGCAGCGATCGCGACTACCAGTCGTCGGCCTACATCGCCCTGATCCGCAACTTCCGTCGCTACAGCTGGCTGCTGATGTACCTGTTCGGCGCTTCGCCGGCACTGGACGCCGGCTTCCTGCGTGGTCGCCCGCATCAACTTGAGTCCTTCGACCCGGACACCCTGTTCCTGCCCTGGGCCACCAGCCTGCGCATGAGCGACCTGGGTTACCAGAGCAACGCCCAGGCCGGCCTGACCCCCTGCTACAACGACCTGACCAGCTACACCGACAGCCTGCGCCGCGCCGTGGCCACGCCCTATGCGCCCTATGTCGAGGTCGGCACGCACAAGGATGGCGAGTGGGTCCAGCTCAACACCAACATCCTGCAGATCGAGAACGAGTACTACTCGAACATCCGTCCGAAGCGCGTGACCTACACCGGCGAGCGGCCGATCCAGGCGCTGATGGCCCGGGGCATCCAGTACATCGAAGTGCGTTGCCTGGACATCAACCCGTTCCTGCCCACCGGCATCGACCTGCCGCAGGCGCGTTTCCTCGATGCGTTCCTGCTGTTCTGCGCGCTGGAAGACAGCCCGCTGCTGGAAAACGGCGAGTGCGGCCAATGCACCGACAACTTCCTCACCGTGGTCAAGGAAGGCCGTCGCCCGGGCCTGCAACTGCAGCGCAACGGCCAGCCGGTCGGTCTCAAGACCTGGGCCTCCGAGCTGCTGGCGCGCATCGCGCCGCTGGCCGAACTGCTCGACCGCAGCCATGGCAGCGACGAGCACGCCCGTGCCCTGGCCACCCAGGCAGCCAAGGTCGATGACCCGGCCCTGACGCCGTCGGCCCAGGTGCTCGCCAGCATGACCGCGCACCAGGAAAGCTTCGCCGCCTTCGCCCTGCGCCAGAGCCAGCTGCACGCCGACTACCTGCGCAAGGAGCCGCTGCCGGCCGCCGAGCAGGCCCGCTTCGACAGCCTGGCCCGTGCTTCGCTGGAAGAGCAAAGCCGCCTGGAGCAGCAGGAAGTCGGTGATTTCGACCTGTTCGTTGGCGCTTACCAGGCCAGCATCCTGGCGATCAGCAACTGACATGAGCCGCGGCACCACCCCTCGCAAACCCCGCGCCCGCAGCCAGGCGCGGATCGACTCGATCCTCGACGCGGCCCGCACCCTGCTGGCCAGCGAGGGCGTGGCCAGCCTGTCGATCTACAGCGTTGCCGAGCGCGCGCAGATCCCGCCTTCTTCGGTCTATCACTTCTTCGCCAGCGTTCCGGCCTTGCTCGAAGCGCTGACCGCCGACGTGCACAGTGCCTTCCGCGCTTGCCTGCAGGAGCCCATCGACGTTGCCAGCCTTGGCACCTGGCGGGATCTTTCGCGGCTGGTGGAAACACGGATGCTGGCGATCTACCAGGAAGACGCCGCAGCGCGGCAGTTGATCCTGGCCCAGCACGGATTGAGCGAAGTGACCCAGGCCGACCGCCAGCACGATATCGAGCTGGGTGACCTGATGCACAAGCTGTTCGCGCAGCACTTCCGCTTGCCGGAACTGCCGGATGATGTGGACGTATTTGCCCTGGCGATGGAGCTGAGCGACCGGGTGTATGCCCGTTCGGTGCAGTTGCACGGGCAGATCACCCCGCGCATGGCGGAGGAGGGGATGCGGGTGTTCGAGGCGTATGTGGGGCTTTATCTGCCGCCGTTTCTGCCCAAGCATTAACTAAAGGTCGCCACGAAACCTGTGGGAGCCGGCGTTGCCGGCGATGGCGTCAGATCAGGCAACCTTATTGCCAGTGCTGGCCTCATCGCTGGCAACGCCAGCTCCCACAGGTTTTTATGCAGATCTGTCACAGCTTGGCGATGGAAACCTCGGTCGATTTCACAAAGGCAATCACCTCGCTGCCAATGGTCAGTTCCAGCTCCTTGACCGAACGGGTGGTGATCACCGAAGTGACGATGCCCGAGGCGGTCTGTACGTCGATTTCCGACAGGACCGGGCCTTCCAGGATTTCTTTCACGGTGCCTTTGAACTGGTTACGCACGTTGATCGCTTTGATAGTCATCTGCTTGCTTCCTTCGTAGGTTCTGAGGTCAATGCGCCCAGCGCAGTTGCGTAGGCAAGGGTGCTACGGGTTCGGGCCCGGGCGGGGTGCCAGGGACCGAGAGAACACGGTTGAGTACTTGGGTTTCCAGCGCGGCCAGGCGGTGCGAACCACGCACCCGCGGTCGCGGCAGGTCGACATGCAGGTCGAGGCCGATTTCGCCGTCCTCGATCAGGATCACCCGGTCGGCGACCGCTACCGCTTCGCTGACGTCGTGAGTCACCAGCAGCACGGTGAAGCCGTGCTTGCGCCAGAGGTCTTCGATCAGTTGCTGCATCTCGATCCGGGTCAGGGCATCCAGCGCGCCCAGCGGCTCGTCGAGCAGCAACAGGCGTGGCTGGTGGATCAACGCACGGGCCAGGGCCACGCGCTGTTTCTGTCCACCTGAAAGCGCCGCTGGCCATTCATTGGCGCGGTCGGCCAGGCCCACCGCCTCCAGCGCCTGTTTCGCACGCTCCTGCCACTTGCCTTCGAGGCCCAGGCCAACGTTGTCGATCACCCGTTTCCATGGCAGCAGGCGTGCTTCCTGGAACATCAGGCGGGTGTCTTCGCGGGCATCGGCCAGCGGCGCGCTGCCGGCCAGCAATTCACCTCCAGTTGGCTGGTCGAGACCGGCCAGCAGGCGCAGCAGGGTGCTCTTGCCGCAACCGCTGCGGCCGACGATGGCGACAAACTGACCGGCCGGGATATGCAGGTCGATATTGCGCAGGACCTTGCGTTGGCCAAAGGTCTTCTCGACCTTCTGCACCGCCAGGGGGATGCCACGCAGCAGGCGCGGCGGCTGTTCCTTGAGAACGGTCATGCGCGGTCTCCCTTGCTCACTTGATAGGCCGGGTGCCAGCGCAGCCAGACACGTTCCAGGCCACGGGCAGCGAGGTCGGCGAGCTTGCCGAGCACGGCGTAGAGAACGATTGCCAGCACCACCACATCGGTCTGCAGGAACTCGCGGGCGTTCATCGCCAGGTAGCCGATGCCGGAGTTGGCCGAAATGGTCTCGGCGACGATCAGGGTCAGCCACATGAAGCCCAGGGCGAAGCGCACGCCGACCAGGATCGACGGCAGCGCACCCGGCAGGATCACCTGACGGAACAGACCGAAGCCGCTCAGGCCGTAGCTGCGGGCCATCTCCACCAGGGCCGGATCGACGTTGCGGATGCCGTGGTAGGTGTTCAGGTAGATCGGGAACAGGGTGCCGAGGGCGACCAGGAAGATCTTCGCCGACTCGTCGATACCGAACCACAGGATCACCAGCGGGATCAGCGCCAGGTGCGGCACGTTGCGGATCATCTGCACCGAGCTGTCCAGCAGGCGCTCACCCCAGCGCGACAGGCCGGTGATGAAGCCGAGGGCCAGGCCGATGCTGCCGCCGATCAGGAAACCGAGGCCGGCACGCCAGCCGCTGATCGCCAGGTGGGTCCAGATCTCGCCGCTGCGCACCAGCTCGACACCGGCCGCGATCACCGCGCTCGGCGCCGGCAGGATGCGGGTCGACAGCCAACCGGCGCTGACCGCCAGTTGCCAGATCGCCAGCAAGGCCACCGGCAGGGCCCAGGGCGCGAGGCGCTGGACCCAGGATGAGGAAGAAGAACGACTCATGGCGTGATCCTCAGGACCGGGCTGCGGCTTTGGGCAGGATGTCGTTGGCTACCATCTCGCCGAACGGGCTGACATAGCCACGCTCCTGCGGCAGTGCCGGACGTTCGATATCCAGGTGCGGGAACAGCAGCTCGGCAACCCGGTACGACTCTTCCAGGTGCGGGTAGCCGGAGAAGATGAAGGTATCGATGCCGAGGTCGGCGTATTCCTTGACCCGGGCGGCCACGGTCGGGCCATCGCCGACCAGCGCTGTACCGGCACCACCACGCACCAGGCCGACGCCGGCCCACAGGTTGGGGCTGACTTCCAGGTTGTCGCGGTTGCCGCCGTGCAGGGCGGCCATGCGCTGCTGGCCGACCGAGTCGAAGCGCGCCAGGGAGGCCTGGGCACGGGCGATGGTGTCGTCGTCCAGATGGGAGATCAGGCGCTCGGCGGCTTTCCAGGCTTCGTCGTTGGTTTCGCGGACGATCACGTGCAGGCGGATACCGAAGCGCACCGTGCGGCCCAGCTTGGCGGCCTTCTCGCGCACTTCGGCGATCTTCTCGGCCACGGCGGCCGGCGGCTCGCCCCAGGTCAGGTACAGCTCGACCTGCTCGGCGGCGAGGTCTTGCGCGGCTTCCGACGAGCCACCGAAGTACAGCGGCGGACGCGGTTGCTGGATCGGCGGGTAGAGCAGCTTGGCGCCCTTCACGGTGATGTGCTGGCCGTCGTAGTCGACGGTCTCGCCTTCCAGCACGCGGCGCCAGATGCGAGTGAACTCCACCGAGGCCTGGTAACGCTCTTCATGGCTGAGGAACAGGCCGTCGCCGGACAGTTCTTCAGGGTCGCCCCCGGTCACCAGGTTGAACAGCGCGCGCCCGCCGGACAGCCGGTCGAGGGTCGCAGCCTGGCGTGCCGCCACGGTTGGCGAAATGATCCCCGGGCGCAGGGCGACGAGGAATTTCAGCCGCTGGGTCACCGGAATCAGCGAGGCGGCCACCAGCCAGGAGTCCTCGCAGGAGCGCCCGGTGGGGATCAGCACGCCGCCGAAACCGAGGCGGTCGGCGGCCTGTGCCACCTGCTGCAGATAACCGTGATCGACGGCGCGAGCGCCTTCGGCGGTGCCAAGGTAATGGCCGTCGCCATGGGTCGGAAGAAACCAGAAAACGTTAAGGCTCATTGGAGTTGTCTCCTAAGGGTGGCTCAGACCGGGGCGGCGCCCCGGCTCGGGCAAAACGTCAGGGCGCGGTAGCGACCTTGGCCGGTGGCGTCCAGATCACGTCCTTGATGCTCAGCGGCTTGGGAATCAGCTTCAGGGTGGTGAAGGTGTCGGCGATCTTCTGCTGCGCGGCGACCACTTCCGGGGTCAGGAAGCCGGCACCGTAGCCCTGGCGCTTGACCGAGGTCAGGGTGATGTCGGCGGGCAGGCCGAGCAGCGGCGCGACCTGGTCGGTGACTTCCTGCGGGTTGGCCTTGGACCATTCGCCCACGGCGCGGACCTCGTCCACCAGCGCGCTGATCACTTCAGGGTGCTGCTGCGCATAGGGCTTGGTGGCCAGGTAGAACTGGTGGTTGTCGACGATGCCCTGGCCATCGCGCAGGGTGCGGGCTTGCAGCTGTTGCTCGGCGGCGGCCTGGTACGGGTCCCAGATGACCCAGGCATCGACGCTGCCACGCTCGAAGGCGGCGCGGGCATCGGCGGGCGGCAGGAACACCGGCTGGATGTCGGAGTACTTCAGGCCGGCGTCTTCCAGGGCGCGGACCAGCAGGTAGTGCACGTTGGAGCCTTTGTTCAGCGCGACTTTCTTGCCTTTCAGCTCCTTGACCGACTGGATCGGCGAGCCTTTCGGCACCAGGATCGCCTCGCTGTGCGGGGCTGGCGGCTCGTAGGCGACATACAGAAGGTCGGCGCCGGCGGCCTGGGCGAACACGGGCGGGGTTTCGCCGGTCACGCCGAAATCGATGGAGCCGACGTTGAGGCCTTCCAGCAGCTGCGGGCCACCGGGGAATTCAGTCCATTGCACCTGCACGCCCTGGGCGGCGAGGCGTTTTTCCAGGCTGCCCTTGGCCTTCAGCAGGACCAGGGTGCCGTACTTCTGATAACCGATACGCAGGGTCTCGGCCTGGGCTTGGGTGATGGCGCCGAAGGTAACAGCCGCAGCGAACAGAGCGGCCAGACCACGACGCAAAACGACAGTGCGCATAGCGCTCTCCTTTTGCGGATATTGGGTTCGGGCTGCACCTGCTTGCCTCGTTGTCGGGCGAGTAAGGTGGGGGTCACACGATGAAACGGTGGCTAGGGATCAGATGCTCCAGCGGGCACTGATCAGGCGTTCGTTAAGCAGGCCGGGCGCCAGGGGTTTCGGGCGGCGGGCCAGGGCGCTGTGGAACAGCTCCAGGGACTCGTTCAGGCGCTGCTCCAAGGCAGGCGCCAGATGGGCCGGGACACTGCCCTGGCCGTAGGCGATCTGGCTGTCGTCGGCGAAGATCCCTTGCAGGGTCTCCTGCGCCTTCAGGGCCGAGAGCACCGGTTTCAGGGCGTAGTCCACCGCCAGCATGTGGGCGATGCTGCCGCCGGTAGCGATGGGTAGTACCACCTTGTGATTCAGGGCGCGCTCGGGCAGCAGGTCGAGCAGGGTCTTCAGGGCGCCGGCAAAGGACGCCTTGTACACCGGGGTGGCGACGATCAGGCCGTCGGCCTGTTCCACCAGCTGCTGGAAGTGCTGGACCTGAGGGCTATCGAAACGGGCGTGAAGCAGATCTTCGGCCGGGAAGTCCCGCACCTGGAAAGTCACCACTTCCACACCCTGGCCTTGCAGCCAGTCGCGGGCGCGTTCGAGCAGTACGCCGGAGCGTGAACGCAGGCTGGGACTTCCACCAATAGAAACGACCAACATTGAATGCGCATCCTTGGAACTGTTCTGAAAGGGCCCGCGAGTTAGGTGGCTCGCTGGAATGGAGTGACATTAACAGGTGGTTGTATATATCTAGAAATCATATTTTTTCATTTGTTTATATGAATTGGAGATATGCATCCTGCCCTGTGAAGAACCCTGTGGGAGCTGGCTTGCCAGCGATGAGGCCAGCAGGAGCAACTCAGTTGCCTGGTAGGGCCCAATCGCTGGCAAGCCAGCTCCCACAGGGTTCTTCACAGGGTTCGGGATTGGCGAACCGCAGGCAAAAAAAAGGGCCGTCGAAACGGCCCGAAAATCCCTGCGATGGCTAAAGCATTAACGGTTCGGCTGCGGGGTCAGGCGCAGATACGGCTTGACCGCCCGGTAGCCCTTCGGAAAGCGGCGCTTGATCTCTTCCTCGTCCTTCAGCGAAGGCACGATCACTACCTCGTCACCGTCCTGCCAGTTGGCCGGGGTAGCGACCTTGTGGCTGTCGGTGAGCTGCAACGAGTCGATCACCCGCAGGATCTCGTGGAAGTTGCGCCCGGTGCTGGCCGGGTAGGTGATGGTCAGGCGGATCTTCTTGTTCGGATCGATCACGAACAGGGAGCGCACGGTGAGGGTGTCGTTGGCGTTGGGGTGGATCAGGTCGTACAGGTCGGAGACCTTGCGGTCGGCGTCGGCCAGGATCGGGAAGTTGACCGTGGTGTTCTGGGTTTCGTTGATGTCTTCGATCCAGCGGTGATGGGAGTCCACCGGGTCCACCGACAGGGCGATGGCCTTGACCCCGCGCTCGGCGAACTGCTCCTTCAGCTTGGCGGTGAAGCCCAGCTCGGTGGTGCATACCGGGGTGAAGTCGGCCGGGTGCGAGAACAGCACGCCCCAGCTGTCGCCGAGCCACTCGTGGAAGCGGATCTTGCCGGCGCTGGAATCCTGTTCGAAGTCGGGGGCGATATCGCCGAGTCTGAGGCTCATGGTGCGGCTCCTTGGCTGTTCGTTGAATGACTCAACTCTGCCTGTGGAGCGCTGAAATTAAAAAGAATAAATATCGATTTATTTAGATCTGCAATGAATAACAAATAACGGACAAAACAACGCCCGCGCGGCATGGAGCCGGGCGGGCGTTGGATGTCTCGCGGCGGGTTAGCGCAGCTGGAAGGTGTAGCTGAGGAACACGCGGTTTTCGTCCTGAGCGTGGTTGGCGCTGGTCAGGTCGCTGCGCCATGCAGCGTTCTTCCAGGTAAGGCCCAGACCTTTCAGGGTACCTTCCGGAATTACGTAGGCCACGGTGAAGTCGCGTTCCCACTCGGAGCGGTCGCCGATAGAGGAATCGATGTTGTCGCCTTTCAGGTAGACGGCGTTCGCAGTCAGACCGGCCAGGCCGACCTTGGCGAAGTCGTAACCGTAGCGAACCTGCCAGGTGCGCTCGCCGGCACGGCCGAACTTCTGGATCTGCGAGTCGGTGATGGTGTAGTTGGACGAGCCGTCACCCTGGTTCAGCCATGGGAAGTCGCTGTCGCCGCTGCTTTGCTGGTAACCGGCACCGAAGGTATGGCCTTCGACGCTGTACAGGAACAGGGCGCTCCACAGCTTGTTGTCGACCTTGCCCTTGGTTACGCCGCTGCCGTAGTAGCCGCTGGTGTAGTAGCGCGAATCGTTGCTGTTGGCGCCGTCATCGGTGCTGCGGAAGAAGCGGAAGTCGGACTTCAGGGTACCCGGGCCAATAGCCCAGTTATGCACGGCACCCAGGTAGTGCTGCTTGTAGAAGTCTTCCAGGCCGCCGTACCAGTACTGAACCAGCAGGTCCTTGGTCAGCTTGTAGTCGGCACCGGCGTAGCGGAACTGGTTGCTGAACTGGCCGGTGCGGGCGTTGTTGGCACCAGCGATGGACAGGCCTTCGTTGTTCGACGAGTTACGGCCCTTGACGTGCTCGATCTGACCGGCGGTCAGGGTCAGGTCCTTGATCTCGTTGGAGACGATCTGGCCACCTTCGAAGGTTTGCGGCAGCAGGCGACCATCGTTGTACGAGATGACCGGGGTCTTCGGCAGCAGGGTGCCGTAGCGCAGTTCGGTCTGGGAGATCTTGACCTTGGCGGTAGCGCCCAGGCTGGCGAAGTCGTTGACTGCGCGGCCGTCGCTATCGGTCGGGAAGATGGTGCCGCCATAGGAGGAGCTGGTCGGGTTGTAGTGAGTGCCCTTGCCCGAGTCCAGACGCACGCCGTACAGAGCGATGGCGTCAACGCCGAAGCCGACGGTGCCTTGGGTGTAGCCGGACGTTACGTCCAGTTGGAAGCCTTGACCCCACTCTTCCTGCTTGTTGGGGTTGCCCAGGGAATCGCGGTTATCGGTGTTGATGTAGAAATTGCGCAGCTTCAGTGTGGCTTTGGTGTCTTCGACAAAACCGGCAGCACCCGCTTGCTGGGCCAGAACCCCAAGGGCCACGGCAAGAGTCAGGGTCGACTTCTTCATATTTGAATTGCTCCTCTCGTTTCTAATTCTTGTGGTTCGTTAACGGCTGGATCTTGGCGTCCGGCTCGTTGTCGATGGGCGATTAGCACCAAAGGGTGACCGTCGAGTCAATCGTAACTAGTCGTTTCAAGACTTTGGTCTAATGCGCCTGACTGGGGTCGAAGGATAATTACAATTTGATAAATCTAAAAAGAATTATTTGTGTTTTTTTAAGATTTTTTTGACATAACCAACAAAATTTTCACAAACCTTCTGGCACATAAGCTCATTCCAAAACAGTCTTTTATGATTGATTTTTAGATCATTTAGATTTATGGCCTTTCCCGCACAGGATCCGGCCAGCATGAACGTCTCCCGCCCGCTCAAATTATTCACTGCCCTGGCCTTCTCCGGCCTGACCCTGGTCAGCCATGCCGCCGGCTTGACCGTCGGCTACCAGACCGGCATCGACCCGAGCAAAGTGCCCCAGGCCGATGGTGCCTACGAGCAGGCGATCGGGGAAAAGATCGACTGGCGCCGCTTCAACAGCGGCCCGGAAGTGGTCACTGCGATCGCCTCCGGTGACGTACAGATCGGCAACCTCGGCTCCAGCCCGCTGGCCGCTGCCGCCTCGCGCAAATTGCCGATCGTGGCCTTTATCGTCTCGGCGCAGATCAACGCCGCCGAAGCGCTGGTGGTGCGCAATGGCAGCGGTATCGACAGCCCCCGGGACCTGGTCGGCAAGACCATCGCCACGCCTTTCGTGTCCACCTCCCACTACAGCCTGCTCGGTGCCCTCAAGCACTGGGGCCTGGACACCCGTCAGGTCAAGGTGGTGAACCTGCAGCCGGCGGAAATCGCCGCGGCGTGGAAGCGTGGGGATATCGATGGCGCCTTCGTCTGGTCGCCGGCGCTGGGGGAAATCCGCAAGACCGGCAAGACCCTCACCGACGCCGCCGAAGTCGGCGGCTGGGGCGCGCCGACCTTCGAGGTCTGGGTGGCGCGCAAGGACTTCGCCGAGAAGCACCCGGATGTGGTGGCGAAGTTCGCCAAGGTGACCCTGCAATCCTTCGCCGACTACACCGCGCACAAAGCCAGTTGGACGGCCGACTCGGAGCCGGTGCAGAAGATCGCCCGCCTGACCGGTTCCAACCCGGCCGATGTGCCGGAGCTGCTCGCCGGCTCGGCCTTCCCCGACGCCCAGGCACAGGCCGGTCTGCTGCAAAGCCAGACCCCGGCCGCCATCGCCGAGACCGCGAAGTTCCTCAAGGAGCAGGGCAAGGTGGAAACGGTTCTGCCGGACTACACGCCCTTTGTCAGCGCGAAGTTTGTTCAGCAATAACGACGTGCCCTGGGTGGGAGCTGCTTTCTAGAACAGGCTGTAGCGCGCCGTCACCATGAAGTTGCGCGGCTCGCCGATGAAGTTGCCTTCGGTGGGCCCGGTGATGGTCGAGTAGTAGTGCTTGTCGAACACGTTGTTGAGGTTGAAGTCCAGATCCAGGTGGCGGGTTACCGCGTAGCTGCCGTTCAGGTCGAACACGGTGTAGCCACCTTGCTCCACACCCCAGGGGCTGTAGATCCTGCTCTGGGTGCGCATCCCGCCGCCGACCTGCCAGCGGTCCAGCTCGCCGGGCAGGCGATAGCGGGTGTAGAGCTTGAACAGGTTTTCCGGCAGGTTGGTCCCGTAGCGCTTGCCCTTCGAAAATGCGCTGATCGGGCTGTAGTCGGACTCCTTGATCCGCTCGGCATGGTTGTAGGTGTACCCCGCCGAGACCTGCCAATCCGCTGTCAGCGCACCGCTCAGTTCCACCTCGATGCCGCGACTGCGGATCTCCCCCGCCGAGGCATAGCAACTGGCGAACGGATCGCTGCACGCGCTCTGCGTCAGGGACTCCGGCAGATTCTCCAGGTCGACCTGGAAAATCGCCAGGCTGCTGTTGAGGCGACCGTCGAAGTGCTCGCCCTTCAGGCCGATTTCGTAGTTGGTGCCCTGGATGGGTTCGAGCACGCCACCGGCGGCGGTCTGCTCGCTCTGTGGCTGGAAGATCCGCGTCCAGCTGGCGTACACCGAGTAGTGCTCATCGAGGTCATAGACCACGCCGACATAGGGGGTGAACTCGCCGGTGACGCTGAAGTCCGCCTGCCCGTAGGGGTAGTCGCCGTCGTAGAACACCTTGTCCATCTTGTACCAGTCCAGGCGCGCGCCGGCGATCAGCGTCAGCGGGTCGCTCAGGCTCAGGCGGACGGTGCCATAGAGTCCGCTCTGCTCGACGCGCTGCTGGCTGGACACTGCGCCGTAGGCGGTGATTGCCGGCTTGGCCATGCTCTTCGGATCCCAGTTGGTCGGGTCGAAGGTGACCAGGTCGAGGGCATCGAGATCGTAGCTGTCGCGGGTCTTGAACGGGCCACCGATGTTGTCCCAGTCGCTGACCCGGCGGCTGGCGCCGAACACCGCCGAGTGGGTGCGTCCGCCCAGGCTGAACGGACCGCTGACATAACCATCCAGGCTGTATTGGTCGCGGTCGTAGTCGTAGGCACCGCCGCGCAGGGTCATGCTCGGACGCCCGCTGGCGTCGACGCTGCTCTGGCTGATGAAGGTGCCTTCCATGTTCATTTCGCTGCTGATGCTGGTTGCCGCGGCGCGAGCTTTCCAGTCGTTGGCGAAGCGGTGTTCGAGGTCGGCGAAGACGGTGGTGCTTTCCTTGTTCCAGTACGACCAGCTCGGGCTCATGCGGGTCGAACGCGATACCGGCAGGAAACTGCCGTCCGCGGCGGTGCCGATGCCGTTCCAGTCGGCGCCGGGATTGTTTTCGTTGCTGTAGGACACACCCACGGCCAGGGTGGTGGCGTCGTTCAGGTCGGCCTCGACGATGCCGTAGAGCAGGGTGCGTTCATTGCTCAGGTCGTCGATGAACGAGTTCTTCTTCTGGTAGCTCAGTACGGTCCGGCCACGCAGCGAACCCTGTTCATTGAGCGCGGAGCTGGCGTCCAGCTCGAACAGACGGTTGTCCCAACTGCCGAGGCCGCCTTTGAGCATGACCTGCGGTGCCACGGTGGGACGCTTGCGCACCAGGTTGATCGAGCCTCCCGGCAAGCCTGCGCCTTCCATCAGGCCGGTGGCGCCGCGGACCACCTCGACGCGGTCGTACATCGCCAGCGAGCCTGTGGATAACGCCGCTTCTTCGTAGGCTACCGGGACGCCGTCGTACATCAGGTTTTCCAGGGAAAACCCGCGGGAGTTGAAGCGCGGACGCTCGGCGCCCCATTGGGTCAGGGTCAGGCCGGGGGTGTGCTTGACCACGTCGCTGAGGGTGGTCATGGCCTGGTCGTCCATGCGCTGGCGAGTGACCACGCTGACCGATTGCGGGGTTTCCCGCGGCGACAGGGCCAGCTTGGTCGCGGACGCCATGGCGCCGGTGGTGTACGACTCGGAATGCTCGGTGACCTCACCCAGACTGCTACCGGTAATGGTGGTCGCCCCCAGTTGCAGGGTGCCATCCGCCGCCGCCGGCTCCAGGGTCAAGGTGCCGTTGGCGGTCACCCGCAGTTGCAGGCCGCTGCCGGCCAGCGCTTGCTGCACAGCCTGTTGCACGCTGAACTCACCACGTACGGCATGGGCCTGACGGCCATCGAGCAGGGCCGGATCGGCGACGATGCTTTGCCCGCTTTGCCGGGCGATCTGGCGCAGTACCTGGTCCAGTGGCGCGGCGGCGATATCGTAGCGTTGCAGGGTCTGCGCGGCGAAAGCCGGGCTTGGCAGGGCCAGTGGCAGGCCGAGGTTCAGGGTCAGGGAAGCCGCCAGGACAAGCCGGGCGGATGGCAACGGGGCAGGGCGCATCGGGGGATTTTCCTCGCTGAAAGCGTCAGGGGTTTCCTCTCAGGTCAAACGAGACGGGGAATCCCCTCACTTCAGGCGAAAAGAATGTTCAGGCGTGATCCTGGCGGAGATCGACCAGGGTCACCGGACCATAGCTGCGGACCTCGATCGGCAAGGTCTGGGCCAGTGTCTCCAGGGCGCGTTGGGTATCGTCGAGCGGGAACACGCCGAACACCCGCAGCCGTGCGGCGGCCTCGGAAATCCGCAACAGGCCGTAGCGATAGGGGCGCAGGCTATCGATCACGGCGCCCAAGGGTTCGTTGCGTACATCGACCAGTCCCTCCAGCCAGGCGTCGGCGCGGGCTTGCCCCGGGCCCAGCGGAAACAGGTCTTCGCTGTCGAAGCGCAGGCTGTTGCCGCTCTCGACCAGCGCTTCCTGCCCGTGCAGGTTGTGCACCTGCACCCTCTGCTGCTGCACCCCGACCAGGGTCTGCCGTGCCTGCTGGCGCACGGTGAAACGGCTCTCCAGCGCGGTGATCCGGCCTTGCCCGGTGATCACCTCGAACGGGCGCGTGGCATCGGCGGCAACCGTGAGACTCAGCTCACCCTCGCGCAAGCGCAGCAGGCGGCGATGGGCGCTGAACTGCACATCGACGCTGCTGCGCGCGTTCAGCACCAGCAGGCTGCCGTCGGCCAGGGTAAGGCGTTTGCGCTCGGCAGTGGCGCTGTGCAGATCGGCCAGCAGGCCGCTCAGCGGCATGCGCTGCTGTACCGCGAACAGACCGGGCAGCCCGGCCAGCAGCGCCAGTGCGGTGCCCCCGCGCAACAGCTTGCGTCGTTCCAGCGACAGCCCCGTGGAGCGCAGCGCGCTGATGGCCGCCCGGCCACTGCCGGGGCTGCTTTGCTCGGCCTGGAGCAAGGGTTGCAGCGCCGGCTCGACTGCCCGATGCAGTGACTGCCAGGCCAGGCGATGATCGGCATCCGCCGCCAGCCAGCGCTCGAAGGCCTGGCGCTGCTCGGGCTGGGCCAGGCCGGAGTCGAGCAGCACCATCCAATCGATGGCGGCCTTGATCGTTGCGGGAATCTGCCGGCTCATCCGTGAGGGGCCTCGAAACCGGCCAGGTAGCAGTGGGTCAGGGCGCGACGGATCCAGCGTTCCACGGTGGCCAGCGACACACCCATTTGCGCGGCGATCTGCGGGTGGGTCAGGCCTTCCAGGCGATTGAGCAGAAAGGCATGGCGCACCTTGCCCGGCAGTCCGCCGAGCAGTTGATCCACCGCCAGTACCGCTTCACGCAGCAGGGCGAATTCTTCCTCGGACGGGATGACTTGTTCCGGCAGGCTGGCGAGGGCCTCCAGATAGGCGCGTTCCAGTTCGTTGCGGCGCCAGAAGGTGTAGAGCACCCGCTTGGCGATCACGCAGAGAAAGGTCCGCGGCTCCTCGATACGCACCAGGTGCGGGGACGTCAGGGTGCGCAGGAAGGTGTCGTGGGTCAGGTCGGCGGCATCGGCGTGGCAGCGCAGGCGACGCAGCAGCCAGCCCATCAGCCATGGGTGATGTTCGGCATACAGACGCTGGAAGGCTTGCTGGGAGGAAAGCTCGGGCTGGGGCATCGATATGGGTGCGCGAATGTTAATTGTTCTCATTCTTTTCGTTTTGCCCCGACCATTGCAATAGGCGGGTGATGTCATTTCGCTTCACGCGCTTCAAGACATCGCCCCCGCAGGTTAAATTGCCAGCACTTTCCGGCATGTGCTTATGCCGGGCCGTTCATCGAGGAAGGAGCTGCGAGCATGAGTCTTTGGGATGACTTGAAGAAAAAGGCCATCGACGCCAACCCGGACCTGGCGGCCAAGGCTGCCCAGGCGCTGGAAAAGGCGCGGGAGCTGGCGGTGGAGGCCGGGCAGAAGGCGGCACCGATGCTCAAGGAGGCAAGTGAAAAGGCCACTGCCTACGCCCAGGAAAAGACCCCGGTACTCAAGGCCCAGGCACTCAAGGCCATCGACGATGCCAAGGTCCGCCGCGCGGCCTTGCGTGAGCAGGCCAAGCGTGACAAGGCGGCCCGCGCCGAGATGATCCGCACCATGTATGACATCACCCTAGAGCCCGGCGATATCAATTTCATCGAAGAGCCCTTCCACCACTTCGAACGGCAGTTCGCCTTCTTCATGGTCACCGGCGAGGTCCTCGATACCCAGAAGCGCAACCATAACGAACTGCACGCCAGCCATCATCACAGTGGTGGCGGTGGTTACATGCGCAATGGCTATGGCTCGATCAGTGGCGGCTCGTCGTCGATGCAGATCAGTTCCACCAGCGTGCAGGAGCACGAGTTCTGGATCCGCGACGACGAGGATGGCAAGGAGTCATGCTTCAAGGTGCATGACTCATCGCTCAGCCTGCGTGCAGGCCAGAAGGTCAGCATGGTGTTCATGCATCCGGCGGACAGTCGCACCGGGAAGATGGTCGCTCTGTACAACCATAATGCCGAGCGCAACTACGTGATCAACGGCCCCCAGGAGATCAACCGGCTGTTCGGCATCTACCTGGAGGAGCCGGGGTTTTTCAACCAGAAGGAAGTCACCGAGACCCGCCAGCGCCTGTTGCAGGCGCTGGACCAGCGGATCGGCCAACTGGCCCGTTACATGGCGCTGCACGGCAAGCGCAGCGGGCACCTGATCGAGGGCGGCGAGTGAGCCCAGGCGCAGGCTTTCGTCCGGCGTCCTGCCGGCCTGTCGCCCAACGGCTTGCGCCGCAGTGGCGATCAGGCCGCTCCATGCGGGGTCAGCAGCCCTTGTCCTGGGAGACTTCCTGGGTCGCCTCCTGCAGCGCTGCCGCCACGGCGGCAGCGTCATCGGCGGTGTAGACCCGGCCACCGGTGTTTTCCGCCGCACAGTTGGATCCGGTTCTGGCACTGATATTGACGATATTGATGCGCAGACGCGGCTTGCTCCGGGCGATGTTCTCCGAGACCTCGCAGATATCGGTCCCGCAACCGTCGCGGCCATCCACGAACATCACGATCACACCGTCGCGGTACGCCCCGTCCATCTCCTGAGCCGCTGCTTGCAGGCTGACACCCAATGCGGTGCCACCGCCGGCGTTAATCTTGCCGATGCGCTCGACCAGTTCGCCGCGCTTGTGGAGCCCGAACACGCCATGGTCGACTGGCGTGCGGCAGCCGTTGAACGTCACCAGGCGCATTGCCACGTTCTCGTCGAGGTTATTGATGACCGAAGTCAGCGAGCTCTTGGCCACGTCCATGCGAGTGGTGCGCTTGCCTGGCCCGGCCGGCACGAAGGATTCGACGATCGGGATCTTTGCCATCACGCCGTAATACCACGGGTCGTCCTCGCGCTTGACCCGCAGGCGCTCGTTCATCGACCCCGAGGTATCGAGGATCACGGTGAACTGCGACGGCTGGAAGGCTTTGTCCGGTGTGCAGATGGCGCTCGTGTCGGACTGCCAGCGCGGCCACGACAACGGCCAGCTCAGCCACAGCCAATAGAGCATGGCGAGCAGCAGTCCGAGCAGCAGCCATGGCCACAGGCGCCAGCGACGACGTTCGACGACGGTCGCCACAGGTGCTGTCCGTGGCGTCGGTGCCGGGGCAGGTTTGACCGGTTTCGCCACAGGCGGTGGTGGTGGCGGAGGGGGCGGCGGTGGTGCAGCGATAACCGGCTCCGGTTGCCCCCAGCGCACCACCAGCGGCTCGCCGTTGACGCTGTACAGGTTGGCCAGGTCCGGTGCGCCGATCAGCTTCTGCAGCGCACTGGCGGCGTCGGGCTTGCCACGCTGTTGCAGCTCCGCTGCCAACTGGCCGACCGCTGCCTGGCGCTCTTCATAGCGCTTGAGCAGCGCCGCCTGCTGATCCTTGCCCAGCGTCGCGTAAAGATGCGGCTGGCCTTCCAGTTCGGTCCACCATTCCAGCACGCCGTCCCGGCCTTGTCGGGGAATGGCGTAGAGGTGCGCGATGCTCGGCGGAAAGTGCTGGCGGATCAGCGCCACGCGCTGTTCGAGGGCAGCGGCGGCGTCCTTGCTGGCGAGGGTGTCGCGGAGAACCCGTTGCATCGTTATTCCTGGTTGCAGTTGTTGGTGACTTCCCGGCTTGCCTGCTCCAGCGCCTTCGCGACCTCGGCAGCGTTCTCGCCGTTGTAGACACGGCCTCCGGTGGTTTCGGCGACACAGTTGGCATCGCTGCTATGGCTGATGTTCACCAGGTTCACCTTCAGTCGCGGTTGTTCCTGGGCTATCTGCCGGGCGACCGCGCAGACGTTGCGGTCGCAGCCATCCGGGCCATCGACGAACATCAGGATCACTCCATCGCGATCACGCCCGTTCATCTTGCTGGCGGCCACTTCCAGACTGGCGGCCAGGGCCGTGCCGTCGTCCGGCTGCAGCCTGCGGATGCCCTCGATCAGCGCTGGGCGCTGGGCGAGGGGGAACAGGCCATGATCGATCGGTGCGCGACAGCCATCGAAGGTGACGATGCGCATGTCGATGGCCGCGTCCAGGTTGTCGATCAAGCGCGTCAGGCTCTGCTTGGCCACCTCCATGCGCACCGGCTCGCGCATGACCAGGGCCTTGCGCTGCGGGTCCATGAGCGGATTGTCGATATTGCGGAAGAACCATTGTTCGTCCTGGTAGTTGGCTTCCACGCTCAACTGCATCGAACCGGAGGTGTCGAGCACCACGGTGAATTCCGGTGGCAGTTCCTGCGGTGGCCGCTTGCACGCCTGTTGCTCGCTCACGACAGGCGGCTCGGGCAACGGAGCGCCGGGCTCGAACCAGCGCAGCAACCAGGGCCAGGCCAGCCAAAGGGCCAGCGCCAGCAACAGCAGGCCGAGCAAGGGCAGCAGGAACCACGGCAGCCAGATCCAGCGCCGCGGCGGGATCACTGGCGCAGGCGCGACCGCGGGGGCGGGCAGCGGTGCGGGTGGTGGTTCGCTCCAGCGGATGACCAGCGGCTGACCGTTGACGCTGTAGAGATCATCCAGTTTCGGCGGAGCAACCAGCCGCTGCAGCAGCGCGGCGTCCTGCGCCTGGCCACGCCCGCGCAGTTCGTTGACCAGTTGCTGCAAGGCATCCTGGCGTTGTGCATGGACATCGAGCAGGGCGGCCTGCTGCTCCGCACTCAGGTCGTAGTAGCGCTGTGGCTGCCCTTGCAGCTCGGTCCACCACTCGCGTGTGCCGTCCTGACCACTGCGGGGAATTGCGAACAGTTGCGCCACGCTGGGCGGAAAATGCCGGGCGATCAACGCCGTGGCCTGCTCCAGCAGCGCTGGGTCGTCCTGCAAGGGACGGGGATCACGGATAACCCGCTGCATGTCGGTGTCCTGGAAAAGGTCGGCAGCCGAAGCTGCCGTGGGGGCTTACTCGTAACCCAGGCTCAGCTGCAAGCGACTGACCTGTTGCTGCAGGCTCTTGAGTTCCTGCTTGCGGGCTTCCAGCTCGGCGCTGCTGGCATTCTTCGCCGGCGTGGCCTGTGCAGCCTTGAGCTGCTGCTCCAGCCCGGCGATCTGCCGCTGCACGTCCTGCTTGTTGCCGTGGCGAGCCTTGAGCGTGGCCAGCAGGCCGTTCAGCGATTTCTCCAGGCTGGCCTGCTGGCGTTGCTGGCTGGCCAGGTCCTGGCGGGTGTTGGCCTGCATGGCGCGCAACTCGTCATACACCTGGTTGAACTGGCGGTTCTGCTCGCGCGCGGCCTGCAGGTCCTGCTCGCTGTTGCGCACGCCCTCGGCATAGCCGCCGCCGTAGTCGCAATTGAGTTTGCCGATCAGGCTGGTTTCACTGTTCGAGGCGTTGCACTGCGAGGCCGTGGTGGCACAGCCTCCAAGGCTGGCCAGGAGCGCGGTGGCAAAAAGAACACGAAGCGTCATGGTCCGCTCCTTAGCCCAGGGTAATGGCCGAGCGCTGGCTGTAGAGGCCGTCGACCTCTTTCTGCAGCGAGGCCACCTTGGTATTCATCTTGCTGATTTCCGCCTCGACCTTCTCCACATCGGCGGCTTTGGCGCCGGAAGCGCGTTCTGCCTGGGCGACCTTCTGGTATTCGGTGACGTTGGTCTGCATGGTCTTCAGGTCGCGCTGCATCAGCACCAGGTTCTCGTCGATGTTGGCGAGGTCCTTCTGGGCCTTGGCCTTGTCCAGGCTCTTGGCCTTGATGTTCTTCTGGATGTCGGCGATCTGCTGCTTGTCGTCGGCGATCACGCGCTCCAGGGTGCTGCTGCGCTCGGCAAGCTGGGCGTTCTTCTGCTGCACTTCGCCGGTCATCGCGTTCAGGCGCTCGGTGGTGTTCGAGTACTGCGCGCGACGCTGGTCAAGGTAGTAGTTGGCGCCCATCGCCACGCCACAGGCGGCGACGCCGGCAACCACGGCGCAGGTGGCCTTGTTGCCGGAGTTGGACAGCACGCAGGCGAGGACGCCGGCACCGGCGGCTACGGCGCAGGCCTGGTAGCCCGAGGTACTGAAGAACTTGGCGTCCTTGCCTTCGGTCAGTCGTGGGTCGGCGGTGCCGCTGGAGCCGGACGTGTTACCGAGCATGGAACTGCCGGTGCTGGCGCACCCGGTGACGGCCAGGGCGGCGACCAGCATCAAGCTGATCCACGAGCTGAAACGGGCGGGTTTGTTGAAGTTCACGGTTGCGCTTCCTTGTGGGCTGGAGTCAGTGGGCGACGGCCTTGCAGCGGTTCAGCCAGGCCTCGGTGTCGATTTTCTGGGTCTTGAGGAATGCCTGCTGGTTGGCCCAATGGCTACGCAGGTAAGGCGTCAGTTCCTTGAGATTCTTGTTGGCGGTCAGCACGCCTTCGAGCACCGGTACCTGGGCTTCGATCAGGGTCTGGCCGTACAGCGACCCGGAGTCCACCAGCGAGCTGGCGTAGTAGCGGCTGAGCTTGTGCAGGCGGTCGTTTTGTTCGTCGAGCTTGGTCTTGCGCATCCCGCAGGTCGGGTCTTCTTCACCGGCCTTGCAGTTGGCGCTGTAGTTCTTCTGCAGGAAGTCGAGGTACTGGCCATCGTCGAGCATCTTGGTGCAGAGGAAGGCACCCAGGTTGAGGCTGGCGCGGATCGCCTGGTCGCGGGCTTCCTGCTGTTGCTGGTTGCTGGCGCGCAGCTGGTTCTCGACGGTTTTCAATTGCCCCTTGAGCGCGGCGTCGTCGACGCTGGAGGCCAGCTCTTCGAGGGCCTTGACCGTGCCTTTTTCCTTGGACCCGGCAGCCGGCTGGTCGGCACCCAGGGTGCTCCAGCTCTTCTCGATGGTTTTCACCCGCTCGCGCGAGGTCAGGGTCGGCGACACCAGGGCCAGGCGCAGGCCATTGGTCTTCTTGCTGACCGCGCCGTTGGCGTCGTAGTACGGTTCTTCCTGGCGCAGGGCGGTACGCAGCTCGCCCTCGGCGGTCAGGTAGCTGCCGCCACGCACGACGAAGCCACCGGCTTGTCCGTGCTGGCGGTCGAGCTTGTTGAGGCGGAAGGGCTCGAACATCATTTCGCTGGCGTTGCCGAGCATGTCATGCAGGCCCAGCGGATTAGGCTTGAGCAGGCCGCCCAGCTGCAATTGGCCGTTGGCCGATTGCGAGCCGGCGAACCACTCGTAGGCGTTCAGGCCGTCGGGCATCGGGTAGCGGTTGTCGCGAAACTCGGCGCTGCTGACCTGCAAGCCGCCACGGGCAGCGAACTCCCATTCGACTTCAGTCGGCAGGCGCAGGAAGCCCAGCGCGCCGTCTTCCTTGGGCAGCTTGTCGGCGGCATTGGCGCGCAGCCAGCGGTTGTACTTGTCGGAGGCCTGCAGGGCATCCAGCCAGCTCACCGAGACAATCGGCAGGCGCTGCTTGTTCGACGGTGTCGGGCAGGTTTCGTCCATCAGGGCACGGTACTGCAACTGGCTCATCTCGTACTTGGCCATCAGGAAGTAGCGGGATTTCTCGCCCTTGCCGCTGGTGAAGCTGCCGGCGATGAAGGTTGGCCGGGTCTGCTCGACATAGCCGTATTCGGCACTGTCCTGGCCGATGTTGATCGGGTAGTCGTCCAGGGGGCCGGCTACGGGGATCTGCACCTTGCGGAACACCATCGCGCCGTCGCAGGGCATGGGCAGGACCACGTCGTCGGCGTCGGCCATCGGGTTATAGAATTTCTCGTCCCAGGTCGCCGCCGTCGCATTCAGCAGGCAACCCAGGGTCAATGGCGCGAGGGCCAGGCGAGCGTAGGTTCTAGAGTTCACGCAGACTCTCCGCAGGTTGTATCCGAATCGCCCGCAGGGCGCCGATCAGGGCGACCAGTCCGGCGACGAGGAACGCCAGAAGCAGGGCCACCAGGCCATGCCAGACAGTGATGTGACAAATGAAGGTGCCGGTGGCCGCGCTGCTGCCGAGCAACTGGTCGAACAGCAGGCTGCCGAAGTAGTAGCAGGTGAGGCCGCCGAGGTAGCCGGTCAGGCTTAGCACCAGGGCCTGCAGGACCACGTAGGCAGCCACCGCCGGGCTGGTGAAGCCGAGCAGACGCAGTACCGCGAGGTGGCGGCGCTTGCGGTCGATATTGGCGAGGAAGGCCCCTACCAGCGAGGCGATGCAACCGATCAGGGCGGCGCCGGCGATCACGCCGAAGATCAGGCCGAGCACATGGTTGATGGCCTTGACGTTGTCGATCTCGGCCAAGCGGCTGGCGGTTTCGATGCGCTGGTCGTTGAGCCACTGTTCCAGGGGCGCAACGCTGTCGATGTCGCGGGCATAGACCCGGGCGCGGGCGTAGCCGACCTTGACGCCGTCCAGCGGCTGACCGCTGCCCGCCCCGAGTTCGGGCACCAGGTAGCCGTCGCGATAATGTTCCAGTTCCAGCAGCAGCCCGGGGCTGACGAAGGCCGCCGGGCGGGCGAAGCGCACGTTGTCGAGGACCGCCCGCACCTGGAGCAGTCGCTCGCCGCGTTCGTTGACTTCGTTAAGGCGGCGCGTCACCCGCAGGCGAATGCTGTCGCCGGCCTTGACCTCCAGGCGCTGCGCGGCGCGCTCACTGAGAATCACCTGATCGCCTTGCAGTGCGCTCAGCTCGGTGGCCAGCAGCGGGTCGCCGGCTTCGGTTGGAATCACCTCGACGTTGTCGGCGAAGCGCCCATGGCTACCAAGCAGGTCGGCCTGGGTGTTCAGCGAGCGGGTCTGGCCGATGGCGAAGCCGGTTTCCGGCAGTGCCCGCAGGCGTTGCAGCCAGTCTTCGGCGTAGTGACCGCTGCTGAGCATTTTCACTTCGAGGTTGCGCGGGTCGCTGAGCAGTTCATCCTGCAATTGGCTGACCACCCCGTGCTTGAGGCCGAACAGCAACAGCAACGGCGCGATCACCGCGACCAGGGACGCGGCCATGCACAACGACACGTTGCGGTCGTGCCAGAGGTCGGCGAGGGACAGCCGGGCGAGCAGGGCGAGACGCTTAAACGGGTTCAAAGCGCGTCTCCCCATCGGCGTTCACCGCGCCCAGGCGTGGCAGGCCGAAGTGCTGCACCAAGGCCCAATCGTGGGACACCAGCAGGGCGCTCAGGCCCAACTCCTCGACCAGGTGCAGCAACAGCTCGAACAGGCGCCTGGCGTTGTTCGGGTCCAGCGCCGCGGTTGGTTCGTCGGCCAGCAACACCGGCGGTTCGTGGGCGATGGCGCGAACGCAGGCGACCCGCTGGCGCTCGCCGATGGACAGCGCCTGGGGCAGTTTGTCCAGCAGCGGTTCGAGTCCGAGGGCGGCCACCGCCTTGTCCACGGCCGTGCTGTGCGGCGCCAGGCCAAGCAGGCGGCGCGGCAGCAGGATGTTGTCGCGAACCTTGAGAAATGGCAGCAGACCGCCGCTTTGCAGGACGAACCCCAGCTCCCGCGCACGCAGGGCGGCGAGGGCGGGTTGCTGGTCGCTGGCGAGCAGCCGGGCGACGTCTTCCTGGCTGGCGCCGAGGCGGTAGTGCTCCAGGCGCTCAGGCTTGAGCAGCAGGCCGATGGCTTCGAGCAGGGTGCTCTTGCCGCAGCCACTCTCGCCGGTGATCGCCAGGATCTGGCCCGGTTGCAGTTGCAGCGTGTCCAGGCGCACCGCGTGCGCCTGGGGGCCATGTCCCCGGACCACTCTCAATCCCTTGATATCGAGCATGAGCGGTCAGGGCATCATTTCCAGTGGCACGGGGTAGACGTTGTCGCGGCTGTCGGCGCCCGGGGCCAGGGCCACCCAGCGGTCGACATCGGCGTTGTAACGCTGGTAGTGGCGCAGCTTGGTGCTCAGGTTGCGGATGAATTTCTCCTGGGCCAGGCCGTCCCAGCCTTTCCAGGTTTCCTCATCCAGGTTGAGCACTTCGCTGTGGTACGGCAGGTCCTCCAGGTATTCGCCGAGCACGCCCAGGTCAGCCACGCGGGTGGTAGAGCCCTGTTTCAGCTGGTTCGGGTCGGCACCCATGGTCGCGGCCACCGAACGCAGGCGGGTGAACATCTCGGCGGGCGAGATCATGCCCTCGTTCGCGGCGTCCAGAACTTGCTTGAGCACATCGCTCAAATCGCTCAGCTGGGCCTTGGTCAGCAGCACGCGGACGTCGGTGGTCGGCACGTTCTGCTTGATCAGGTCACGGTCGCTGATCCATGCCTGGAACACCGGTGGTGCCTGGGTACCAGTGGTCTTGCCGAGGTAGGCCAGCTGCATGGCGTGGCCGATCAGCGCGGCGTCCTCGAGCATCTTCTGCTCGGCTGGATTGGCCTTGGCATTGGTTGCGCTGCCGATGGCGTCTTCGCCCATGTAGGCGGATCGCACCTGCTGGGTGATCGCGCTGGCCAGGCTGTCGACCTTCTGACCGAAGGCATTCACGTCACCGGCGTCGACCGGGTAGTACAGCGAGGTGTTGGTGCCGGGGAAGTTCGACAGTACGCGGTACTGGGCTTCGGCGCTGCTGTGGTTCTTCGCCCCGCTCGGGGTCTTCAGGTGCAAGGTATAGAGGGCGACGCCGGGATTGCTCGCCTCGATCTTCACCTGTTCGGCACCCAGGCCGGTGCTGGACAGCTTGTCGCCGCCGTCGATGGCCCCGGCATCGGTGATGAGCACTACGTAGCGTGCACCGAACTGGCTCCAGTCGACCTTGTCGATGGCATGCATCACACCGGCATAGGCATCCTCGTCGAAGGCGCTGCTGGAAACCTTGGCTTGCTTGAGGTCGGCCATTTTGGCCAGGAAATCGGCGCCGTCCTTCACCGTGTTGGGGTCGGCGTACATCTTGCTGACGTACTCCAGCCCCGGCACCGCCTTGGTGTTGGAGCGGAAGGCGACCAGGCCGAACTTGACCTGGTTGCCGAGGTTTTCCTTCTCGACCTGCTCATATACCCGCTTGATCGCCTCGCGGGTGCGCTCGATGTACGGGTCCATGGAGATGGTCGAGTCGATGACGAACACCACGGCGGCGCTGAACGCCTTCATCTGCGTCTTGGCGCTGGCCTGGCCCGCTGCCTGGGTCGCCTGGCTGGCGGCATCGGCCTTGCTCACCGAGGCGACGTTGAGGATGCGCGTGCGGAAGCCTTCCTCGGTCATCACTTCTTCGCCGCTCAGCACGGGGAGCAGGTAGAAGTTCTTCTGCAGGTCGACGAAGTACTCTGGTTCCTGGGCCAGTACCCCCGGTGCTTCCTTGCCGTTCTTCAACTGGGCGCGGATCGGGGCCACCTGGCTTACCGGATCCGGGGCGTCGAGGACGCCTTCCAGTTGCTTGCGCTCCTTGAAGAACAGCAGGCGGTCGCGGTTGGCCGGGTTGGTGAAGGCCAGGGTCAGTTGCATCTTCCACTCGACCGTGCAGTCGCCCGGCAGCCAGCCGATGCTCTTGCCCTGGGTGTCGGGGCCGACTCGTAGCCACTCGCGGCTATCCACCGCGGAGCGCTCGTAGACGTAGAAACGGCTGAAAGCCGGCTGCGCGGCACCGGGTGCGGCACCCGCAGCGTTGCTGAGCTTGCAGTCCGGAGTGGTCAGGACGCGCTGGAACAGGGTCTTCTTGCCGTCCTGCAGCAGCGGTTTGTCCGCCGCCTGCAGAACCGGGCTCAGGCTCAGGGCCAGGAGGGCGGTACCAAGACCGCGCAGGTTCATGGCTTGAGCTCCTCGAAGCGTGCCTTGGCCTCGGCGTTGTTTTCATCGAAGCCGAGAATGGTCTCGTACCAGTACGCTGCGGTGGCGTTGTCCGGAGCCTTGAAGCACTCGCTGGCCTGGTGGTACTTGGGGTCGTACTCGTGGGCATAGGCGCTGGCGATCACGATGTCGCCGGCCTGCGCACGGTTGGCGTACAGCCGCTGGGCCACGCCGCAGTGGTTGTTGGCCTTGGCCTGCTTGATCACTTCGAGCAAGGTGGTGCTGTCCGGCTTGTTCTGGATGCAGGCCTGGACGAAGGCGAGTTCCGGCTGGCTTTGCATGCTTTCCAGGGTGCAGGGCAGGGCCGCGGTGGGCTCCGAGGTTGGCGTCGGGGCGGGTGCCGGTACGGGCTCTTCGACCACGGGGGGCTGGTCCTGCTTGTTGAACCACCAGGCGCCGGCAGCGATCACGGCCAGCAGCACCAGGAGCAGTAGCGGCAGTAGCCAGCGGTTGCCGGAGCGGGCTGGCGGCAGCGGCGGCGGTACGGAACGCTCGGCGGTGATCACCGGTTCGGGCTCGGGCTCGGCTGGCGGGACGGGCGCCGGTGCTTCGACCTCCGGCTCGGGCTCAGGCTTCGGCTCGGGCTTGGGTTCAGGAGGGGCGGGCATGTCCGGGCCGAGGTCTGCCGAGGCGACCAGCGTCGGATTGAGGCGGACGATGTGCACTTCGGACTGGCCGGTAGCCGGCTGGCTGACCTCGATACGGAAGTTCGCCGTGCCGCTGGCCTGCAACAGCGGGTTGATCAGGTTCGGACCGATACGGGTCTCGATCGCGCCGCCCTCGGCAGCATTCATGCCGTCCAGGCGGAACCAGTGGGCGACATCGTTCCACTGCCCGCCCTCGTGGAGGAACTTCTGGGTCTGGCTGCTTTGCAGGGAACATTGCAGGCCCTCGCTGGAGCCTTCCCAGCCGGTGATCCGCAGCACGCCATGGCCTGGCGTGTTCACGTCCAACGGCAGCACATCAACTCTGATACCCATTACGCTCGACTCGCTTCAAAAGTGTTGAGCAGGACGGCCAGCTGGCGCCGCTGCTCGGTGGTGATTTCCGGATCGGAGCCGCTCTTGGCGTTCTCCTTGATCAGCCATGCCAGGCTGGACAGCCAGTCCATATGGAAGCGCTGCTCCTGATGCGAAGGCTCCTCCGGCAAGTCCGGCAGATCGCCCACGGCAACCTTGCCGTAGAAGTCGAACACCGGGCCCTTGTTGCCCTGCATGCGTGGTGGCCGCTGTTCGAGCGGTTTGCCCAGCAGACCGAACCACGACAGGAAATCGCGCATCACCAGTTGCACCTCCAGCACCTGGCGCTGCACCAGCTGGTCGCGGCGAGCACCGCCGATGATGCGCCGGGTCACCGCCGCGTCCAGTTGTTCGAGCAGGGCCGGGCGCCGGGCGGCGCTGACCAGTTCTTCGACCAGGCCGTCCATCAGCTCGCGGGTCATGCGCAGGCTGACCAGGCGCTGGGGTTGGTTGCTGATCTCGCGCATGTGCTTGATCCACGCCTTCAGCGCCGCACGGGCAAAGCGCTGCTCGGCGTTCAGCCGCGTGGCCAGCGGCTTGGCCGCGGGTGCCGAAGCGGGCGCCGGTGCGTCGTCGTGGAAATCGTCGAAGTCGAAGTCGATCGCCGGTGCCTTGTTGGCCGGCGCGGTGAACGCCGGCTCGGCCTCGCCGGTCTCTTCCTCGTCATCGTCGACGTTGTACACACCGCTCAGGTACAGCTCGCGCAACTGCTCGGTGGGCAATTGCAGGGCGAGAATCACTTCGCTGATGACGTCGGGGTCGGCCCCCATTGGCCTGAGGAGGAACTTGATCTTCTGCATCTTGCGCGCCAGCAGCGCCTCGAAGTCCTCTTCGCGCCAGGCGTAGAGGCCTTTTTCGAGCAGGCCGGTGCGGCAATCGTGCAGCTGTTCCTCGATGCGCGAAAGCTTGAAACCGATATCGGCGAACGGCGTGAAGCTGGAGGCGAAGCGGCTGATGCCGCCGTCATTCATTCCCATCACTGCCGCGAAGGAAGCTTCGGGCTCTTTCACATGGCGCACGATGTCCTTGTACACCTTGAACTCGGCAGTGAGCAGTTCAAGACTCTCGCCGCAGTGCTCGGAGACGCTGACTTCGTCGCCGTTGTCGTCGAAGTCGATGAACGCCCGGCTATGGCGTGGCTTGCGCACCAGGTAGGTGTTGTTGAACGGCTGGCCGGACCAGTCCAGCATCCAGTCCTCGGTGCCAAAGCGCTCCACGATGGTCATTTTCATCAGGTTTTCGCACGACTCGATGCGTTGCGGACGGCTCGGCTTTTTCAGCGATTCGTCGATCCAGATGTCCATCATGGTGATTGCCCAGATCAATCCTGGCACCCGCGCCGCGCGCTCCTTCGGCGTATGGCCCTGGGTTTTCCCGATCCACTTGCTCAGTACCGGGGCGACACTGACCACCTCGCTCTGGCCCTTGGCGCTGGTGCAGATCACCAGGGCATTCATTTCCTGGGCGTCGCTGTAGCGCTCGAACAGGTATGCCACCTTGCCGCGCACGAGCAGGTTCCAGACCGGGCTGACTTCATCCGGGCTTTGCCCGTTTGACGCCTGGCGGATGTTTTCGAAGGTGTACCGCGCGCGATAGCCCGGGAAGTCCAGCAGGTCGACCTGGTTCACCACCTCGTCATTGGGCGGGTTGACCAGGCGGAACGTCATTTCCACGGTCAAGGCGGCCAGTTGGGCAACCGTGATGCCGACGGCGGACTGGACCTTGCCCTCTGTCGACGGCAGGACATTGATCGGCACATCACGACGGGTTCCGAGCCGATTGAGGATCGTCACCGCCATGATGTTGTATCGCGCATCTTCCGTGTCCTGGAAAAACGCGGTCAACGGGGCGTACACCTTCTCGGGATGTCCAAGCTTCTGCAGGGTACCGGCCAGCACTTCGTAGAGCTCGGTCAGCAACGCCTGCTCGCCCCATAGCGGGGACAGGAGCCTGGCGCGTTGCCGCGTGCTCAAGCGCGGCGCGAGCTTGATGACCCGCGGCCAGTAGAGGTCGTCGAGCAGGGCGAGCGGCCTGGTGAAGTTGCCCGAGAGGTATTCCCACAGGCTGACCACGTCATCGCCGTCGACCCCGGGCTGAGGCAGTTCGGCTTCCTGGCCTTCGAACTCGCGCAGCAGCGCGTCGATGCGCTGCGGGGTGATCTTGTAATCGGTCTTGTCGTGGTTGAAGTCTTCGAACCAGGTGTTGCCGAGGATCTTGGCCAGTTCGATTTCCCGGAGCATCTTCAGCTCGATCGGGTAGTTGGCATCCGGTGCCGGCTGCGAACGACGGCTGAAGCGGGTGACCACACCGGTCGCCTCCGCGCCGCTGCCAGTGGGGTTGACGTGCTCAAGGAAGTTCAGGGTGCGGCCACCGAAGTCGCTCTCCAGAATCCCGGCGCTGTTGGCCGCGAGCGACGAGATCAGGTACGACTTGCCGGCCTGGGACAAGCCGAAGAAACCGACGCCCATGGGGGTCGACGCCGCGTGCTGGAGGCTCCTGGCCTGGTTGCGCGCCTTGCGCAGCCGCAGGCTCAGGTCATCGGCCTCGGCCTCGACGCTGGCGGCATTGCCGCGTACCTGTTCGATCCATTCCATTGCCTCGCCGGCGCCCTTGTAAATGGCGCCCCAGGCATTCATCAACTGCTGTTGCTTTGGCGTAAGGTCGCTCATTTTCCTTTGACGTTCCCGCTGTCGAGCCAATAGTCGCTGTCACTCAGGCTTCCGGTTGGCATGGTGTTGAGTGAGAGCTCCAGATCCCTGTCGTAATCGAAATCGGCGTCCTGGATGTTCGTTTGCAGGTCGCAGATCACCAGCTTGTCGCTGATCAGGCCCTGCTCCAGCAGCAGGTCCGACGGCTCCTCGACTTCCAGGCGAATGCGCACCACCGGGGTTTCGCCGTTCTTGCCCTGGGCGGTGGAGAAGCTGGCACTGCCGCGCGGGGTGAAGCGCAGGGTGTAAAGCGGCGAGGCCGACCAGCGCTCGGCGGATAGCTGGCGGTAGCCCAGGTGCATGTCGCCGCGCATTTCCAGCCACGGCGTGCCGCGTTGCTCGCCTTCGCCGACGATGGGCAGTTCGATGCGGCCCTTGGACGACTTGAGGTCGTGGTAGACCACGTTCTGGTGCGCGATGGTGCCCGCTTTGTCGATCGGGCCGAAGTGCTTGATGATCGAGTAGGGCTTGAGCTCGACGGTGCGGAAGTAGAAATTCGGCACGCTGTGCTTGGAGCACAGCAGGCAGATCATCGCGCCCACCGAGGCGGTGCTCTTCGGATCGTCGATCAGGCCGTTGCGGTGGAACGGGTACCAGCCGCCGGTACGGTAGTTCTGCAGCGGCAGAATGCGTCCGGACGGCAGCGGGATGCACTTGCGAATGAAGGCCTGGATGCCCGGCAGGCGCGATGGTCGGCCGGTGAGCAGGAGCATGTCGCAGGGATAGTGGGCGATCACCTCGCACAGCTCGGTCAGGGCCCGGGTGATGTTGATCTGGCCGCCGATGAAGGTGTTGTGGACCTTTGCCAGGTCGAAGGTGATGACGGTCTGCAACAGGTCGAGGGTGCCGTCCTGGCCGACTTCGCGACGTACCGCTGCGTGGACGAAGTCCAGCACGCCGTCGTTGACCGCGTCGTCGCCGAGCACCTCGCGCCAGGTCTGGGTCACGGGCTGCTGGGGCTGCGCTGGATCGTACTGTTCGTAGGCCTTGAGCAGGGCCAGGCCCAGCGGCACGAAGATCTGCAGGTTGAGTTGCTGGCGCAGGATCCGCTCCGGTGCGGTGGCATCGCCGGTGCCGCACAGGCGCGACATCAGGGCGTCCGGCGCGCTCACTCCGGCGTCGCTGAGGGCGTTGCGGAACGTCGGCAGGATGAACTCCTGGATCACGTCGAGGACGATGTCGTCGCCGGCCACCTTGAAACCATCGCGAAAACGCTGGCTGGGGATGATGTACCCATGGCCGCCGGTGCCGCCGTTGCTGCCGCGGTCGAAGCGGTAGTCGGTGATCACCAGGTCGGTGGTGCCGCCGCCGATATCGATGGTGGCCAGGGTGATCTGGTCGCGCTCCTGGCGATCCGGGCGGGCCAGGGCGGCGAAGAACTCTTCCGGGTGTCCGTCGAAGTTCTCGTTGATCTCGTTGTACAGATACACCAGCTGGCCGCAGCTGGCTTCGTCCCACTCCACGCGGATGCTCGGCAGCGGCGTGCGCGGCAGCACGCTCTTGTCCTTGAAGGGATTGCTCTCGCCGGTGTGCCAGCCGAGGCTCTTCCACACCAGGCCGACGGCTTCGTACAGGCGATTGCTGAGGATGCTGCGCTCGGCCTGCGGCATGCCTGGCGGCACGGTCAGGGTGATGCTGTTGAGCTGGCGCGGCACCCGGGCGTGGCCCTGGCGCGAGCGCTGGGCCGGGCTGTTGATCTGGGTCAGCGCCTGGGTGACCACCTCGGCGAGCATGAAGGTCATCAGGTTGCTGCGCGAGTAACGCGGGGTGAACACCGGCATGTCGTTCTTCGGCGGCAGGTACAGGGCCTGGCCGAGCTCGTTGATCAGGTGCGAGAACGGCGCGGCGGTGGCCAGCGGCTCCTTGTCGGACTTGACGTAGGCGGTGTTGAAGCGCCAGCCGTGGCCGTAGGGCTTCTCGTCCCACAGGTAGCGTTTCGGGCTGGACAGCCCGGTCGAGCCCTCGGTGCCGCGGCGACGGCCGGCCAGGCGCCCGGCCTCGGTGCCGACGCGAGCGATGGTCGGCCACTGGAAGGCGTTGTGACGGCCGCTCTTGACCGAGCAGTGATCCTTGCCGAAATAGGCCTGGGTGAATTCGACGCGGCTTTCGAAGGCGGTGTCGTAGACCTTTTCCGGCTCGCTCAGGTCGCGCAGTTCCAGTACGTAGTTATTCTTCAGGCCCGAGCCGGACTGGCCGTGGTCCTCGATGAGAATGCCGCAGGTACGCGAGTTGCCGACGTCCAGTATCAGGTCCACCGGGATCGGCTTGGTCACGCCATGGGTTTCGTTGGCGATGACCTTGAGCTCGGGGATCTCGACCTTGGGCTTCTCGGTGCTCTGCTCGGCCGGGACCGGGCGGCGCAGCAGGCTCAGCACGTTGAGGTAGTGGGCGATGTGGCGGTTGCCCTGCAGGTCGCGGTCGCGCCGCTCGCGGGTCCACTCGGCGCGGGCCTCGACGTACAGTTCGGCGATCCACTCGCGGATCCACACATGGGTCAGGAACCAGCCGTACTCACGGGCGCTGGTGGCCAGCTTGAAGGCCACTCCGGAGCGCACGTCGTCCTCGTTCGGCGCCAGGTAGGCGGAGCCGGCGACGGTCGGCATGACGCGGCTGTCGAAGGCCAGGGTCAGACGGTGGGTGTTGCCGTCCACGTCGGGCTGCGGCAGCTTGACCAGGCGCATCCGCGCCCAGTTGTTCGGGCCTTCGTCGAAGCGATTGGGCGGCATGAAGCGCAGGAACGGCAGTGGCAGCCAGATGCCGTCGAACAGCTTGAGGCTGTCTTCCATCGGCACGCGGAAATGGTTGTCGTCGGTGGTGTCGAATTCCACCTGGACCACCTTGTCCGGCTCCGGCTCATAGAAGTCCTTGTACTCGCGCGACCACAGCAGGCGCGTCGGCACCATGCCGTTGTTCAACTGCACGAACTTGCCGGCCTGCTCGCCATCCGGTCCGAGACGCAGGGCGAAATCCATGAATTGAATGCCGGTATCGCTGACCAGCGTGACCGTTTCTTCGAACTGGGTGATTTCGGGCAACATCGTCTGCGCTTCTCGTGTTATTGACCGGCTTGTTTCATCAGCATCGGGAAGGCTTCGGCACCGTAGTTGCCGGAGCAGTCCGCAGCGCTGGTCGCACCCGGCTTGCAGTTCACCTGCGGGAGTTCATAGCTGCTGCCATCGGCACAGACGGCCTGGCCCGCGCTGTTGATCGACAACTGCCCCTGGTTCATCGCGGCGGAAACCGGCGCCTGGCAGCTCACGCCGTCGGAGCGACGGACCGTGGCCTGGCCCTGGCCATCCTTGAAGTCGTACTTCAGGCGCAGCGGCTTGCCGGTGCCCACTTCCTGGATGCCGGCGCCTGCCCAGTCGCCGTTGAGGAAGTCGGCCTTGCCGTTGGCCGCGTCCGGCGGAATGCTCAGCAGGTTCTGCGCGTTGGCCGTCGGCTGCCGGTCGTCCGGCAGCTTCGGCGGTGCCGGGGTGGGTTGTGGCTCCGGCTCCGGCTCCGGCTGTGGTTCGGGAGCGGGAGCTGGCTCGGGTTCCGGTGGCTGGGGCGTGTTGGTGTTGTCCGGCTCTTTCTGGTCGGGCGGTGTGTCGTTGGTTGCCTGGCCCGAATCGGGGCCGGGCAGCACTTGCCCGTCCTGCGGGGAGCCAACGCTGCCGGTGTCTGCGGAGCCGTTGCCGGTGCCGCTGCCGTGAGTGCCCGGGCCAGTGTCGGTCTGGTCTGGCAGGTGCAGCGTGTCGCCGTTCTTGTTCGGGTCGATGTTGCCGCGGGTCTGGCCATTCCCGTCGTCGACGGGCGGAATCACAGCTGGCGCGCAACTGCGCAGGCCGAACAGCAACAACAGGAGCAACAGTAGAAGCAGGGGAAGCAGCCACCACCAGCGCCGCCACCATGGGGTGGTCGCTACGACGGGAGCAGGTGGCGGTGCCAGCGGGGCGACTGGCGGAACGGGTGCTGCGGGCGCGACAGGTGCCGGCGTGACCGCTTCAGCGGCCTTGGCCACCTTCGGATACAGGCAGTGCAGCGGCTCGCGGGCGCGCTCGGCACCGGCATGGATGAAGCCCCAGAAGGTCAGGACCGGGCGGCCGTCGACCAGGTAGACGAAGTTTTCATCGGGGAACGGAATCACGCAGGTCAGCAGTTTGCCGAATACCGTAGTGTCGCCCTGGGCGTTGTTGCGCGACCCGGCCAGCGGCTGACCCTGGGCATCCACGCCGAGCAGGGTGTTGCTCAGGTCGTTGATGCGGGTCTTGAGCACTTCCAGCTGGGCACGGGCGGGTGCCCGCTCTTCCTCGGTGGCGCTGGCCCACGGGATAACGTCGCCTGGGCGTTCGCTGTACCAATCGAGGGTGCTGCCTCGTTCGTCACTCTGGGGAATGGCCAGGTGCTCGACCAGTTCCGGGTACTCCGGATACTTGCGTCGAATCGCCTCGCGAATCTGCAACGCCGCACGATAGACGGGTTGGCCAGTCTCGCCCAATGCGGTGAAGTCTTCACTTCTCCCGCTACGTAGCAATACTCCATGCATCCTTGAAGACCTACTTAGTCTTTAATCCGATTCCATCCGGTATCCTGATTTCAATACCGAAAAACCGAGCAACACTAATGGCAAAATGATTTCTGCGTCAATTCGTGACAGACCAATTCGTTCGAATTGACGTCAAAAAGCCGTGGTTGCGAATGAGCGGCCGCAGTGCTTCTAGTACAGGCTTTAGCGCACCGTCACCCCGAAATTGCTCGGCGCGCCGACGAAGTTGCCAGGTTGTGCGGTATTGCAAGGGGCCGATGCAGAGTCGGCCCCTTTTTGCCGTAAACCAGGCGTTAGCAAACCTCTTCGTAAGGCAGCCCGACATAGTTCTCGGCAATGTTCACCAGCCCGGCATGGGAGTTGAGGAAATACTCGCGGTCGGCCTCCTGCATCTTGCGGTCCCAGGCGTCCTTGTGGCCGTCGAAGTCGTGCAGCAGGTTGGTCATGAACCAGCTGAAGCGCTCGCCTTTCCACACCCGGCGCAGGGCCAGCTCGGAGTATTTCTCCAGCAGGTCGGTGCGGCCTTCGCGGTAGACCTTGACCAGGATGCGGTACAGGTAGCAGACGTCCGAGGCCGCCAGGTTCAGGCCCTTGGCGCCGGTGGGCGGGACGATATGGGCGGCGTCGCCGACCAGGAACAGCTTGCCGTACTGCATCGGCTCGACCACGAAACTGCGCAGCGGCGCGATGCTCTTCTCCAGCGAAGGGCCGGTGACCAGGCGCGCGGCCACGTCTTCCGGCAGGCGTGACTTCAGCTCCTCCCAGAAACGCGCATCGCTCCAGTCCTCGACCTTGTCGCTCAGCGGCACTTGCAGATAGTAGCGGCTGCGGGTCAGCGAGCGCTGGCTGCACAGGGAGAAGCCGCGCTCGTGCTGGGCGTAGATCAGTTCTTCGTTGACCGGCGGGGTATCGGACAGCAGGCCGAGCCAGCCGAACGGGTAGACCCGCTCGTACTCGGTCAGCACGCCTTCGGGAATGGTCTTGCGCGACACGCCGTGGTAACCGTCGCAGCCGGCGATGTAGTCGCAGTCGATGCGCTGGCGCTCGCCGTCTTTCTCGAAGGTGACATAGGGGCGCTCGCCCTCGACCTCGTGCAGTTGCACGTCGCTGGCGGCGTAGATGATCGGCGCGCCATTGGCGCTGCGGGCGTCCATCAGGTCGCGGGTGACTTCGGTCTGGCCGTAGACCATCACGCTCTTGCCGCCGGTCAGTTCGGTCAGGTGGATCGGCACCCGCTTGCCATCGAACACCAGCTCCACGCCTTCGTGGACCAGGCCTTCGGCGTCCATGCGTTCGCTCACCCCGGCTTCGCGGAGCATGTCGACGGTGCCCTGTTCCAGCACGCCGGCGCGGATGCGGCCGAGCACGTAGTCCGGGGTCTGGCGTTCGATGATGATGTTGTCGATGCCGGCCTTGTGCAGCAGTTGGCCGAGCAGCAGGCCGGACGGACCTGCGCCGATAATGGCAACCTGAGTCTTCATTGTTCTTGTCTCGTATCTGGACGTTTTTAGGTCTGCGCGCTCCTGTATTTTTTGCTGGTATGGCTTGGAAATGAAGGTGATTTGTCGCCGGTGAATTGTACTTTTGCAAAATCTGTCCGATTATCGATCACCTTTTTATGGGCGACGCGGGCCCTGTGGGAGCCAATGACTCGATGAAAACAAATCCTTCAGCCGTCCCCGTCTTCAAGCTCTACGGCGAAAGCCACGCCTGGCCGACCCCGGACCTGCTGCATTGCGAGTCCATCCCCAAGCGCAGCAGCCTGTACCACTGGGAGATCAAGCCGCACCGGCATGCCGACCTGTTCCAGTTGCTCTATGTGCAACACGGCCAGGCGACGGTGGAAGTGGAAGGGCGGCGCAGCAGGATCGTCGAGCCCTCGATCCAGGTCACTCCACCGTTGTGCGTGCACGGCTTCCAGTTTTCCGAAGATATCGAGGGCTACGTGCTGAGCCTGGGCGCGCCGCTGGTGGCGCAACTGGAGGCGCAACTCGGCGCGCCGCTGGCGGTGCTGGCATCGACCGGGTGTTATGCGCTGGGCGAGGACCGTGCGCTCGTCGACACCCTGTTCGCGACCCTGCTGAAGGAATACGAAGGCAGCGCTGCCTCCCGCGACCTGGTGCTGGGCTCGCTGGTCAATGTGCTGATGGTGTGGATCACCCGCACGCGCCAGCAGAGTCGGACGGCGAGCGGTCGCGATGAGCGCAACCGGCAATTCCTCGGCGGCTTCATCAAGCTGGTGGAAAAGCACTACCGCGAGCACCTCACGGTGGAAACCTTCGCCCACCGCCTGGGCATGTCCGCCGTGCACCTGAACAACCTCTGCCGCCAGCTGGCCGGGCAGACCGCCCTGCAGATCATCCACCAGCGCCTGCTGCTGGAGGCGCGACGCAACCTTGTCTACACCAACATGACCGTGGCCCAGGTCTCGGACAACCTCGGCTTTGCCGATCCCGCCTACTTTTCCCGGTTCTTCCGACGCTTGAGCGGACAGTCGCCGAACGGCTTTCGTCGCAACCCCGGTAACGACTTGTAGCACTCCTCCCGGGCTCACCCCAACCTGCGTTTCGCCCAGCAAATTCAAGGCCGCATCAGCGCTTTCCGGCTGCATTGGCGGCGGTGAATTGCTTTGTTGCCATTTCCAAATTTCCCTTCCTTAGCCCGTAAGTAGAATGCCCGCCGCTTGTGGGACAGCCCGGAAATCCACGGTCCGGTGATGGCGATCTGTCACCTGTCGCCGCCATGAGCTGGTTCCACATCACCTCGCTTGAGGGCGGCCTTGCGCCACCTCTCCGGCAAGACATTCACGCCCGCGCCGGAACAGGAAACGGTCAATGGAAAGCACAGCAGTACCCGCGTCGCTGCGCGCCCGACTCCAGCGTGGATTGCTGGAGGTCACAGTCGACGATGCCGTGGTGGCACCGTCCGAGCTGTTCGGTTTCGCCGAACGGCGCAACCCCAAGCGCGCGTTTCTCTTCGTCTCGAAGGTACTGGGACGGCACATCCCGGTACGGCCTTCGGTGATGGCCGCCAGCTTTGAACGCCTGGCTGCCGGGATCCCCGCCGACCTGCCCGGCCCGGTGCTGGTGATCGGCATGGCCGAGACCGCCGTCGGCCTCGGCGCCGGTGTGCATCGTGCCTACAGCGCCACCCGCCCGGACAGCCTGTACCTGGTCAGCACCCGTCACCCGCTGGGCTGCCCGCTGTTCGCCCGCTTCGAAGAAGAGCACAGCCACGCCAGTTCCCACCTGCTGCACCTGCCGGTCGACCCCGAGCTGCGCGAGCAGATGCTGCAGGCGCGCTCGCTGGTGCTGGTCGACGACGAAGCCTCCACCGGCAAGACCTTCATCAACCTGCATTGCGCCCTGGTCGAGGCTGGCCTCAGCCAGCTCGAACGAGTGGTGACCTGTGTCCTCACCGACTGGTCCGCCGATGCGGTGTGCAAGCGCCTCGGCGACACGGCCACGGCGGTATCGTTGCTGCGCGGTGCCTATCGCTTCGACGAGGACCTGGCTGCGCCCCTTCCCGACATGCCCGATGTCGGTGCCGTGTCCATTGGCGAGTGGCCGTTGCTCGCCAGCAACGACTGGGGCCGCCTGGCTACCCGGCGGGTGGACGACACGCTGGCGGCGGACCTTCAGGTCAGGCCGGGCGAGAAGATCATCGTGCTCGGTACCGGCGAGTTCGTCTGGCGCCCCTTCCTCCTCGCCGAACGGCTGGAGCGGGCCGGCGCGGACGTGCACTTCAGCGCCACCACGCGCTCGCCCATTGCCCTCGGCCACTCCATCGACCATGCCTTGTCGTTCTCCGACAACTACGGGCTGGGCATTCCCAACTTCCTCTACAACGTCAGGCCCGGCCAGTTCGACCGCGTGCTGATCTGCAGCGAAACCCCCGCCCAGGCCCTGCCTCGCGAACTGGTGGAGGTGCTGGGTGCGGAGATCATCGTCGATGGCGAGTAACCGTCCCCTGGTATTCGTCGATCTGGACGACACCCTGTTCCAGACCGCCCGGAAAATGCCGGCGGACACGTCGCGCATCCCGGCGACGCTGGATGTCAACGGACAGCCCAACGGCTACATGAGTCCGACCCAGCAGGCACTGGTCGACTGGCTGCTGGGCACGGCCGACGTAGTGCCGGTGACTGCCCGCAGTGTCGAAGCCTACAGCCGCGTGCGGATTCCCTTCGTCCACGGTGCCATCTGCTCCCACGGTGGCGTGATGCTCGCTGCCGACGGCGCCCTCGATCCCGCCTGGCACGCCCGCATGAGCCGCGTGCTTGGAGACTTTCACCGGCGCCTGCCAGCGTTGAGCGAGACCACTTTGGGCATCGGCGCGGCGCTCGGCTACTCCCTGCGTGGCTGGGTGGTGGAGGAAGAGGGGCTGCGGCATTACGTGGTCACCAAGCACAACGAATCCACCGACGCGGTGCTGACCGAGGTCCTCGCCGAGGTGCGTGCCCGTGGCCTGCTGGACGGCATGCATGTCCACGGCAATGGCAACAACCTGGCGTTCCTGCCCGAGGGGCTGACCAAGCGCCTGGCCGTGGAGGAATGGCTGCGCCGCGACCGTGAGATGAATGGCGAGCGCCCGGTGCTGGGCTTCGGCGACAGTCTCACCGACCTCGGCTTCATGGACCTCTGCCATCTGTGGGCAACGCCCGCGCGCAGCCAGCTGGCGCAGCGCGTGAAGGAGTTGCTCGATGACTAGCTGGCTGAATGTCGCGAGCGAGGTCGGCAGCGGCAGCTATGCCAACGATGACGTGCAGTTCCTCCTGCGTCCCGTGCAGATCGAGGTCACCGGCATCGCGGAAAAGGAACGCCTGATCCAGACCCGGCAAAAGCACTACTCCGAGATGATCAGCCAGGAGCATGCGCCGAGCGACACGCACAAGGCCCTGTATGCCCGCGCGCTGTCGCAGAATGGCGCGCGCATGGCCGCCGATGTCGCGGCCCTGGCTGCCGCCCTGGACCGCGAATGTCACGGACCGGACATCGCCCTGGTGTCCTTCGTCCGGGCCGGATTGCCCTTCGGCGTCTTGCTGCGCCGGGCGCTGGTCGAAGCGGGACGGCAGGCGCATCACTATGGCGTCAGCATCATCCGTGATCGAGGCATCGACCGCGTGGCGCTCGACGCGATCATCGAGCGGCACGGCGCCGCCAACATCGTGTTCGTCGACGGCTGGACCGGCAAGGGCGCCATCTCCGGCGAGCTGCGGCGGACCTTGCAGGACGATCCGCGCTTCGCCGCGGAACCGCGCCTGGTGGTGCTCGCCGATCCTTGCGGGCGGGCCTGGCTGGCAGCCTCCGCCGAGGACTGGGTGATTCCCTCGGGGATCCTCGGTGCCACCGTTTCCGGGCTGGTGTCGCGCTCGATCTGGCCAGCCGACGGCGGCCTGCATGGCTGCGTGGTGTATGACCATCTGCGCGAGCACGACGTGACCCGCGACTTCATCGAACACATCGAAAGCGCCCGCGCGACACTCGCCGACATCGCGCCGGCCAGCCCCTGGAGCACCGCGCAGAAACGAGACTTGCAGACCGCCGCCGATGCCGTGGTGGCTGAACTGGCGGCCCGCTTCGGTATCGACAACCCGAACCGCATCAAACCGGGTATCGCCGAAGCGACCCGCGCCGTGTTGCGCCGCGTGCCCGACCACGTGCTGGTGCGCGACCGAAACGACAGCGACGTGCGCCTGCTGCTGCACCTCACCGAGCGTGCCGGCGTGGCGGTGGAGGAAGTTGGCGCGGCGCTGGGGCCGTACCGCGCGGCCACCCTCATCCGGAGCGCCAGGGCATGAAGGTCATTTCTCCGTTTGCCCTGGGGGCGACCCTGTACATGCCGGCGACCCGGGACGACATCCTGGAGATCGTCCTCGGCCAGAAAATCCCCGAATTGCGTTCGCTGGTCGTATGCCTCGAAGACGCGGTGGCGGCTATCGATGTCGACCAGGCGTTGGACAACCTGGGCGGTTTGCTGACCGCGATCGATCGTCTGGGTGGGCGCTGCGACCAGGGCCCACTGCTGTTCGTGCGGCCACGCAATGCGCACATGGCTGCGCGGCTCAACGACTGGGCGCTGATGAAACATGTCGATGGTTTCGTGGTGCCCAAGCTGACCCTCGACTCCCTGGGCGCCTGGGAGCGTGCGGTCGGCAATCCTCAGTTGTACCTGATGCCCACCCTGGAAACCGCCGAGGTCTACGACCCGGGCGCCATGGTCGAACTGGGCCAGGCGCTGAAGGCCAGCCTCGACCGGCGCATCCTCGCCCTGCGCATCGGCGGCAACGACCTGATGGGCTGCCTCGGATTGCGCCGCAACCCGGCGACCACCCTGTACAGCACGCCTATGAGCTATGTGATTGCGATGCTCGCCGGGGTCATGGGCTCCCAGGGCTTTGCCCTGGCCGCACCCGTGTTCGAGCAACTGGCGACGCCGCACCTGCTGTGCGAGGAGCTGGAACTGGACATCGCCCATGGCCTGGTGGGCAAGACCGCCATCCACCCGAGCCAGATCGGCCTGATCCACGAAGCGCTGCGGGTCAACCTGGATGACCTGAACAGCGCCCGGCTGATCGTCAACGACGTCGCCCCCGCCGTGTTCCGCCACAACGACGCCATGCACGAACCGGCGACCCACTACAAATGGGCGCTGGGCATTCTCGAACGGGCCAAGTGGCATGGGGTGAAGCCCACCGACCCCAGCAACGCCGAGCACAACGTGCGCCTGGCCGAGGTGCACGGATGAGCACTGCTGATGGCTGCACAAGACCCGCACTGGCGACATTTTCATCCCGCGTGGCGGCGATCCCGCGCGCGGTTCCACAAGGCAGGCAAGTCGGCAGGCACGCAACCCCCGGCTTCCTGTTCGACGACCCACAAGGAGCGTAAAAATGGCACTCACCCTGAGCAAGAACCAGAGCATCTCGCTGGAAAAGACCGCAGGCAGCGGCCTCACCTCAGTCAGCCTCGGACTGGGCTGGGACCCGGTGAAATCAAGCGGTTTCATGTCCAGGATGTTCGGTGGCGGCAACGATGCGATCGATCTGGATGCGTCCTGCATCCTCCTCGACGGCAGCTTCGAGCCAGTGGACCTGGTGTGGTTCCGCCAATTGCAGTCCCGCGAGGGCTCCATCAAGCATTTTGGTGACAACCTGACCGGCGAAGGTGAGGGTGACGACGAAACCATCGAGGTCGACCTGCAACGCGTGCCGGCGTTGGTCCAGCACCTGGTGTTCACCGTCAACAGCTTCCGCGGACAGAAGTTCGACCAGGTCGAAAACGCCTACTGCCGCATTCTCGATGATTCTAAAAACCAGGAGCTGGCCCGCTTCAACCTGGCCGAGAAAGGCAGCCACACCGGTGTGGTCATGGCCAGCCTGAGCCGTCGCGGCAGCGACTGGGACTTCAAGGCCATCGGCCAGGCCACCAACGGCAGCACCGCCAACGACCTGGTCAGCCTGGCCATCCAGGCGGTGCGCCCGTGACCATGCTGACCCCGGGCGGCAACGCTCCGGTAGCGACTGGCCAACTGCGGGTGGATATCAGCTACAGCCCGATTCCGGGTGCCGACCTGGACATCTCCGCCTTCGCCCTCGCCAGCTCCGGCAAGGTGCGCGGCGATGGCGACATGTGCTTCTACAGCCAGACCGACATTCTCGGCGGTGCCGTGCAGTTGTCGAGCAGCACCGCAGGGCGCGTCGGGTTCACCCTGGACCTGGGCCGCGTCGATCCCGCAGTGGAAAAGATCGCCCTGACCGCAACCATCCATGAGAACAAGGCCACCTTCGACCGCGTGTCGACCTTGGCCCTTTCTGTCACCGGCGGCATCGAGGCGCAGATTGCCACTCGAGGCATGAACGAAACCGCACTGATCCTCGGCGAGTTCTACCTGCGCCAGGGCGCCTGGAAATTCCGCTGCGTCGGCCAGGGCTTCGCCGGTGGCCTGGAGCCTCTGGCCAGGCACTTCGGCGTCGATATCGCGGCACCAGCGCCGAGTTCGGTCCCAGCGCCCGCTCCGGCGCCGCAGTCAACCATCAGCCTGAGCAAGGTCACCCTCGACAAGACCCGCTCCAGCATCAGCCTGGAGAAGAGCGCGGCCGGCTTTGGCGAGATCCGCGTCAACCTGAACTGGAACCAGGGCAGCAGCGGTAGCAGCGGAATGTTCGGCGGGCTGTTCGGCAAGCGCAACGCCATCGACCTCGATCTCGGCTGCCTGTTCGAACTGCAGGACGGCTACAAGGGCGTGGTCCAGGCGCTGGGCCGGTCCTTCGGCGACCTGAACCAGGAACCCTACATCCAGCTGATGGGTGACGACCGTACCGGCTCGGTGGCCGGCGGCGAGTGGCTGCACATCAACGGACGGCAGTGGAGCGAGATCAAACGCATCCTCATCTTCGCCTACATCTACGACGGTGCCCCCAACTGGGCGGCCACCGATGGCGTGGTGACGATTTTCGTCCCCGGACAACCGGACATCGAAGTGCGGATGAACGAGGAAGGTGGTCGTCAGGGCATGTGTGCGATCGCGCTGCTGGAAAACATCGGCGGCGCCGCGAAAGTCTCGCGTCGGGTCGACTTCCACAACGGCCATCAGCAACTGGACCAGGCCTATGGCTGGGGCATGCGCTGGAAAGCCGGCTCCAAGTAACGATGACCGGGCGCGGCCGTGGCCCCGCCCATAGAGGGGAAACACATGCTCGAGTGGCTGAAAACCAACGCGGTGAAAGCCCGTGAAACCTTGACGACCGAGGTCGGCAAATTCAAGAACCGGACTTTCATGGAGGCGCTGGCCAATGGATGCGCGCTGATCTCCGCCGCCGATGGCGAGATCAAGTCCGAGGAGAGGATGAAGATGGCCGGCTTCATCAATAGCTCGGCGGAATTGAAGGTCTTCAACCTGGATGACGTGATCAAGGTGTTCAACGACGCCTGCGGCAAGTTCGAGTTCGATTTCCAGATCGGCCAGGCAGAAGCCCTGAAGGCGATCAGCAAGATCAAGGGCAAGGATGGCGAAGCGCGCCTGCTGGTGCGGGTGGTGTGCGCGGTCGGTGCGTCCGATGGCGATTTCGCCGCGAAGGAAAAGTCGGTAGCCCGCCTGATCTGCCTGGAGCTGGGGCTGAACCCGGCTGACTTCGAACTCTGAGGAACTGAATCGTGGAAGCAACCCAACTTGGATTCCCACCGCTGACCATGGCGGTCTTTGTCGGCATCGCGCTGGGCGCGCTGCTGCTGGACATGGTCACCCACCGCGGCGACAAGCCGATCAGCCTGGCCGGCGCTTCGATCTGGTCGGTGTTCTGGGTCGCCATCTCCCTGGCCTTCGCCGGCTTCCTGTACGTCCAGCACGGCCCGGACGTGGCCAGCCTGTTCGTCACCGGCTACGCCCTGGAAAAGGTCCTGAGCGTCGACAACCTGTTCGTCTTCATGGCGATCTTCGCCTGGTTCAAGGTGCCGGACGGCCTGCGTCACCGCGTGCTGTACTGGGGCATCATCGGCGCTATCGTGTTCCGCGGCGTGTTCGTGGCGATCGGTACCGGCCTGCTGGCCTTCGGCCCCTGGGTCGAGATCGTCTTCGCTGTGATCGTGGCCTGGACCGCCGTCATGATGCTGCGCAGCGGCGGCGATGACGAGGAAGAAGAGGACTACTCAAAGCATATCGCCTACCGCTTCGCCAAAAAGCTCTTCCCGGTCTGGCCGAAACTCCATGGCCACAACTTCTTCGTCCGCCGCCAGGTCCTCGAAGTTGAAGTGCAGAAACCGGAAAACCAGGGCCTCAGCCTGGCTGCCAAGGGCGGCCTGTTCGCCACGCCGCTGTTCCTCTGCCTGGTGGTGGTGGAAGTCTCGGACGTGCTGTTCGCCTTCGACTCGGTACCGGCGGTCATCGCCGTCAGCCGCGAACCGCTGATCGTCTACTCGGCCATGCTGTTCGCCATCCTCGGCCTGCGCACCCTGTACTTCGTCCTCGAAGCGCTCAAGCGCTACCTGGTGCACCTGGAAAAGGCCGTCATCGTCCTGCTGTTCTTCATCGCCGGCAAGCTGGCGCTCAACGCAACCGACCACCTGTTCCATCACGGTATCGGCATCGACCCGAACACCAGCCTGCTCATCGTCATGGTCGTTCTGGTGGTGGGCATCCTCGCCAGCGTCGTCTTCCCGGAGAAGGAAGAGGCGTCGGCTGAAAATCGGTAATCAGTAGCAATCACAAGGAGCTGCACTCATGGCACTGACTCTTCAAAAAGGCGGCAACCTGTCCCTGTCGAAAACCGACCCGAGCCTGACCAGGATCCTGGTTGGCCTGGGCTGGGACCCGCGCGCCACCCATGGCACCGAGTTCGACCTGGACGCCAGCGCCTTTCTGCTGGGCGCCAACGGCAGGGTCCGTGGCGAAGCCGACTTTATCTTCTACAACCAGCTGAAAAGTGCCGATGGCTCCGTCGAGCACACCGGTGACAACCGCACTGGCGCCGGCGCTGGCGACGACGAAGTGGTCAAGGTCGACCTCAGCCGCGTACCGGCCGATGTCGACAGGATCGCCTTCACCGTGACCATCCACGACGCCGAGGCGCGCAGGCAGAACTTCGGCCAGGTCGGCAACGCCTTCATCCGCATCGTCAACGAAGTGACTGGCGCCGAAGTGGTGCGCTACGACCTGGCCGAAGACGCCTCGACCGAGACCGCGATGATCTTCGCCGAGCTGTACCGCAACAACGGCGAGTGGAAGTTCCGCGCCGTTGGCCAGGGCTATGCCGGTGGCCTGCGCGCCCTGGCCAATGGCTATGGCATGAACTTCTGATCCACGCCCACTCCTCAAACCTCAAGGAATCACACAAATGGCAGTTTCTCTCTCCAAGGGCGGCAACGTCTCCCTGTCCAAAGAGGCCCCGGGCCTTTCCGAAATCATCGTCGGCCTGGGCTGGGACCCGCGGGTCACCGACGGCACCGAGTTCGACCTCGATGCCTCGGTCTTCGTCACCGGTGAAAGCGGCAAGGTGCTCAACGACGCCAGCTTCATCTTCTACAACAACAAGAAGTCCGCCGATGGCTCGATCGAGCACCTGGGCGACAACCGTTCCGGCCAGGGCGAGGGCGATGACGAGCAAGTCAACGTCAAGCTGACCGGCCTGGGCGCCGACGTGAGGAAGCTGGTCTTCGCCGTCACCATCCACGACGCCGAGGGGCGCAAGCAGTCGTTCGGCCAGGTGTCCAACGCCTACATCCGTGTGCTGAACAAGGCGGACGGCAAGGAAATCGCCCGTTACGACCTGTCCGAAGACGCCTCCACCGAAACCGCGATGATCTTTGGCGAGCTGTACCGTCACAACGACGAGTTCAAGTTCAAGGCCATCGGCCAGGGCTTTGCCGGCGGCCTCAAGCCACTGGCTGAAGCCCACGGTGTGAGCATCGGCTAAGGCTGCGCGTTACACGGAATCCGGTGCCGGTCCGCGGCACCGGATTTTTTTGCCCGGGCATGAAAACACCACGCTGGACTTCGCCGCGAGGCAGGGCGCCGCGGTGGAACTGAGCATGGATGGCCCGCATGTGTTCAAGGGCGAACCGCTGGAGGCCAGCGGTAGCAAGCGCTACGTCTGAACTGGTCGAGTTCCAGGCGGGTAGCCAGCGTGCCGGCTATACGCTGTTTCCCTGAAGGCTGGGCAGCGGTCGCCCATTGGGCCCGTACAGGCGATCGGCGGTGAGGCGGTCGAGAAAGTCCAGAATCTGCTGGTTGGCTTTCATCCGCACACCCAGCGCCTGGCCATTGGCCCGGTTGAGTGCCCGCGCGCGCAACGCCAGTTGCCGCACGCGCCGCCAGCCCGCCAGGCAGTTGGCCTCGCGTGCCGCGCGCAGGGCGCCTTCGCGGCCGGGGCCATAACCGAGCTTCAACTGCGCGCCCAGGCGTGTCGCCTCCAACTGCTCCAGGCGTAGTAACGCCGCCTGCTTGCCGGCCACCAGCTCGCGCAGGCGCTCGGCGTCGACCCGTGCCTGGGCCAGGGCCTGGCGTTCCTGTTCCAGCAGTTGCAGCAACTGCTCCACGGCCTGGCGTTGCAGGTCCAGGTGTCTGTCCAGACTCATGAAAACTCCACTGTCAGCATGTACCGCCCGGGCCAGCGCTCATGTTGGCGCGCTGCCGAGCATTTCCCGGGCATCGGCCAGCAGGCTGGTGTAGATGCTTTCCGGATCGATCTGGAAACTGCCGTCGCCAATGGCCTGGCGCAGGGCGGCGACCTTTTCCAGGTCGACCGTCGCGGCATCGTCCGGCTGCGTCAGGCTGGCGACCTGGGACAGTTCGATGGCCTCGTCCTGCAGCAGGTCCGGGTCCTGGGTGGCGATCGACGCCGTGGCGGCGCCGGCCAGGCTGCCGTCGGTCGAGGGCAGAAGGCTGGTGGGCGGGGTGCTTATGATCTTCACGATGGAGGCTTCATTGGCTGTGGATACAACACTATCGGCAGCGGCGAGGGCGACCTTTTGCCAACCATCGCGATTCGTTGAAAAAAATCAGTAACGCAATTGCAGCTGGTTCTTGCCGACCACCTGGGCATCGAACATGCGCCCGTCACTGCTGAGGAAGCGCACGGTGTTGCCCAGGCTGCCGTTGTCCAGGGCCTTGCCGTCGCGGCTCAGGCTGAAACCGTTGCCCTGGGCCTTGAGCGAGACGCGGGCGTTGCGCTCCACCAGCCAGCGCTCGCGCACTGCCTTGAGCGCCAGCACGGCACCGGCTTCCACACCACGGGCCGCCTGCCGGCCAACCAGTTGCTCGCTACGCAGGGCGCTGCCCTTGGGCAGGTCTTCAAGGGCGCCGCGGCGGTTGATCAGCATGTCGGCATTGATGGTTTCACCCGCAGCGATCCTGCGCGCGCTCACCACGTAGGTACCACTTGCCCCGACCCGCGCCTGGACATAGCCGAGCACCGCTTCGTCGGTGCCGCAGTTCACTCCCAGCGCTACCCGGCCGACCGGCAACTGACGCGGATGCACCAGGTAGGGCCGCGGATCGGCACAGGCGCGAATGCGTGCCGCCGGCTGGCCGAGATCGAGGCCGGTCAGCCGGCTTCCGGCCGGCAGACGTGGCTCCACCAGCGCCCGCACGCGTTCGTGCAAGGCGTCGTCCTGGCCATGCACGGCCCCGGCCTGAAGCAGGAAAAGCAAGGCCGCCAGCAATTCTCCCTTCATCTCGCGCGACTCCTCGCCAAGGGTTCCAGAGGCAGCATTCTAGGTAGCCCGGCGCATGGGCATAGCTCGAATTGCTCGGCAAATTGCGGTTTGTTCCGGCCTTTGCCGATGACCACTCGCCTCTAACCTGCTGGTCGTCAACTGATGCAGGGAGCCGCCGGCATGATCGACAAACTCGACAACGAGCTGCGTTTCCAGCAGGACGCCATGAGCCTGCGCGCCGAGCGCCAGCAGGTGCTGGCGAACAATATCGCCAACGCCGACACGCCGGAGTTTCGCGCGCGGGACTTCGATTTCGCCGCCGAACTGGCCAGCTCGCTGAACGAAGAGCGCTTCAGCCGCGGCATGTCCCTGGCCGTGACCTCGGACCGCCACCTGCGTGCCGCCAGCAGCGCCGGCTCGTCTCGCGAACTGCTGTACCGCGTACCGGACCAGCCCAGCCTCGACGGCAACACCGTCGACATGGACCGCGAGCGTGCCCAGTTCGCCGACAACAGCGTGCGCTACCAGGCCAGCCTGACCTTCCTGACCAACCGCCTGCAATCGCTGAAGACCGCGATGCAGTCCGAATAACCCTGGGGAATCCCGCATGTCGATGTTCAGCATTTTCGAGATCGCCGGCTCCGCGCTCAGCGCCCAGTCCCAGCGCATGAACGTGACCGCCAGCAACCTGGCCAACGCCGACACCACCAGCGGCCCGGACAGCGAGGCCTATCGCGCACGCCAGGTGGTGTTCGAAACCCAGTACCAGGACGGTAGCGACCTGGGCGGAGTACGGGTCAGCGGGGTGACCGAGGACGAGTCGCCGCTGCGCCAGGAGTACCGCCCCGGCGATCCCCTGGCCGACGCCTCGGGCTACGTGAGCATGCCCAACGTCGAGCCGGTGGGCGAGATGGTCAACATGATTTCCGCCTCGCGCTCCTACCAGGCCAACGTCGAAGTCATGGCCGCCAGCAAAGAGCTGATGCTCAAGACCCTGACCCTCGGCGAGGCATAAGCATGACCAGCACCATTTCCAGTTCGGTCCTTTCGACCATGAACAGCAGCGACACCAGCGAAAGCTCCAGTTCCAGCGCTGCGGCATTGCAGGACGAGTTCCTCACCCTGCTGACCACGCAACTGCAGAACCAGGACCCGACCGACCCGCTGGACAACAGCGAGATGGTCACCCAGCTGGCGCAGATCAGCACCATCAGCAGCATCGAGAACGTGACCACCACCCTCGAAGGCATCTCCAGCCAGATCAGCGCCGCTGAAACCCTGCAAGCCTCGGCCCTGGTCGGCAACGGTGTGCTGATCGAAGGCAACAGCATCCAGGTCGCCGACGGCACTGCCACCACCTTCGGCGTGACCCTGGGCAGCGATGCAGAGGACGTCACCGTCACCATCAAGGACAGCAGCGGCAACGTGGTCGCCACCCTCGACATGGGCGACATGAGTGCCGGCACCCAGGCCCTGCACTGGGATGGCGTGCAGGACGACGGCTCCACCGCCGCCGACGGCAGCTACAGCTTCAGCGTCAGCGCCAGCAGCGATTCCACGGCGGTGACTGCCACCGCCCTGAAATATGCCCTGGTCACCGGCGTGACCACCGACAGCAGCAGCCAGCTGGCCCTCGACCTCGGCGGGGTCAACGACAACGTCGCCCTCAGCGACGTCAAGCTGGTGCTCTGAACCCGTCCTCGCTCGCTCATCAGGAGAAACATCATGGCCTTTTCCCAAGCGCTGAGCGGCCTGTCCGCCGCTTCCACCGACCTCAACGTGGTCAGCAACAACATCTCCAACTCGCAGACCGTGGGCTTCAAGAGCTCGACGGTGCAGTTCGCCGATGTCTACTCCGGCGCCGATGTCGGCCTCGGGACCACGGTCTCCGGCGTGGTGCAGAACTTCGGCTCCGGCAGCCTGACCACCACCGACAACAGCCTCGACCTGGCGATCAACGGCGAAGGCTTCTTCACCTTCACCGACGGCACCCAGACCGTCTACTCGCGCAACGGCCAACTGACCCTGACCACCGAGGGCTACCTGGTGAACTCGGCAGGCGACCAGTTACTCGGGACCAACGGCGTGATCCAGATCCCCACCACCGGCATGCAGGCCAGCGCCAGCACCGAGCTGGACGCCGAGCTGAACCTCGACGCCAGCGACGACATCATCACCGACACCTTCGATGCCAGCGACGCCTCGACCTACTCCTATTCCACCACCGCCACGGTCTACGACTCGCTGGGCATCAGCCACACCTCGACCCTGTACTTCGCCAAGACCGCGGAAAACACCTGGGAAGTCCACACCGCCATCGACGGCAACCTGCTCGCCGAAAGCCAGAGCGTGAGCTTCAGCTCCAGCGGCCTGATCACCAGCGGCGCCACCGGCACCTACACCTACGACCCGGCCAACGGCGCGGCGGCGATGTCCATCGAGCTGGACCTGACCGGCACCACCCAGTTCGGCAACGACTCGGCGGTGTCGAGCATCGAGCAGAACGGCTACACCTCGGGCAGCCTGGTCAGCTTCACAATCGATGACACCGGCTCGGTGATCGCCACCTACTCCAACGACCAGACCCAGAACATCGCGCAGATCCAGCTGGCCACCTTCGCCAACGAGAACGGTCTGAAGTCCAACGGCAACAACACCTGGCTGGCCACCAGCTCGTCCGGCCAGGCCCTGCTTGGCGTGGCCAGCAGCGGCTCGCTGGGCTCGATCCTCAGCGGCACCACCGAGGACTCCAACGTCGACCTGACCTCCGAGCTGGTCAACCTGATCGTCGCCCAGCGCAACTTCCAGGCCAACGCCAAGTCGGTCACCGCGCAAAGCGAAGTCCTGCAACAAGCCGTGAACATCGGATCCTGATGCAATGGACCGGATGCTCTTCACCGCCATGAGCGGGGCCAACCAGGCGCTGGAACAGCAGGCGGTGGTGGCCAACAACCTGGCCAACGTGGTCACCCCGGGCTTTCGCGCGCAGCTGGTGCAGATGCAGGCTGCGCCGGTGGCCGGCGAGGGCCTGCCGACCCGGGTTTCGGTCAGCGCCACCGGCAGCGGTGTGGACTGGACCGAAGGCCCGATCACCCACACCGACCGCAACCTCGACGTGGCCATGGGCCCCAACACCATGCTCGCAGTGCAGGGCAGCGACGGCCAGGAAGCCTATACCCGGCGCGGCGATTTGCAGGTGGACAGCGAAGGCGCGGTGACCGTCGCGGGCCTGCCGGTGATCGGCGATGGCGGCCCGATGAGCGTGCCGCTGGGCAGTGAAGTCAGCATCGGCAGCGACGGCACCATCAGCGTTCGCGAGCTGGGCATGGAGCCGCGCGGCCTGAGCCCGGTGGGCAAGCTCAAGCTGGTATCCGCCGAGCCGGGCAGCCTCGAAGCGGGTGCCGACGGCCTGTTCCGTCAGCCGGCGGATGCCAACGGCGTGCGCCAGCAACTGGCGGCCGACGACAGCCTGCGGATCAGCCCCGGCTCGCTGGAGGGCAGCAACGTCAGCCCGACCGGGGCCATGGTGGCGATGATCGACAACGCCCGGCGCTACGAAATGCAGATGAAGGCGATCAGCTCCGCCGACGAAAACGCCAAGACCGCCAACGAACTGCTTGCCCTGCAGGGCTGAGACCTAAAGAGCCTTATCGATGATCAGATCACTGTGGACGGCCAAGACCGGCCTCGAAGCCCAGCAGGAACAGCTCGACGTGATTGCCAACAACCTGGCCAACGTCAGCACCAACGGCTTCAAGCGCTCGCGTGCGGTATTCGAGGACCTCGTCTACCAGAACGTGCGCCAGCCGGGCGCCCAGAGCAGCACCGACACCCATCTGCCCTCGGGCCTGCAAGTGGGTACCGGGGTGCGCCAGGTGGCCACCGAGCGCCTGCACACCCAGGGCAACCTGGAGCAGACCAGCAGCTCCAAGGACCTGGCCATCAATGGCCTCGGCTTCTTCGAAGTGGACATGCCCGACGGCACCACCGCCTACACCCGCGACGGCAGTTTCCAACTGGATGCCAACGGCGAGATGGTCAGTTCCAACGGCTACAAGCTGACGGCGGGGATCACCATTCCGGCCAACGCCACCTCGATCACCATCAGCTCCGACGGCATCGTCTCGGTGACCCAGCCGGGCACCGCGACCTCGACCCAGGTCGGCCAGCTCAACCTGGCGCTGTTCATCAACAACGCCGGCCTGCAGAGCATCGGCCAGAACCTCTACCAGGAAACCGACGCCTCGGGTGCGCCGACCGAAACCACCCCCGGCCTGAACGGCGGCGGCACCCTCAGCCAGGGCTATGTGGAAACCTCCAACGTCAACGTGGTGGAGGAAATGGTCGGCATGATCCAGACCCAGCGCGCCTACGAAATCAACAGCAAGTCGGTGGAGACCTCCGACGAAATGCTGCAACGCCTGTCCCAGCTTTGAGTGCCATGACCCGGTTCCTTTCCCCGTTCGCCGGCCTGGCGCTGCTGCTGGCGTTGGCGGGTTGCGAGCAACTGGCGCGCCAGCCGGTGGTGCCCGACGAGTCCATGGACATGCCGATGCCGCCGCCGCGCCTGGCCAACGGCTCGATCTACCAGGGGCGACGCGCCTCGCAGCCGCTTTTCGAGGACCGCCGCCCGCGCATGGTCGGCGACACCCTGATCGTCCAGCTCAACGAGCAGGTCAGCGCCAGCAAGACCTCGTCGTCCAACGCCGACCGCAGCGGCAGCATGGGTCTGGCGTTCTCCACCAGCTCCAACCGCGACTCCCAGGTGGGCAACTACGGCCTCAACGCTTCCACCGATCACGAGTTCGCCGGCAGCGGCGGCTCGCGGGCCAACAACTCCTTTACCGGGACCATCTCGGTGACGGTCATGGAAGTGCTGCCCAACGGCAACCTGCGGGTACGCGGCGACAAGCAGATCGCGATCAACCAGGGCACCGAGTTCATCCGCTTCTCCGGAGTGGTCAACCCGCGCACCATCACCGGCGACAACACCGTGCTCTCGACCCAGGTGTCCCTGGCGCGCATCGAGTACGTCGGCGAGGGCTATATCAACGAGGCGCAACGGATGGGCTGGCTGCATCGCGTGCTGCTCAACCTGTCGCCGTTCTAGCGAGAGAACCATGTCCTTCCTGCGTCTTCTGCTGGGCACCTGCGCCTTGCTCCTGGGGCCCCTGGCCCAGGCCGAACAGATCCGCGATATCGCCGACTTCGCCGGGATCCGCAGCAACAACCTGGTGGGCTACGGCCTGGTGGTCGGCCTCGACGGCACCGGCGACCAGACCACCCAGAGCCCGTTCACCGAACAGGGCCTGACCAACATGCTGTCGCAGCTCGGCGTGACCCTGCCGGCCAACGCCAACATGCAGATGCGCAACATCGCCGCGGTCATCGTCACCGCCGACCTGCCGCCGCTGACCCGGCCCGGGCAGCATATCGACGTGGTTGTCTCGTCCATCGGCAACGCCCGCAGCCTGCGCGGCGGCACCCTGCTGATGACGCCGCTGAAGGGTGCCGATGGCGATGTCTACGCCATGGCCCAGGGCAACCTGCTGGTGGGGGGCGCGGGGGCGTCGGCCAACGGCAGCAGCGTGCAGATCAACCAGTTGGCCGGCGGACGCATCAGCCGCGGCGCGGTGGTGGAACACAGCGTGCCGCTGGAGCTGGGCGCCCAGCGCGGCCTGCTCGAACTGCAACTGCGCGAGCCCGATCCGGCCACCGCGCAGCGGGTGGTATTCGCCATCAACAGTGAGATGCGCAACACCGTCGCCTCGGCGGTGGATGGCGGTTTGATCCAGATCCAGGGGCCGCTGTCGGCCAACGAGCGAGTCAACTTCATGGCCCGGGTCGACAGCCTCGAAGTGCTGCCGATGCAGGCGCGACCCAAGGTCATTCTCGATTCGCGCACCGGCTCGGTGGTGCTCAATGGCTCGGTGAAACTGTTCCGCGCGGCGGTGGCCCACGGCGACCTGTCGGTGACCATCGAGACCACCAACAGCGTCAGCCAGCCCGGTGCCTTCAGCGGCGGGCAGACGGCGACCACGGCCAACAGCAACATCACCATCGAAACCCAGGCGCGCTCGCTGCATATCGTCGAAAGCAGCGCCAACCTGATGGACGTGGTCAAGGGCCTCAACGCCCTCGGCGCCACGCCCCAGGACCTGATGGTGATTCTCCAGGCGCTCAAGGCCGCCGGTGCCCTGCGCGCCGAACTGGAGATCATCTGATGAGCCTGGGCAATGGCGCGGCCGGCTTCGCCCTCGATGTGCAGGGCCTGCAGCGCCTGCGCAGCCAGGCCGGGCGCGAGGGTGAGGCGGGGCTCAAGGAAGCGGCGCGGCAGTTCGAGGCGCTGTTTCTGCAAAGCATGCTCAAGAGCATGCGCGAGGCGATTCCCAAGTCGGAGATGTCCAGCGACTCGCAAACCCAGCTCTACACCGAACTGCTCGACCAGCAATGGGCCCAGGCCCTGGCCGGACGCGGCATGGGCCTGGCCGAGCACCTGACCCGGGGCCTGGCCGGGCACGCAGTGGCCAGCCCGCTGCAGTCCCAGGAGTCGCCGTTCGCCAGCCTGGCCCGGCAGACCCCGGCCTATGAATCGTGGAAGCGTCATGTGGTTGGCGGCGAAGAGCGCGAGCGCGCCGAGCATGTCGAGGACTTCGTCAGCCGCCTGGCCGACCCCGCGCGCCGCGCCGAGCGCAGCAGCGGCGTGCCCGCCGAACTGATCCTGGCCCAGGCCGCCCTGGAAACCGACTGGGGACGGCGGCGCATCACCACTGCCGATGGCGGTGACAGCCACAACCTGTTCGGCATCAAGGCCGGCGGTCGCTGGCAGGGCGAAAGCACCCGCGTCATGACCACCGAATACGTCGACGGCGAAGCGCAGCGCCAGGAAGAAAGCTTCCGCGTCTACCCCGATGCCGAAGCCGCCTTCGACGACTACGCCCGGCTGATCCGCAGCCGCCCCGGCTACGCCGGCGCCCGTACCGCGGTCGACAGCGCCCAGGCGGCGGTGGCCTTGCAGCAGGGCGGCTACGCCACCGATCCCGGTTATGCGGACAAGCTGATCGCGGTCATGGCCACCATCGGCCCGCTGCCGCCGCAGCCACGCTGAAACAAATCCGCGCCGGTCCTCAAGATGGCCTGGCGCGGAGCCGATGTTGCGCAACATGCAGCCCAGGAGCTTATCGATGAGCATCATCTCCATTGGCGTCAGCGGCCTCACGGCGGCACAGATCGCCCTGACCACCAGCAGCAGCAACACCAGCAACGCCTACACCGACGGCTACACCCGCCAGGTCGCGACCTTCAGCCAGGCCACTGCGGGCAATGGCGTGACGGTGTCCAGCGTCGATCGCCAGTACAACCAGTTCGTCACCACCCAGCTCAACAGCTCGATCAGCGCCGAAAGCGCGCTGTCCACCTACCAGACCGAAGTCGACCAGATCGACAGCCTGCTGGCGGACAGCGATGCCAGCCTGGACACCCTGCTGCAAAGCTTCTTTTCGTCGATCCAGACCCTGACCTCGGACGCCAGCGACACCGCCGCCCGGGAAGAAGTGGTCGGCGCCGCCGAGACCCTGGCCAGCCAGTTCAACCAGTTGGGCAGCTACCTCTCGGCGATGTCCGATGACGTGAACAATCAGATCGACAGCCAGGTCAGCCAGATCAACGACCTGACCTCGCAGATCGCCAAGCTCAATGGCCAGATCAGCCTGTCTTCGTCGCTCGGCGGAGCCTCCAATGACCTGCTCGACCAGCGCGACCTGCTGGTCAGCCAGCTCAGCGAACTGGTGGCGGTGGATGTCAGCGAGCAGAGCAATGGCAGCTACACCATCTCCCTGGGCAACGGCATGGCCCTGGTGGCCGGCAACAACAGCTTCGATCTCGCAACCGGCCCCTCGGCCAGCGACCCGAGCCAGGTGGCGGTCAGCTACGTGGATGCCGCGGGCAACAGCGTGGCGCTGTCCGACAGCACCCTGGACGGCGGCTCCCTTGGTGGCCTGCTGGACTTTCGCAACACCACCCTCAGCGAAACCCAGAACCAGCTCGGGCTGATGGCGGTATCGCTGTCCCAGGCGTTCAACAGCCTCCAGGCCCAGGGCATCGACCTCAACGGCGACACCGGCACCGACTTTTTCTCGGTGGACGACCCGGTGGTCTACGGCAATACCGGCAACACCGGCGATGCCACCCTGAGCGCCACCTTCAGCGACGATGTCAGTGCCCTGACCAGCAGCGACTACACCGTCAGCTATTCCAGCACCGACGGTTTCAGCGTTACCCGCAACGACACCGGCGCCAGCGTCAGTGCCACCTACGACAACGGCGTGCTGAGCTTCGCCGGCATGGAGCTGACTGTCAGCGGCACGGCCAACGATGGCGACAGCTTCCTGGTCCAGCCCACGCGCAATGCCGCCGCCAGCTTCAGCGTGCTGATCGACGACGGCGAGCAGATCGCCGCCGGCACCAGCAGTGGCAGCAGCGACAACAGCAATGCCCTGTCGATGCTGGCCCTGCAGACCGACAAGATCGCCGGTGGCTCGACCCTCAGCCAGTCCTATGCCTCGCTGGTCAGCGATGTCGGCAGCACTGCCACGCGGGTGGCCGCGCAACTCGCCACCCAGTCGGGGCTGACCGAGCAACTGACCACCCTGCAGCAATCGGAATCGGGGGTGAACCTCGACGAAGAGGCGGCCAACCTGATCGTCTACCAGCAGTACTACCAGTCCTGCGCCAAGATCGTCGAAGTCGGCCTGACGGTGCTCGACACCCTGCTCGATATCCAATGATGCCCGCCGCGGAGAACCCGACATGCGCCTGAGCAGTGCGACCATCTACAACCAGAACCTCAGCTCCATGCTCGATCGCCAGAGCGAGTACCAGGATGCGGCGCTGGAAGTTTCCAGCGGCACCCGGGTGAGCAAGCCGTCCGACGACTCCCTCGCGGCGTCCCAGGCGGTCAACGTGCGCCAGGCCCTGGCGGCCAACGAGCAATACGCCGATGCCCGGGCCTCGATCAGCACATCGCTGTCCCAGGAATCCAGCACCCTGGACAGCATCAACGACGCCATCACCAGTGCTCTCAGCCTGGCGGTGCAAGCGGGCAACGGCACCCTCAGCGACGCCGACCGCGAATCCCTCGCCACCTCCCTGCAAGGCATCTACGACACGCTGGTGACCCTGGCCAACAGCACCGACAGCAACGGCAGCTACCTGTTCTCCGGCTATCAGAGCCAGACCCCGGCCTTCGCCGAGAATGCGGCGGGGGAACTGGTCTACCAGGGCGACAGCAATGTGGTCAGCCAGCAGGTCAGCGCCACCCAGAGCATGGCCAGCGGCGACAACGGCGCGAGCATCTTTCTCTCGGTCAGCAGTTCGGCCGGCTTCATCGCCGAAGCGGGGGACAACAGCGGCACCCTGACCTTCGACGGCCCGGATATCGCCGACACCACGGCGGCGGGGTATGGCAGCGGCTTTACCCTGTCGTTCAGCACGGCGGATGACGGCAGCCTGCAATACAGCGTCGACGGTGCCGACCCGGTGGCCTACACCGACGGCGACGTGCTGGAAATCAATGGCCTCAGCCTGACCCTCAACGGCACCCCGGCGGACGGCGACACTCTCACCGTCAGCGCCGCCGCCGATGCCGACCCGGACCTGTTCGCCAGCCTGCGTACCCTGATCACGGCCTTGCAGACGCCAGTCGAAGACGCCTCGGACCAGGCGGCGTTGAGCAACACCCTGTCCACGGTCAACCGCGAATTGAGCAATGCCCAGGACAACGTGCTGACCGTGATGACCTCGGTGGGGGCGCGCTTGAGCCAGGTTGAAACGCTGGACGCCATCGGCGATGACCTGGCGCTGAGCTACACCGAGCGGTTGTCGGGGCTGGTGGATGCCGACTACACCGAATCGATCACCCGCTACGTGACCTTGCAGGTATCGATGCAGGCGGCGCAGCAGACCTTTGCCAGCGTGCAGAAGATGTCGTTGTTTGAGTACATCTAAAGATGTTGTCAGGACGGGCCTCATCGCTGGCAATGCCAGCTCCCACAGGGTTATGTGTCGATCCCGGCTTTTGTGGCCGACACAAGACCCTGTGGGAGCCGGCGTTGCCGGCGATGGCGTCATCAGCAACAACAAAAAAGGGCCTGCTCACCAGAGCTGGCCCTTTCTTCACTTGCGCGACAGCGCAGCCTGAAAGGCTGGGCGGGCTCCCACCAGGACTGCGTTGGCCCTGACACCGAAACTCAATCCAGGATGTGTAGATATCCATGCATCCAGGGACTGGCCATCACGGAAATCCTTGTCGCACCGTAATGTCTTGAAATATCGCGCTTTTGCTCATTCCCGGCCGTCAAACCACTGATTCCTCAACGATCTGCCCTGTGTCGGCCAACAGGGGCAGGGGTTTGGGGCATTGATGAAAAAAACTTATCGGTTGCATCTGCAGGTTCAATTTAGAGGGCTTTCCGCAGGCTCCTTATTCTCGTCGCGCTAACGCCTGATAGAGCCATAAGGAGTCCATAGATGAGCCATTCACTGAACCTCTTTAAACCCGGTCGCCTGCTCGTGGCGGCAACGCTTGCTGCCAGCCTGCTCTCGCTGTCGGTGCAGGCCGCCACGCTGACCCGTGACAACGGTGCGCCGGTGGGGGACAACCAGAACTCGCAGACCGCAGGGCCCAACGGCTCTGTGCTGCTGCAGGACGTGCAACTGCTGCAAAAGCTGCAGCGCTTCGACCGTGAACGCATTCCCGAGCGCGTGGTGCACGCCCGGGGCACTGGCGTCCATGGCCAGTTCACTGCCAGTGCCGACATCAGCGAGCTGAGCATGGCCAAGGTGTTCCGCCCCGGCGAGAAGACCCCGGTGTTCGTGCGTTTCTCGTCCGTGGTGCACGGCAATCATTCGCCGGAAACCCTGCGCGATCCACGGGGCTTCGCCACCAAGTTCTATACCGCCGATGGCAACTGGGACCTGGTCGGCAACAACTTCCCGACTTTCTTCATTCGCGATGCCATCAAGTTCCCGGACATGGTCCACGCCTTCAAGCCCGACCCGCGCACCAACCTGGATGACGACGCGCGCCGCTTCGACTTCTTCTCCCATGTCCCGGAAGCCACGCGCACCCTGACCTTGCTGTATTCCAACGAGGGTACCCCGGCCAGCTACCGCGAGATGGACGGCAACAGCGTGCACGCCTACAAGCTGGTCAACGCCAGGGGCGAGGTGCACTACGTGAAGTTCCACTGGAAGAGCCTGCAAGGGCAGAAGAACCTCGACCCGAAACAGGTCGAGCAGCTCCAGGGCCGCGACTACAGCCACATGACCCACGACCTGGTCACGGCGATCAACAAGGGCGACTTCCCGAAATGGGACCTGTACATCCAGGTGCTCAAGCCTGAACAACTGGCCACCTTCGACTTCGACCCGCTGGACGCCACCAAGATCTGGCCCGATGTGCCGGAGCGCAAGATCGGCCAGATGGTCCTGGACCGTAACGTCGACAACTTCTTCCAGGAAACCGAGCAGGTGGCCATGGCGCCATCGAACCTGGTGCCGGGCATCGAGCCTTCCGAGGATCGTCTGCTCCAGGGCCGGCTGTTCGCCTACGCCGACACCCAGATGTACCGGATCGGCGTCAATGGCCTGGGCCTGCCGGTGAACCGTCCGCGCAACGAGGTGAATACCGTCAACCAGGACGGCGCGGCGAACAACGGCCACACCAGCAGCGGCGTCAACTACCAGCCGAGCCGCCTGCAACCCCGTGACGAGCAGGCCAGCGCGCGCTACTCGCAGACGCCGCTCAGCGGCACCACCCAGCAGGCGAAGATCCAGCGCGAGCAGAACTTCAAGCAGACCGGCGAGCTGTTCCGCTCGTACAGCAAGAAGGATCAGACCGACCTGATCAACAGCCTCGGCCAGGCCCTGGCGACCGCGGACGAGGAGAGCCGCTACATCATGTTGTCGTTCTTCTACAAGGCGGATGCGGACTACGGCTCCGGCTTGGCCAAGGTGGCCAAGGCCGACCTGAAGCGCGTCCAGGCCTTGGCGGCGAAGCTGCAGGACTGACGAGCAACACGGGCGGGCCTGCGGCCCGCCTTTCCGTTTTTGGAGGTGAACATCATGGGTAGATGGATGGTTGCGGCCGTATTCGGCTTGCTGCTCGCCACGGCCCAAGCCGACAGCCAGCTGTCAGCGCCGGAGCCGGGTCGCGACACCGCAGCACTCCTGCGTGGATATTTCTTCGATGCGGCACGCCGGGGTGACCAGGCCATGCTCGAAGACTTCATCCAGGCCGGCTACGACCTCAACGTGCGCGACGAGAAGGGCTACACCGGGCTGATTCTCGCTGCCTATCACGGGCAGCGTGACGTGGTGGAGTTGCTGTTGGCGGCAGGGGCCGATCCTTGCGCCCAGGATCAGCGCGGCAACACGGCATTGATGGGCGCGATCTTCAAGGGGGAGGTGCGCATAGCCAGGCGGCTGCTTGATGCCCGGTGCAGCCCCGATCAGCGCAATGCGAGCGGACAGACTGCGGCAATGTATGCGGCGCTGTTCCAGCGTCAGGAGTTGCTGGATGCCCTGGTGGCCCGCGGAGCGGATTTGAAGGTTGAAGATGCCCTCGGTAATAGCGCGTTGAGCTTGAAACGCGGTGAGCTCAACGGTACTGGAACAGGACATTGATAGCGCTACAACAAAAAAGGGCCTGCTCACCAGAGCAGGCCCTTTTTCATTTACTTGGCAGTGAACGCTGCATAGCTGTTCATCAGGTTGCGATAGTTGGGAATCCGCTGCGACAGCAGGTTGCCCAGCCCTTCGATATCGTTGCGCCAGTCGCGGTGCAGCTCACAGGCTACCGAGAACCAGTTCATCATCTGCGCGCCGGCCTGGGTCATGCGGTTCCACGCCGCCTGCTGCACGGTCTCGTTGAAGGTACCGGACGCATCGGTCACCACGAACACATCAAAGCCTTCCGCCAGCGCCGACAGGGTCGGGAAGGCTATGCACACATCGGTCACCACACCGGCGATGATCAACTGCTTGCGGCCAGTGGCCTTGATCGCCTTGACGAAGTCTTCGTTGTCCCAGGCGTTGATCTGGCCTGGACGCGGGATGTAGGGGGCGTCCGGGAACATCTCTTTCAGCTCGGGAACCAGCGGGCCGTTGGGACCTTGCTCGAAGCTGGTGGTGAGGATGGTCGGCAGGTCGAAGAACTTGGCCAGATCGGCCAGCGCCAGCACGTTGTTCTTGAACTCGTTCGGCGAGAAGTCCTGCACCAGGGAAATCAGACCGGTCTGGTGGTCGACCAGCAGGACTACGGCGTCGTCTTTGTTCAGGCGGTTGTAGGTGGCGTTGGTCATGGCGAAGATCCTTTTGTTCGAGAAGTTTGTTTGGGTGGTTGCCGCTAGGTGTGGCCAGATTAGGGGTTTCTCGAAAAGGGATAAATCGGGTGGAAACGGTATGACTGTCCTACACAAGTGGACAATATGATCGTGAACCCTGTGGGAGATATCTATGTGACTGCTGGCCTCATCGTCGGCAAGCCGACTCCCACAGAGCTCCGGGCTAGCCACAGTTTCTGTGCTCGACACGGTCCCTGTGGGAGCTGGCTTGCCAGCGATAAGGCCGGCAGCGGCAATGCTGCTCTCGACCTGCAGCAACTCCATCATCCCCCTAAACCAACGCTCAGCCGTTTCACCCCTTCGCTTGGGATTTTTCCTATATCCCCAACCGCTGACCGACATTCAGGATCTGCGCGGAACTTCTTCCCCAGGAAATCCCCATGGTCAGTGCCCATTCCGTCCAACCCGGTCCCGATACCAGAGTAAGCGTCACCAACTTTGCCGGGCAGTACCGCTCACCGGATGACTACATCTACCTGCTGGTGGACGGCCAGGCCGACTGTGCGCTGGATCATCCACTCAGCGTGCCTTCGCTGATCGAGTCGTTGGGCGCCAGCGCTGTGACGCGCGTACTACGACCAGACCTCAGCCACACCCCCGGGATTTGCCCTGCGCTGATCCAGCTGGCCGCGCCGGGCGAGGAGGTGTCGCCGCACTACTTTGAGCTCAGCGCCAAATACGCCGAATGGGACCTTGGCTACAACCGGCGCTATATCTGCGGCTGGCTGGGCAGTGAGCAGCCGCTGGAAGTCATCGCCCGCCATATCGCGACCCGCTGCGAGACCATCGCTTCCGAAGACGGCTGGCCTTCGCCGTGGTTCGAGCCCCTGCGGTTGGAGTTGCTGGTCGGCGCGATGGGGCCCCAGGCAGGCGATTTGCTGGGGCCGATCCGCGTATGGCTTTTCCCGGTCAGTTGGGAGGAGGGCTACAACCAGATACGCAGCACCAACTACTTCCCTGATTCGGAACTTCCCCAACTGGTCCGCGAGACCCAGCAACTGGCGCCGGTGATCCGACGGTTCCTCGGCGCCTGGCGCCATATGGTGCGCAATCCTCCGATATTTGCCCCGTGGGGCTGGAAGGGTAATTCCGTTCTGCCGCCCCAGGCTGGCGTGCACGGTTTTCGCCTGATCCGCGATGCCCGCAGCCTCGGGCTCAAAAACAGTCGCGACCTCATCTCCCTCAGCCTGCACCAGGTCTTCCTGCATCCGGACCTGCCACAACACCCGGAGATCCAGCAGTTCATCGCCCAGGCATGCAAAGGCGCCATCGACCTGCATGAGCACTTCCTGACCTGTAGCGACACCTTCTGGAAACGCATCTTTACCGAGCTGCCCCGAGCGGAGGATTACTCATGAATTTCGACACCAACTTCAATTTCGCCCTGAACATGGACACAACCATGGATGCGGCAGACCCGGTTCCCCTCGAACGCTGCGGGACCTGCCAGCGCTGGGGGCTGCCCATCCTGCCGCTGCGCGCCGCCTATGCTCCTGAGCCTTGGCACACCCAGGCGCTACCGGTGTCTCGCGACTCCGAGGTCAAGGCCGTGCGCATGGTGCTCGACCAGCCGCGCATCCTGCGCCGCGGTTTTCTCTATGTGCTGCTCGACGGCAAGTACTGGCAGGCCTATGAGGTCAGTCCCGAAGGCGCGTTGCGTCAGTTCCCGGCGTTTCAGATCCCGCGCGAAGAGCCGGTGCCGCTGAGCAAACGCTGCATCCGGCATGACCACGACATTCCTGCCGCTTTTCTCAATATCAACACCCACAGGTACTCCACCGCCTGGCTGGCCATTGCCAACGACCCTTGGCCCGAAGCGGTACTGCACGCCTATCAGCGCGGTGGCGTGGTCGATGGCATGAACCTTCACGACCGCTTCTACAAGCTCGACCTCAAGACCGCCCGCGACGACCCCGCCAGCGTCGGCATCGCCATGACCGAAACCGACCTGCAGATGCACCAGGTCCTTGAATATGCCCAGCCCATTGCCGACGATTTCCGCAGCGTGCACGGCTTCTACCCGCGCAATCACCGGCTGCGTGCCCTGGCCGCGCATGTGCGCACCGTGACCAAGGATTACCAATTGCCCAAGGGCGTGCTGGCCCTGGTCCTGCCCGATCCCATCGGTGTGGTCCAGGAGCTGAATGCCCAGCGTCTGTTGCGCTATCAGGCGATGCAGGAATGGCGTGCGGAGCCGCAGCGCAGTTTCGAGCTTCTGACTTCCGAGGCATTGCTTGGGATTCGTGAGGTGCAACTGAAACGAGCGGAAGAGCGGGGGGCCGAGGAGGGGGAGGCTGAGGTCAATAACCGTAACAAGTGGAACGACAGTGTCCTCGGCGTCAGAACGCCCCTACCGTATCTGGATCTTGAAGAGCAAAAGCAACGCAGCATCGCCAAGGAACAGAACGATGCCCGCGAGCGGCTTGCGGATCGCTACGACGAAAAAGCCCGGGCGACCTTCGAGGCCGAATACCGGCAGACGCTCGCCGCCTGGCAACGGCTGATCGAGGAAGTCGCCGAGCCGTATGTGAGCCATCACGAAGGTGCTGCCTTTCGACTGGCGGGTCTCCACGACTACAGCGTTACCTCCAATGAGTCGGTGATGGCCCTGATTCTCATGACCCGCTCGTGCCAGGCAGGTGGAGTGACCGACCGCCATACGGAGGAGTTCTGGAAGAGAGAACTGGAACGCCTGCCCAGCCTTTACTACAAGGCCATCACCGGCATGGACAAGGATTGGCTTGAGCAACTGGGTGAAGACCTGACCGAGGGTGAGAAGACCCGGAGCTATCACGCCATCAAGACCCTCATCACCACCGAGAAAGGCAAGGAACTGATGACGGCGCCGATCCAGGCTGCCATCGGTGATCTGCTCGCGGCCGGCGCTACCGCCAGCTACGCCCTGGGAGACCGGTTATCGGCGCCTGCCAGAGCGTTGATAGGCCGTCTGCACCAGCAGGCGCTGTTGCGCTACAGCGGTGTGCAGGTCACCCAGCTCACCATTTCGCTCAAGGTTGGCGAATACCTCACATTGCTCAACGAGGTGCTGTACGAGGGGACCGAGCGCGTGCTTGCGCAGCTCGACGAACGATTCCGCAAGCCGGCTGCACGCAAGGTGCGGGCGATGCTGCTGAAAGGGCAGTTCACCCCGGCGCTGGCGAGCGCTCACTCGAAGCTCATCGAAATCAAGGTCTGGACGCTGGAGAGCGCGGATAACTTGCAGGCCCGCCTCGACAAGCTGGGGACCCGGGTGGGTGAAGGTATCGAGGATGTCATGCGCTATGTCCGTATCGACCCGACGGGCCTCAAGGATGCGATGGCTCACTATAGCCGTCACATCAATGCCGAATCTGCCCGGCTGTTGGTCAGGGATGGCATACGCGGCCTGCATAAAGTCGGCAAGGGCACCGGATCCGGGAAATTCCCGGCCGGGTTGGCCATGGGCAGCCTGTATTTCCAGGTGAAAGCCCTGCTCACAAGCCACGAAAACATGCGCAAGACCCTGGGCGATGGCCATGACGAGGCGGTGGCGGCGGTGATGTCGGCGTCGGTCGGGGTGATCGGGGCGGGGGTGGAGACCATTGGTGGTGCCATCCAGATTGCGCGTCCCAACTGGACCATTGCGATGGCTCGAGCAGCAGGTGGGGTGCAGGAGGTTGGGGTGGGGTTTCGGATCATGCAGTACGGCAGTGCGATTGTGTCGTTGGCAACTGCGGTGGAGGCTGTGCAGTTCGGGTTGGCGGCCACTCGTACGGGGAAGGCTGGTGATCAGGCGGCCAGTACCAATTACAGGCGCGCAAGTCTCAGTGCGACACTTTCCGCAGCTGCTGGAGCTGTCGGCTCGTTTGCTTCAGCAACTGTGGCGCTCTTCACTCTCGGGGTCGCTGTGGTCTTAGGTCTTGTCGCGTATGGCCTGTATGTCCGCGCGAAAAAGCTGGAGTCAGACCCTTTGGAATTCTGGGCCCGTCACTCCCGCTGGGGCGTGCCGGAAAAGTATCGTCGTTGGACCACGTTTGAGGACATGGATACGGCTATTGGTGTTTTGAATGCCGCTCTGTTAGGGGTTACCGCAGACGCTGCGATCAATGTGAGTGCTGATGGGGCGGGCGGTATCCCGATTGGCGATGCGGTTCCTGCCGGACTCTTCCTGAACTACCGCATTGTTCTGCCAGGCTATGTTTTTGACACATCGCGATATGAGTGGACATTGCAGGTGTACCGAGCACGCCAGGCGTCGGGAGAAATCATTGCAAGCGGTCGTAGCGATGGCACGAATGGGCCGTTACCCCCGCCTGCGTCGTGGAAGAGCCCAGGATATCTCCCTGAAACTACGGCTCCGATTATTCGGCACAAGGCTGAGTCTGGATCGCTTGAGATCGAGGGCAGCATTAGCTTCTTTGGATACCTTGAGGTTCATGCTCTTCAGCTTGAAGTGTCCTATTGGCCCGACAAGGGCGACGAAGCGGGCGTTGCTCGGTTGATTGTGAGGGAAGACAAAATTGGTGGAGTGCGGAGAGAGGCTTTTCATGAAAAGTCCTAAGCTCATGCCGCCTTGTTTTGGCTGGAAGGAAGATCTTCCTGGTCCTGAAGAAAATCCAGCCGTAGCTCCGGACCTCGGGTTCGATACGCCAAATCATCAGGATGAGGTTTTTCTGGAGTTACCGCGTGCGTCGGCGCTTGTAAGGGGGGTGGTGATCTGGTTCGTCCCCTTCATAAGCATTTTGCTGGCGGATTTGGTGTGGAGTCAGTTGTCAGCCGAATACACTTTGACGATTGAAGACTGGATCATATTCGTTTTCTTACTTCTCGCTGGGATTTGGGCAATACCTTTCGCTTGGAGAAACGATGTTTCCCCTCCTCGAGACATGCCGCTTCGTTTCAATCGTGCCCGTCAACGTCTCTACGCTTACAACTTCAAATACCGCTTGTGGAACCCCTTTGAACGCTGGCAAGTGGTCCCGGTCGCCTACGACTGGTCGCAAGTACGGGCTGAGCGTTGGTCGGTAGGCGCTGGAACTTCATTCCGCTGCGGTGTGGAGCTTTCCATCGTCAAACCGGGCACAAACGAGGTCATCGATCGCTTTACGCTGACCACCGGAGGAGCCAACGAGCACGCCTGGGCCTACGTCTGTACCTACATGCAGCAAGGCCCCGACGCCTTGCCTCCACCCGGCCGGCCGTGGGATCACAACTTTGTGTGGTGGACCAACGTCGCGATGCTTCTGGCGCCGAAGGTGGAGTGGCCAGCCGATATGGACCTGGAGTCGAGGACCGCGCGATGAATAACGGTGTCGTCATCAGGTTGATGGTTTTCTCTATATGAAAAGCCCGAAGCTCATACCGCCTTGTCGTGGTTGGAAGGAGGATCTGCCTGGTCCTGACGAGTTGCCAGTCGTCGCTCCGGCGCTTGGGTTCGATACTCCGAACCATCAGGATGAAGTTTTCTTGGAACTACCGCGCGGGTTTGCACTTGCTAGGGGATGGGTAATCTGGCTTGTGCCGTTGATGGGGTTTCAACTGGCCAATGCGTTGTGGGGTAGTTTGTCGGCTGAGCGAGCGCTGAATTTAGAAGAGTGGGCCATAGTAATATTTGGGTCTGTTACTGGAGTATGGACGATTCTATTTGGCATAAAATTCGAAATATCTCCTCCACGAGACATGCCTCTTCGATTTAATCGAGCCCGCCAACGCATTTACGCCTACAACTTCAAATGCCGCTTGTGGAACCCCTTCGAATGCTGGCGAGTGATACCCGTCGTCTACGACTGGTCGCAAGTCCGGGCTGAGCGTTGGTCGGTAGGCGCTGGAACTTCATTCCGCTGTGGTGTGGAGCTTTCCATCGTCAAACCGGGCACAAACGAGGTCATCGATCGCTTTACGCTGACCACCGGAGGAGCCAACGAGCACGCCTGGGCCTACGTCTGTACCTACATGCAGCAAGGCCCCGACGCATTGCCTCCACCCGGCCGGCCGTGGGATCACAACTTTGTGTGGTGGACCAACGTCGCGATGCTTCTGGCGCCGAAGGTGGAGTGGCCAGCCGATATGGATTTGGAATCGAGGACTGCACCTTGAGAAACCAGTAAACCCCCTCGCATGAAAACGACGAAGCCCGCTCTGACCGAGCGGGCTTCGTTCATTCAGCGATCACTTGGCAGTGAAGGCTGCATAGCTGTTCATCAGGTTGCGATAGTTGGGAATCCGCTGCGACAGCAGGTTGCCCA